>CAYFKU010000008.1:25121-61834 GCA_964343955.1 uncultured Rhizobium sp. | reverse complement strand
GATAAGCACCTGAAAAACATGGCTATTTTGCGTTGCGCATCCGGTCGGCCAGGGCTATCAGGCTGAAAATCACCACCAGACAGAGGGGAATCAGGGCCGCGGCCCTGAAGGAGGCCGCCGCCGCCGCGGTCAGAATGTCATGCAATTGCTGCCCCTGGGCCGTGGCGGCGAGCTGTGCATCCCCATGCGCGGCCGCCAGCTTGGCCTGGTCATAGATGACGCCAAGGGTGGGAAGAACGATATAGACCGAGAGCGCCCCGGCCGATCCCATCAGCCCGAACACCATGGTGCCGCTGCGCGGATAGCGTTCGGCCACCGTGGCCAGCATGGTGGGCCAGAAATAGGAGACGCCGAAGCCCCAGGCGGTGGAGGCGATCAGGGCGCCCGCGGGATCCTGCGCAAGGCCGAGGCCATAAAGGCCGACCGAAGACAGGACCGCGGAGAAAATCAGCAGACCGACATTGGACAGGCGCTTGACCAGCGGGCCCGCGAAATGGCGCATCACGAACATCAGCCCGCTGACATAGGCCAGAAGCAGGATGCCGCGCATGCCGACGATCTGCGACAGGGCCACATCCACCCATTGACCCGGCGCGAGTTCGGTCGAGGCGGTGAACATCATCAGCACCACCCATAGAAAAATGCCGGGGCTTTTGAGCGTCGCCTTGATCATCTCGCCCGGCGTGACCGGCGCATCGGTGGACCGGCTGACATCCGGCAGATTTTCACGCAACGCCATGATTCCGAAGACAAGGCAGAGAAGGCCCAGCGGCACATACATCCAGCGCCAGGACAGGCCCGCGGAATCGCCGAACAGGCCGATCAGCGAACCGGCCACCACACCCGCGGGATACCAGGCATGCAGGATGGAAAGCCGGCTGACCCGGTCTTCGGGATAAAGCGCGCTGGTCAGGGGATTGATCACGGTCTCGACCAGGCCCCAGCCCAGACCCTGCACCACCATGCCGATCAAAAGACCGTGATAGGGGGAAACGCCCAGCGCATCGGCATGTCCGACCAGGATGAAGCCCAGCGGCATCAGCACTGCGGCCGCGACCAGGGCACGCCCGAAGCCGACCCGCGCCAGAACAGCGCTCACCAGAAACAGGGTGATGGCGAAGCCGGCGAAGGCGGCGCCCAGAACGGTGCCGATCATCTCGCCCGCCCGCGCCTTGTCCAGGGCGTCAAGATAATCCATCCGCATATGCACGGCGGTGGCGGGGCGCAAGGACACGGCTGCGCCCGCGGTGAAAAGCGCCATCAGGGCCAGAACAAAGATCCGGCCGCGATGGAGCGGAGCGGCGTCGCCGGCGTCGTCTATGATCATTATTTGTGACGGGTCGCCCCGCCCTCCCCGTTTGGATAAGCCTAGCATAGGGGCAGGCCTTCCCGTAAAGTCGCGCCATGCCACTTCATCCCGATGCAGCACTGGCTATCCGGCGGGCCGGCGACCTGCCGACCGATCTTTCGCCCGATGAATTGCGCCAGGCCTATGAACGCCAGCGGCTGACCCTGTTGCCGGAAAAGCCGGCGGTGGCGATCACCTATCAACTATCGATCCCCAGCGACTATGGGCCCATACCGGCGCGCTTCTATCGTCCGACCAAGGACAGCAAGCCGTGCCCGCTGCTGGTCTATTTCCATGGCGGCGGCTTCATGCTGGGAAGCCTGGCGCTTTACGACACGACATGCCGCCGCCTGGCGGTCAACAGCGGATGCGCCGTGCTGTCGGTGGATTATCGCATGGCGCCGGAGACGCAGTATCCGGGCGCGGTGCTGGATGCCTATGCCGCGACGCGCTGGGCATCGGACAATGCCGAGCTGCTCAACATCGATCCATCGAAGATTGCGGTGGGCGGCGACAGCGCCGGCGGCAATCTGGCCGCTGTGGTGGCGCAGATGGCGCTGGATTCGCGCGAATTCGCGGTTGCGTTCCAACTGCTGATCTATCCGATGACGGATCAGAGCAAGGCCTATCCATCCTATGAGCGCAATGCCAAGGGCTATATGTTGACCACGGCGGCGCTCTACTGGTTCATGGACAATTACATTCCCGACCATCAGGACCGCCTGGATCCGATGGCGTCGCCCATGTTGCGGCCCAGCCTTGAGGGGCTGCCGCCGGCGCTGGTCATCGCCGCGGAATTCGATCCCCTGGTCGATGAAAATGAAGCCTATGCCAATCGGCTGAAGGAAGCGGGCGTTCCGACCACCTATGTCTGCTTTCCCGGCATGATCCATCCCTTCTTCACCCTGGGCGGCGTGGTTGCCGATACCAAAAAGGCCGAAGCGCTGGCTGCGGAACATCTGCGCAAATTATCGGCGACATGAAGAAGCTTGTTATGGTGCTGGCCTTGCTGGCGACGCCGGCTTCGGCGCGCGACTTCATCAGCGAGATCAAGGAAAGCGCGGAAATTCCGCGCGTCCGGCCCGAATTCCGGGTTCCGCAGGAACCGAACCAGCTCTTCTATATCCAGCGTTCCCCCAATTCGAACACGGTCGTCTATGCCGCCAAACTCGATGACCAGGGCAACCTGGCGGCTTCCGCGCCGGTCGAGGCCTTCTGGCGCAAGTTCAATATCGACGGCAGCAAGCAGCCGCTGAACTTCATCGAACGCATGCTGGCCTATGGCGTGAAAATGGACCGGGGCAAGATGAGCTTCAGCATCGCCGCCCTGCCCGAGCGCAAGGTGACCCTTTCCCTGGATGACGAGCACAGGCCCCAGGCGCTGATGCAGATCGGCAATCACCTGGTGAAACTGGCCTATGTCTATCTGCATGTCGTGGAAGGCGGCCTGATGCCCAAGGTGCCGGATCTGGACATTTTCGGCACCGATATCGCCAACGGCAAGGCGATCCACGAACATCTTGTCCAGAAATAGAAAGCCTATCCCTTCTCGCGCAAGCGCGAGCAAACAGGCGAAAGCTGAAAAACAGGGATCAGGCGTTAAAGTGGGGCGTATTGCCCAGCCGCGCACCCAGGCCGCGCTTTTTCTGCAGCACCAGCATCACCCGCGCCAGCCCCGCGAGCAGCAACATCGGCGCCAGCCAGCCGGCCCAGAAGGGCGCGATATAGCCGAACTCGCCCATCAGAATGAAGGCCTTGGAGGCGAAGTGGGCGAGATAGCCTATCGGCAGCACCGTCACCAGCGCGAACCAGCGCGTGGCATAGGCGAAATAATGCAGCGACAGCGCGGCGCCCATCAGGGCCATCGCCACCGTAAACAGCACCTCGCCGTAATCCAGGTGCAGGCGGGTCTGATAGCCGAACAGATCCCGTGACATGATGGGGGCACCCGCCAGGGCGCGCAGGTCTTCGGCATAAAGATATTGCGGCGACAGGCCCAGGTTGCGCAGCCAAAGATCGTTGAGATTCATGGCGATGGTGCGGCTCTGGAACGGCGTTTCCTTTTCCTGGCCGTTGCCGGCGGTGGAGACCACATCGCCCCGCTCCGCGGCATTGGCGCGCCAGTAGCGGCCCTGTGTCAGGCGCCACAGGCCCTGGCCCATCGGCTGTGCCAGGGCGGCCCTGTTCACTTCCGCAAGATGACCCTCATTGTCCAGGCGATAGATGGTGACATTGTGCAGGCGAAGGGGCGGGCCATATTCGATCTCGGCACGCAGCAGTCCATCGGGCAGCGCGACCCAGTGCGCCCCGCCCGACTGGCTGCGATCCAGCCGGATGCCTTCGCGTCCCAGCCACTCCGCCATCTGCACATGGATCGCGGCGGGACGGGCGACGACATCCACCACATACAGAACCGCGCCCAGCACCAGCCCGGCGCACAGCGCCGGCATCAGGCAGAATAGCGGAGAGCGACCGCTGTTCCAGATCAACAGGCGCTCGCGGGATTCGGTAAAGGCGCTTTCGCTCCACACCACGCCCAGAAAGGCGGCGAAGGGCACGAAGGGCGGCAGCAGGTCCGGCAGGCGCAGCATGGCCAGCCGCATTACTCCCACAGCCACGACCAGGGGATCGCCGCTGAACAGGGCCACCTGCGGCCACAGATCGATGGTGAGCGCGACCGTCATCAGCGCCGCCGCCACCATCACGGTGTGGCGCAGATAGCTGCCCAGCATGTAGCGGGTATAGAGCCCGAAGGGCGTGAGATAGATCGGGCGGGGGCCCCGCTGCGCGGTCATGAGCGGCCCAGTTGCGGGCGCACGAATTCGGCGTGCCGCCAGACAATCAGCGAGAATATCGCCCAGGCGAACCCGCCATAGAGCAGCAGAACCGGCAGGAGCGCGCCCGCAACGCTGGTGGCGCCGACATGGGTTATCACCGATTCACACAGCAGATTCACCGCCATCAGACCCAGGCAGGAAACCGGCAGCGCGAACCAGTTGGTCATCCGGTTGGTGAAAGCCACGCCCAGAAGCGCCACCAGCGGCGCCAGGAAGGCAAGCAGGCTGCGCGAGAAGCGCTCCGCCAGCAGCCGCATCTGCGCCGTGCGCGCCTCGGTCGTGCGGGTGTCCGGCACGAAAAGCTGCTCGAACAGGGTCTGCTCGACCGTGTTGCTGCTGCGGGCGGTGAAGGGCAGGAGCTGATCGACCATCATCAACTGGCTCATGTCCCGCACCTTCATGCTGATGGGGGGCGTGTCTTTCAGATTTTCGGGGCAGTTGTCGCATTTCGCCGGCCCCCCGGCTGCCAGGGCCTGGGGCTCGGCAAAAGTGTGCGAGGTGAAGTCGCTGAGATTCAGCACGATGCGGCCACTGCGATCCGGCCCGTCCAGACGCGCCTGCGCCGCCGTCACCACGCGCGAGGTACCGGGCCCGATCTGCTGATAGACGAACAGGATGCGGTCCTTGCCCGTCGCAGGGGGCCTGGCGCCGCCGCTCGCATCGATCACGGGAATGGTGCCGGGCGCGACAGGCGGCGGGGCGCCGCCTTCCACCCGCTCCAGGGCATAGGCCACATAGGAGGGGAAATAATAGAATTCATTTTTGGCCACGCCCTTCTTCAGCGAGCGCAATTCCGAGCTGAAGAGGATGGAGCGCTGGGCATAGCGCGACATGGGATCGGCCAGGCCAGACCCCAGCGTGCTGATCAACTGGCCGCTGAGTGAAACAAGCAGGATCAGAACGCCGAGCTGATAAGGCCCCAGCCCGGACGCAAACAGAACCAAGATTTCCCGGTTCTCGCGCATCCGCAACAGCGTCATATAGGCGGCGAACAGAATGGCGACCGCCAGGGCCAGATCGAAAATCTCGGTGGAGGTGCAGGCCAGGATGAGGGCGATTCCCGACAGTTCGGCCTCATGACGCACGGCGTCGCGGAAGACCCAGGTAAAATGCTCGGCCAGGAAGATGGCCTCTATCAGGACGATCACCGCCAAAGCCTGGCTGGCGACGCGCTGGAAGAAGCCGCGGGCATATTTGCCCCGCAGGAAATGACCCAGGGTCACGCGCAGGCCTTGAGGCGCGCCGGCGACAGCGATATCGGTCAAAGCCGGAATTCCTCACCCAGATAGACGCGCCGCACCTCCTGGTCGGCGACGATCTGGGCGACATCGCCTTCCGCCAGGACGCGTCCGCTTTCGATCACATAGGCGCGATCGACGATGCCCAGCAGCTCGCGCGCCTTGTGGTCGGTGATCAGCACCCCGATATCGCGCTGTGCCAGATGATGGATCATCTGGCCGATTTCCTCGGTGGCATGCGGATCGACGCCCGCAAATGGCTCGTCCAGCATGGCGAAGCTGGGCTCGCAGGCCAGCGTGATGGCGATCTCGCAGCGCCGCCGCTGCCCGCCCGACAGATCGCCCACCTTCTTGCGGCGCAAATCGCCAAGACGGAATTCCTCCAGCAGGCCGGCCATCGCCTGGCGGCGCTGGCCCTCGTCGGGCAGCCTGGTTTCCAGCACCAGCTGGATATTCTGTTCCACGGTCAGTCCCCGCGGCACGAAGGGCGCCTGCGGCAGGTAGGCGATTCCGAAGCGCGCCCTGTCATAGAAGGGCATGGCGGTGACCTTGTTGCCGTCCAGAATGATAGACCCTGCATCGGGGCGGATCATGCCCGTCAACATCTGGAATGTGGTGGTCTTGCCGGCGCCGTTGGGTCCCAGCAGACCGACGACCTCCCCGCGGCGGAGCTGGAGAGTCACATCCTCGATCACCCGGCGGCCGGCAAAAGCCTTCACCAGATGCTGCGCTGAAAGCATGGCTTGCTCTTCGAATCCGTCAGGCGGCCAGGGACCGAGATGGCAGAATTGGGCAACGCCGGAAACCCGGGCCGGCGGCTTTTCTGGCCTTTGCAAGGATACTATGACGCAGGTTAAAGCCTGTACAGGCAGCGCGGCGCATGCGGGGACCGCTAAAGAAATGCTACCGAATGTTACGTCGGGATTGGCGCGAAACGGGGAAATACCTCCTAACATTAACCTATAGCCTGCAAAGCGTCGCGCGAAATATACAGGACCAATCGATTTTTGGGTCCAAGTATAGAGACTTACCGTGATGGCGAAGGTTGTGGCATACAGATTTCCCGTTATGCTTCGGTTTGCGGCCAAATCGGTCGCGGGGAGCAGGCGCGTACAGCATATCGAGGGGCAATGACGACGCATTCTGCGGCCGCTGAACAAACGGTGGCCCCGGCTGAAAATGAGCAGACCAAGCGCAAAAGCGTAGTTGACGATTTTGCGGGCTATCGTGCGCTGCGCCGCCGTGTCGAGGACATGCAGGCCGCCGGTCTGGACAATCCGTTTTTCCAACCGCGCGACGGCGTGAGCCACAGCGTCATCCGCCGCCATGAAAAAAGCCTCATCAGCTTTTCCGGTTACAACTATCTGGGCCTGAACGGCCATCCCGCCGTCATCGCCGCCGCCAAGAATGCCATCGACAAATACGGCACCTCCGCCTCGGCCAGCCGCATCGTGGCCGGCCAGATCGATCTGCATGGCGAGCTAGAGCGCAAGCTGGCCAATTTCCTGGGCACCGAAGACGCCCTGATCCTGATCAGCGGTTATCTGACCAATGTCAGCGTGATCTCCCACCTTCTGGCGCGGCCGGATGCGGTGATCTACGACTCCGGCGCCCATAACAGCATCATCACGGGCGCCCGCCTTTCCGGCGCCCGCACCTTCACCTATCCGAATGGCGACTGGGATGGGCTGGATGCGACCTTGGAAAAGGAACGGTCCGGATTCCGCCGGGGGCTGATCGTGGCCGAAGGCGTCTATTCCATGGATGGCCAGATCCTGGACCTGAAGCGCGCGGTGGAGACCAAGAAACGTCACGACCTGCTGCTGATGGTGGATGAAGCCCACAGCTTCGGCATCGTCGGGGATACCGGCCGCGGCGTCTGCGAAGCCGCTGGCCTGCCGGTGGACAGCATCGATGTCTATATGGGCACCCTGTCCAAGACCCTGGCCTCCAGCGGCGGCTATATCGCCGGCGACCGCGGCCTGATCGAATATATGCGCTATCTGTGCCCCGGGCTTGTGTTCAGCGTCGGCCTGGCGCCTGCCGATACGGCGGCGGCCATCGCGGCCCTGGACATACTGGAGCGCGAGCCGCACCGCCCGCGCCGCCTGCGGGAGCGGGCCCGTTTCTTCCGCAGCGTCGCGCGTGAGCATGGCCTGACTGTCTGTGGCGATGAGGAATCGCCTGTCGCCTCCCTCATCGTGGGCGATGACAAGCTGGCGGTGGCGCTTTCCGCCAACCTGCTCCAGCGCGGCATCGAGGTTCAGCCCATCGTGCGTCCGGCGGTTTCGGCCACCACGGCGCGCCTGCGCTTCTTCCTCACCGCCAATCACACCGAGGAACAGATCCTGGAAACGGTTCCGGTGGTGGCACGGCAGTTGGAAAAGCTGCGCCGCGGCGCCGAATAAGGCGTGCAGCAGGCGGTGCGTGACGTTGGTGACCGCCCCTTAAGGGTCGCGCTGGTCACCAGTTCCTATAATTTCATCGCCGATGGCGTGGCGCTCACGCTCAATCGCCTGGTCGGATGGCTGGGACGGCAGGGTGTCGAGGTCAAGGTATTCGCGCCGACTGGGCCCGAAGCGGTTCTGGTCCATGAGGGCGAACTGATCCCGGTGCCATCCCTGCCCCTTCCCGGCCGCACCGAATACCGGCTGGCCTTCGGCCTGGGGCGCGAGGCCAAAAGCCGGTTGCTCGCCTTCCAGCCGGACCTGATCCACATAGCTGTGCCCGACCTTCTGGGACTGGCGGCGCTGAAGCTGGCGCGGAAGCACAATATTCCTGCTGTCGCCAGCTATCACACCCGCTACGAGACCTATCTGAAACACTATTGGTACCTGGCGCGGCTGGAAAAGCCGCTGAAGCGCTATCTGCGCTGGTTCTATGGCCAGGTGCGCGAGGTCTATGTGCCGTCCCGCTCGGTGCGCGAGGCACTGCTGGCGGACGGCCTGAAGGACAATTTCAAGTTCTGGCCACGCGGGATCGATACGGAGCGCTTCGCGCCATCCAAGCGCAGCAAGGCCTGGCGCGAGAAATACGGCATCGGCCCGGACGAGATCGTGGTGCTGCATGTCTCGCGCCTGGTGCGGGAAAAGCGGCTGGACACTTTGACCGGCGCGCTTCAGCGGATCGACCTGCCCTATCGCGGCGTGATCGTGGGCGACGGGCCCGACCGGGCCTTTGCCGAAGCGGCAGTGCCCAAGGCGGTCTTCACGGGCTTCCTGAGCGGCGAGGATCTGGCGACGGCCTATGCCTCGTCCGATATCTTCGTCTTTCCCAGCGACAGCGAAAGCTTCGGCAATGTCACCCTGGAAGCCATGGCGTCGGGCCTGCCCTGCATTTGCGCCAATGCCACCGGCAGCCGCTCGCTGGTGGTCGCCGGTGAAACAGGGTATCTGGCGCCGGCCCACAGTCCGGCCGCCTTTGCCGAACTGATCATGCGCCTGATCGAGGATGCCCCCTTCCGCCGCAGGATGGGCGATGCGGGACGTGCGCGCGCCCTGACCTTTTCCTGGGACGAGACCATGGCGCGGATGTTGGGCTATTATCGTGCGCTGCTGGGAGCTTCTTCGTGAAAATCGTGGATGTATGCGAGTTCTATTCGCCGACAGGCGGAGGCGTGCGCCGCTACATTAACCAGAAGCTGGCGCTGGCGGACAAGTTCGGCCACCAGCTCACGGTGATTGCGCCGGGGGCGGAAACCCGCATCGAAAAGGCGCATGGCGGCACCATCGCCTGGATCGCCAGCCCGCACCTGCCATTCGACCGCAACTATCGCATGTTCTGGGGCGCCGCCGAGGTATGGCGGGCGCTGGACGAGCTTCAGCCCGATCTGGTGGAAGGCTCCTCGCCCTGGCGGGGCGGATGGCTGGCGGCGCGCTGGCCAGGAAAGGCGGTGAAGGTCTTCTTCATGCATGCCGATCCGGTCGCGGTCTATCCCCAGACCTTCCTGGGCGGCCTGTTGGGGCCCGAGCGCGTGGATCGGCTGTTCGGATTTTTCTGGAACTATCTCAACCGGCTGAACAGCAAGTATGACGCCGCCATTGTCACCAATCCGGCGCTGAAGGAACGCTTTTCCGGCTTCGGGCTGGAGAATATCCAGGTGGCGCCGTTCGGGGTGGAGCGCAGCAAATTCTCGGCCGGATTCTGCGATCCCACGGCGCGGCGCGAAATGCTGGCGACCTGCGGCCTTCCCGAAGACGCGGCGCTTCTGATCGCTGTGGGACGTCACCATCCCGAAAAGCGGCTGCGCACCGTGATCCAGGCGGTGACCAGGGCGCAGGCGACCCGCAAGATCGGGCTCTATATCGCGGGCGACGGCTTCCTGCGCGCCTGGGTGGAGCGCTGGGCGCAGAACGCGCGGAATGTCTATGTCGCGGGACAAATCAATGACTCCGATCAGCTTGCCACCGTCATGGCGTCCGCCGACGCCCTGATCCACGGCTCGGCGGCCGAGACCTTCGGCCTGGTGCTGGCGGAGGCGCTTTGCTCGGGAACGCCGCTGATCGTTCCGGACGCGGGCGCCAGCGCCACCTTTGCCGGCGAAGGTTATGCCGAGACCTATCGCGCCGGCGACGCGGAAGACGGGGCACGCGCGATCCTGAAACTGCTGGCCGGCGACCGCGCCGCCCAGTCCAGGGCCGCCCTGGCCGCGGCCGAAGCCCAGGTGCTGAATGTCGAACAGCATTTCGAAAAACTGTTCGAAATCTATGAGCGGATCGTCGCCGAGCGCTCCACGCGGTAGAGCGTGTACCAATAGAGCGGCAGCAGCTTCAGGAAGCCGTGCCGTTTGGCAAAGTCCGTGTAGCCGGCGATATAGTCCGCCCCCGCCTGGCCATAACCGAAGCGCGCCAGGGGAAATTCGGAATAGAGCAAGGTGGCATGGGCATCCGGCGCCAGCGCCGGCAGCAGCGCCGGCGGCACAGGCTGGTCCGTCATCAGCAATAGCGGGCCCTTGTCGAGCAGGCTGGCCAGTTGGCTTTGGGTCACCTGGTCCGACTTGAAGCCCGCCGGCCGGTAAAGCGGATAGGACTGGAAAGGCGCCTTCAGGCTGTAAATCGGCCCAGCTCCATGCCGATAGAGATATTGCGCCATCGGCATGTGGGGCCGCACGCCGAAAGGATAGAGCGCGAAATAGACCATCGCCGCGACCGAGATGGCGGTGACCGCCTTCGCCGCCAGGCTTTTGCGCCAGCCCCACAGGCGGGTGAAGAATTTCTGCCCGCGCGGCAGACGCGGCGAAAATCCCAGCACAGGAAACGCGCTGGCCAGGATCGCCAGCGGAAACAGGAAGCGTGCCTCCTTGTGCGCGATGACGACATGCGCCAGCAAGAAGGGCAGGCTGGCCCATGTCACGGGATGGCGGGGATTGCGCACCCACATCGCCGCCATCGCCGCCATCAGCACCAGGGTTATCGCGAACCAGATCTGCGCGGGCAGCAGAAAGAGATAGGCCAGGACCGGCTCGCGCCCGAAGCGGTGGGCCGCCACCCCCTGCACCAGATTGACATCGACATAACCAAGCGGCGGAAAAACCCAGGCGCCATATCCCCAGCGGTCAGCCAGCGCGCCGGCTGCCAGCGCCGCCAGCCCGCCGCCCAGAAATGCCGCCAGGCCGCCGATGCGCGTGCGAACGACAAATACAAGCCAGGTGAAAAGACCCAGGCCCATCAATCCGGTCTGATAACGGGCCTCGAAGGCCAGGCCGCACAGCAGTCCTGAAAGAGCCAGGCGCGAGGCGGTTGCTTGACCCAGCGCCACCGCCAGCCCCAGCGCGAAAAAGGCGGCGGAAAAAGTTTCCGACGAGGTCCTCACAAACAGATAAGGCAGAAAGCCGAACAGCGGCAGATAGCCAAGGAAGGCGCGCTTCTCGTCCTCGCCCGCAATGGTGGGCAGTATCGCCTTTGCAAAGGCGGCCAGCGCGGCCAGCGAAAAAAGGCCCGTCAGCAGCCGCAAGACAAAAACGATGTCGAACATGTCCGTGATGGACAGAAGCATCATCAGCCTGGCGATGGCGTAGTAAACCAGGGGCTGAAACCAGGGACGGATGCGGGCTTCGAATTCCCAGGGCAGATCGGATGCCCGCGTCAGGCCCAGCTTGTGGCCCATGAACTCCAGCACCTGATAGTGCTCGTCCGGGAAATAGAAGGTGTTGCTGAACCAGGCGGTGACAACCGTCACCCCTGCCAAAATCAAAAGGCTTCGATAGAGGGTCCTATCCATGGAGGCTGTCGAACCATTGCAGATAGGCTCTCGCGCAGGCGCCCGGCTCGAACGGCGCCGCCAGCGCCGGGCGCCGGCCCGGCGCGGCGGGATGCTCCAGTGTTCCGATCAGGGCCTGCGCCAGGGCCTTGGGATTTCGTCCCCTCACAATGACACCCGCTTCGGGTCCCACGATCAGGTCCTGCAACAGGAAGGAACAGTCGGTGCTGACCAGCGGCACATCGGCGGCCAGGGCCTCGACGGCCACGGCGGGGCCACCCTCATAGCGCGAGGTGATCAGCAGCGCGTCCGCCTGGGCGAGGAAAGGTTCGATCGCATCGACATGGCCGACAAGCTGCACGCGATCTTCCAGCCGCAGTTGCCGCAGGCGCTGTTCCACGTCGCGCCGCATGCCGCCTTCGCCCAGCATGGTCAGGCGCAGACCGGGCGCCTGCGCCATCACCTCCAGCGCCAGCAGGGGATCTTTCTGCGGCTCCAGCCGCCCGATCCAGAGGATGTGATTTCCAAGTCTGCGGTCCGGCGGCACGGGCCTGACATAGACCGGATCGTGCAGGGTCACGACAGGCCGGTCCGGCATCATGGCCTGAAGCTGGCGCATCAGGCCTCCGTTCATGGCGGCGAAGCCGGACACGCCGCGGGTCACCCAGCGAAATCCAAAAGCCCCAAGAGGCAAACCTGCGGGAAAAGGCGGATTGGAGATTTTCAGGGCGATGGGCGCATGTGTCGCCGTCCGCAGGCGATTGGACAGCAGGGCGTGAAAATTACCCGGCAGGAAAACCAGATCGGGTTTGAGCGCCGGCAACCGCCTGGCCATCGCGCGCGCCAGCCGGTCGCGTGAAAGAAAACCCCGTTCCACTGGCGGATCGAGGCCTATCACGGCGATGCGGGGATCGGCCTGCGGGCGCAATCCGCCCGCCAGGCTGCCGCAGAGGATGGTGACATCGCGCCCGGCCTCGATCCAGTCGCGCGCCAGTCCCAACGCAATCCGTTCGGTGCCGCCGCGGTAGAAATCATGCAGGCAGATCAGAATGCGCTGGGCCGTCATCGCGCGCGTTCGAATATCCAGATGGTTTCATCCAGACTGTCATGGATATGTACGACCGGCCAGAGGCCCCTATAGGCCGCCGCATGGGCCAGACGATAGGGCAGCTTCTCGCCCGCCAGTGCCGCGAAATAGAGTCGCGCATCGGCGTTGAGAAAATCCCGCTGCTGAAGCGCGGAATAGATATGACCGCCGCTCAGGGGCACCGGCGGCCTAAGATAGCGCCGCGCCCAGGCCAGATTGACGACGATGAAACGGGGATTGCGCGGCACGAAATAGGGCTCGCGCAATTCCTGGACCCCGGCTAGCGGATTGCGCAGATTGAGCGGGCCAGCCGCCACCCGCCAGACCCTGGCATCGCCGGGGAAGCGCGGCTGAAAGCAGTTCTGTCCATAGATCTCGATCGCGTCGCCGGGCCGCGCATGGGCGGCCAGCCAATCCTCGGCGTCATAGCGGGGGTCCTGCAGCATGGCGGCATGGATGGCGATGCACCAGTGCAGGGCCAGCAGCGCCGTCACCGCCAGGAAGACACGGCCGGACTGGCGCAGCCGGTCATGCGCCGCAAAGGCCAGGGCCTCTGCGGCAAGACCGATATAGAAGGCTGACAGCACGCCCTGCGGCATCAGGAAACGGTCGTCTGTGCGCAGCGCGATGAAGTTGAAGCAGAGCGTGAATGAGGCGATGGCCAGCACGGGCAGAAGGCCGGCCAGCCGCGCGGGCCCCTGAGCCCGGCGCCAATGCAACACCAAACCGCCGACGGCCAGCGCCAGTGTCGCCAGGCCATAATTGGCGGTAAAATAGCGCAGCATGTCGCCCGCAAGGGCCGGCCAGCCGGCGGAACCGGCGGCATATTCGGCATAGTCGCGGCTGGCAGGCCCGGTCAGGAATGCCAGGCGCCGGACAAAGCCGCTCGGGTTGGTGATCGCCCCGTCCAGCAGCAGAAGCAGCGCCAGCGCAACGAGGGCTGCAGGCAGCAGATGCCTGACGACCTGGGCCGCATGGGCGCGCGGCCAGCGCTCGCCAGCAAACCATGCGGTCAGGAACAGCGGCAGGCTGAGCAGGAACAGGGCATAGGCCTGGTCCTTGGTGGCCACGGCGGCCGCGGCGAACAAGGCCGCCGGCCAGAACCGGCGCGGCGCTTCATCGGCCACTGCCCGCATGAACCAGAGCAGCGAAAGCAGCCCCCAGAAAAGATAGGGCACATCCAGATTGCTGACCTGGCCGTAATAGGTCAGGGCAAAGTTCAGCGCCGTCGCGCCAGCGGCGAACAGGCCCGCGCGCCGGCCCGCCACCAGCTTCGCCATCTCGCCGACGGTCCAGATGATGCCCAGCGACATGGCCAGGCTGATCAGCCGGCCCAGCACCGCGAAAATGGTCATATATACCGGCTGGGTGATGGTCATGATGACATCGTGCGGCCCCAGGGACGGCGCATGCGCCAGCGCCCAGGCCGCGACCGGCAAGGACGGCAGCGCCAGCACAAGCGCATGCAGCGGCGGATAGGTGAAGAAGGAGCCGGATTTCCAGGTCAGCGCCAGGGCGGTGAGGAAGTTGCGGGGCGCGAAACCGTCATCGTCCCAGCCGTCCGCTGCGGGAAGTCCCCAGGCCAATCCGGCAAACCGAAGCCCCGCCGCGGCCGCGAGAATCCAGAACAGGGGCGAACGCAGCAGCCGGTTCATCGCGTCCGCCATTCGCTCCGGGGCGCAAGCGTCCAGGTGATCGCCGCGACAGTTCCGGCCAGCATCAGGTCGGCGGCGGCCAGAATAACCAGAACGGTGGCGACGGGCGTGACCGTCATCTTGGCGAGATGCGCCGTGGCGATGCCGGCGCCGACAAAAATCAGATCCTTGTTGGGAACCAGCGGCAGGCGCGTCACCACCAGCCGCAAGGTGACGAATTGCAGGGAGGCGATGGCCGTTGGCAGGGCGCCGGACAGCTCCCACAGGCCGAACTCCACCGCCAGCACCAGCGCCGCACGGCAGAAATGAATGCCGAAGGTGGCGGCGATCTGGCGGCGGCCGAGCGCCGTCAGCTTTCGATGGCCCAGGATCAGCACCGCGGAGAGGACCAGCGGCACGGTCCCCGCAAGCACATAAATCCAGGCATGGGCGCCCATCGCCGCCGGTACACGCAAGCCCCCCGTCGCCAGCAGCAGAAGCAGCAGCAGATAGACCATGGTCAGCCCGGCCCCGCCCGACAGGATGTTAGAATCCTTGATGGCATGGACCAACAGGCCGCGCGGCAGATTGAGGTGGCGCTTGGCCCAGAGGAAAAAGAATGCCTCGCCGGAATAATCCAGCATGAAGGTGTTCATCAGCCGCTTGCGCAGGATGACGGCCAGGGGCGGCCGGTTTTCCCGCCACAGATTGCGATAGACCAGATAGTCGCCCAGGGGCTGCAGGAAGAATTGCGCCGCCAGCAGCAGGTAGAAACCGGGATTGGCGGGGCGCGCCGCCCAGATGTCACGCCAGCCCAGCAGGGTGAGGCGATGGCCGATCACCGCCAGCAGCGTCAGCGGGATGCCCCATTGCAGGAGCTTGAGGCCGATGCGGCCCGCCCGGCTGGCTTTCAGCCGCTTGAAAAGGCCAGCTTCGGGCGCGAGTTCGGGCGCATTCATGAGTGCGTCAACGCCCGGTGCAGGATGAAGCGGGGCAGAAATTCCGTCATTGCGCGAATAATGCGGAACTGCCAGGGCACCACGATGGTATGCGCGCCTTGCGCGATCTTGCGGCTGATAATCGCCGCGGCCCGATCGGCTGATATCAGGAACGGCTTGGGTTCGTTGACGCTGCGGCTCATCGGCGTGTCGATGAAGCCGGGTGACACCAGGCTTACCTTCACGCCGTGCCCCGCCAGCCTGAGACGCAGCGCCTCGGCGAAGATGCGAAGTCCGGCCTTGGTCCCGGCATAGGTGGGCGCCATGGGAAGGGGATAGGATTCGGCGATAGAACCCACCAGCACGATATGGCCGGCGCCGCGTGCGGCCATGGCTTCGGCCAGCGCATTGGCGCCCACGACCGGCGCGACGAAATTGACTTCCGCCACGGCGCGGGCGCTGTCGGGCAGCTCGGCCGCGTTTTTGTCGGATGCCGTGCCGCCAAGACCGGCATTGAATATCGCCAGGTCGATCGGGATGGCCGCATCCGCCGCCGCCAGTTTCGCAGCCAGCCCGCCGATTTCCCGCAGATCGAAAATTTCCGTCTGCACATCGGCGCCGCGCGCCTGGCACGCGGCCGCGACGCCGGCGAGACGTTTCTCATCGCGCGCCCATAACATAAGCGTAACCCCAGGGCGCGCTTCCACCAGCGCCAGGGCGGCGCCGATGCCGCTGGACGCGCCGGTGATCAGGATAGTCTTGTGCCCCATGACCTGCTCATGCCGCGCCAATGCGGCAATTGCTTCCTATCAAATCGGGCCTTGCGAGGCTATGGTTCGCGGCCTTTTAAACCAGGGATTCAGGGCTTGAGCGCCGCCGTCGAAATCGTCCCGGTCAGGACCAAGGCGGACTGGCACGCCTTCCACCATCTGCCTTACGGCATCTATGCCCAGGATCCGCATTGGGTGGCGCCGCTGTTGCTGGAACGGCGCTTTCATTTCGATCCCAGGCACAATCCCTATTTCCAGCACGCCAAGGCGGAATTCTTCCTCGCCCGCCGGGCCGGTGAGACGGTGGGGCGCATAACCGCCCAGGTGGACCGGCTGCATCAGGAACGTTATCGCGACGCCACCGGCCATGTTGGTTTCATCGAGGCGATCGACGACCAGGCGGTGTTCGATGCGCTGTTCCAGGCCGCCGAAAGCTGGCTGCGCGCCGAAGGCATGAAGCGCGCCATTGGGCCGGTCAGTTTCTGCCTTTGGGATCAGCCTGGGCTTCTGGTCGAAGGCTTCGACAGCCCGCCCTATGTGATGATGAACCATCACCGGCCCTATTATGCCGGCCGCATCGAAAATGCCGGCTATGCCAAGGTCGAGGACCTGATCGCCTATGCCTATGGGCCCGATGCGTCGATGCAGAAATGGGACAAGCTGATGGCGCGGGCCCTGCGCGGCGGCGAGGTGACACTGCGGAACATCCATATGGATCACCGCTTCCGCGACGAAGTCGCCATGCTTCTGGACATCATCAACGATGCCTGGTCGGACAATTGGGGCTATGTGCCCATGACCAAGGCGGAGATCGACGATCTTGCGAGGATTTTGAAGCTGCTGCTGCGCCCGGGCGATGTTGCCATCGCCGAATATAAAGGACAGCCGGCCGCCTTTACCGCCATTTTTCCCAATCTCAACGAGGCCATCCGCGACATGAAGGGGCGGCTGTTCCCCTTCAACTGGATCAAGCTGTTGTGGCGCATGAAGGTGAAGCGGCCCAGGACCGCGCGCATGCCCATGATGGGCGTGCGCAAGGCGCTGCAGGCGTCACCGATCGGCGCGGCCCTGGCCTTGTCGGTCATTCATTCGGTGCGGGAGTTCAACTTCTCGCGCGGCGTGGAAGCCAGCGAGCTGAGCTGGATCCTGGAGCGCAACGACAAGGTGCGCCATGTGATCGAGATGGTGGGCGGGGTTCCCTACAAGACCTATCGGCTTTACGAGAAAGCGATCTAGAAGCTTTCCGGATCGAAGCCGTGGATCCGGCAGACCCGCTTGGCCAGCTTGCGGAACCTGGGATTGTGATGGCCCCGCGCCGTGCCGGTTTCATCCTGATAGAGATGGATCATCTCATGCGCCATGGTCGAGAGCAGCAGATCGGTGGTCTTCACAAGCCCGGCGGAGATCGCGATCTCGCTGAAATCGTCGCCCCGCGCCTTGCGGTGGCGGCCCCGGAAATGGCCATAGCGATCCTTGGCGCCCATCACCCGGAAGCTGACATGATCGGCATGCGGCAGGCCCCAGGCCGAAAAAGGCGGGCTGACGCGCAGATATTCATACGCGCCTTCGAGCATTTCGGGGGTGAGTGTCAGACCTGCCATGACACAGCCTAGATGGGGTGCCCAAGCATAGCGTGCAAGGCCGGCGAAGGACACAGCGGCGGCGGGCGGCGGCGGCAAAAAAGCCATATTTTACAGGCTTTTTGCGGGCTATCCGTACACGGACACAATCGTTATAAACCACACATGGACAAGGGGGCATGACCATGGAATTCCTGGAAAAATTGAAGGCGACCCGGGTGGTCCCGGTGATCGTCATCAAGGATTTGGGCCATGCCGTGCCGCTGGCCAAAGCACTGGTAGAGGGGGGGCTGGACATCCTGGAAGTCACCCTGCGCAGCCCGGTCGCCCTGGAGGCCATCCAGGCCATTGCCGAGGAGGTTCCGGGGGCCGTGGTGGGTGCCGGAACCGTGGTTAATGCCGGCCAGTTCCGCCAGGCGGCCGAGGCGGGAGCCCGCTTTGTGGTCAGCCCCGGCCTGACCGAGGAGGTCGTGCAGGCCAGCCGGAACCACATGGTGCCGGTGCTGCCGGGGGTGGCCACCGCTTCCGAGATCATGATGGGATTGGGGCTGGGCCTGACCACCTTCAAATTCTTTCCCGCCGAAACCAGCGGCGGGGCGCCGGCCCTGAAAGCCCTGGCCGGCCCCTTCCTGCAGGTGACATTCTGTCCGACGGGCGGGATCTCGCCCGCCAATATCGGTTCCTATCTGTCGCTTGCCAATGTCATCGCCGTGGGCGGCTCCTGGATGGTGCCGTCGGATTTGAACGCCAAGGATGCCTTTGTGCGCGCCGCCGCCCTGGCGCGTGAAGCCCGGAGCCTTGCGTCATGACCACCGCAATTTCCATCGGCGAATGCATGGTAGAGCTGCGTCCTGTCGAGGACGGGCATCTGCGCCGCGGCTTTGCCGGCGATGCCTACAACACCGCCGTCTATCTCAAGCGCAGCGATCCCTCGATCGAGGTCTCGTTTCTCACCGCCACCGGCGACGAAAGCCTGTCCGACGCCATGGTCGGCACCTGGCGCAGCGAAGGCATCAATGACCGGCTGGTATTCCGCATCCCCGGCCAGCGCCCTGCCCTGTATCTGATCGAGACCAATGCCAGGGGCGACCGCAAATTCCATTACTGGCGCAGCGAGACGCCGGCCAAGGAATGGCTGCGGCTGTTGCTGGCCGCCGGCGCCGCCGAGCTGCTGAACAAGGCCGACCTGGTCTATGTCTCAGGCATCTCGATGGCGATCCTGACCCATGCCGACCGCGTTGCCGCCATCGAGCTTTTCGGCACGCTCAAGACCAAGCTCGCCTTCGATCCCAATATCCGGCCCGCCCTGTGGGAAACGATGGACGAAGCCCGCCACATGTTCGAGGCGATGGCGAAGATTTCCTCCATCCTGCTGCCCAGCCGGCAGGACTATCAGTTGATGTACGGCATGGACGATCCGGACCAACAAGTGCGCTTCACCATGACCCTGACCGAAGGCGAGATCGCGCTGACCTGCGATGAGGATGGCTGCCGGCTGCGCGTGGGCGATGAGATCGTCGCCATGCCGACCCAGGCGGTGAAGGTGGTGGACACGTCGGGCGCCGGCGATTCCTTCAACGGCGCCTATCTGGCGGCGCGGCTGAAGGGCCAAAGCGCCCAGGAGTCCGCCAAGGCGGGCCTGGCGATGGCGGCCAAGGTGGTTGCCCAGCCCGGCGCGATCATTCCGCGCGCATAAGGTCTCGCCCTCCCCCTCTAGAAGGGAAAGGGCGAGAAGATCGCTATTTCTTCACGAACTTCAGCACGCTTCTCTGCCCGACCTGGGCGACATAGACCGCCCCCTTGCCGTCGGCCCAGATGCCTTCGCCGCCGCTGGTGGGGCTGTCTTCGGGATTGGGCCAGGTGTCGGGGATGAAATCCGTCACCACGCCGTCCTTGACGCTGCCGATGCGCACGCCGCGCTTGAAGCCCGGGTGGTGGCCATACTCGTTCTTGTTCTTGGACTCGGAGTCGGTAACATACATGATGTCATTCTTGTCGATGACGATGCCGCTGGGCCGGCTGAACTGGGTGAACTGGCCCAGGAACTTGCCGTCCTGGGTGAAGACCTGGATGCGGTTATTGTCGCGGTCGCCGACATAGAGATTGCCCTTGGAATCTATCGCCAGGCAGTGCGGCATGCCGAACTGGCCGGGGCCGTTGCCCGGCGTGCCCCATTGCTTGATGAACTTGCCATCCTTGTCGAACTTGATGACGTGCGGATGGCCCTTGTAATCCTTGGTATGGCCTTCGGCGACAAAGATGCTGCCGTCGGGCGCGATCAGCACCGCATTGGGTTCGGTGAAGCCATTCGGAGCCGTGCCGGCAACGCCGACCTTGCCCATGGTGCGCAAGAGCTTGCCGCTGGTATCGAACTCCAGCACCACCTGACCCTTGCCGCCCTTGCCCGCGGTCGGGACATTGTCGGTCACCCAGATATGGTCCCGGCTGTCGATGAAGATGCCGTGCGCGAATTGCAGCAGACCAGCGCCGAAGGCCTTGATGAACTTGCCGTTGGCATCGAACTCCATGACGGGATCGAGCTTGGAGTCGACGCAAGAGTTGGCGGCGCAGCGATCCACCACCCAGATATGGCCCTTGCTGTCGCCGAACACGGCGCTGGACGAGCCCATCTGCCGGCCGGGCGGCATTTTGAAGAAGTTGGGAACTTCCTTGTAGCGGTTGGCGGTGGGATTGGGGGCCGCCCCCTTTTGATTAAAAAGAGGCTGGTCGGCAGGCTGGGCCGATACCGCCAGGGGGGCGGCGAGGAACAGGGCGAGCAGGGCGGGCTTGATGGCTTTGACGGTCACGACTGGGATTTTCCTCATTCTTGTTTCCGGTTGCTCCGGTTTGCCGCCACGATAGCAGCAGGGCCGCGAATTTCCGGCCGATTTTCGAGCAGATTATTTTGTACTTTCATTCATGATAAGACAACAAATCGGCAGTTATCTGCCCGATAATTGCGATCTATTCGCAACACCAAGGCGTCTTTAAAGACGAAAGACCGAAAAGGCTTGCGCTGGGGAAATAGAGTCTTTCTAATCCGCAGCAGCATGCCAAGCCCCTGTCGGGCTTATGTTTTTTCCGAGAAGGAAATACAATGAAGATCAATCCCAACAAGTGCGTTGCCTGCGGCAACTGCACCTATGTCTGCCCCATGGGCGCGATTTACATCGACCCGGAGCTGAAGCGCGCCACCATCAACCGTGACGAATGCGTGGAATGCTATGCCTGCTACAACGGGCTCAGCAAGGAAGTGCTGCCGCCCGCCACGGTGCGTTTCGTGCGCCGGACCCTGGCCAATTTCCGCGTCCGCTTCGAGCCGGAGCCGGATGTCTGCCCCACCACCGCCTTCGAGCCGGACCAACTGGAATGGCCGCGCGTGGTACGCCGCGCCTTCTCCGATCCGCGCGTGCCCCATGAGTCCACCGGCGTGTCGGGCCGCGGCACCGAGGAAGTGAAGACCAATGACGTGACCGATCGCGTGGGCATCGGCCAGGTCGGCTTTACCATCGAACTGGGCCGCCCCGGCATCGGCGCCCGCTTCCGCGATTTCCAGGAAATGAGCCGCGCTTTGGCCGCGGTGGGCGTTTCGTTCGAGAAGAACAATCCCATCACCACCCTGATGAGCAATGTCGAGACCGGCGATATCCGGCCCGACATCCTGAATGAAAAGGTGATGAGCGCCATCATCGAGATCAAGGTCGATGTGGCGCGCACCGAGGAGATCATCCGCATCATCTGGGACGTTGAAAAGCGCATCAACACGCAGGTCGTGGTCGGCGTGGGCGTGCGCTGCGACGAGAATGGCGAGGAGAATATCGTCCTGCCGATCCTCAAGAAGCTGGGTTACGACCCGCAGCGCGCCAAGACCAATATCGGCCTGGGCCGCAAAGTGCTCCGTGATTTGACCAGCGCCGCGCCTGCTGCGGCCCCGAAAGAAATGGTGAACGCATGACCAATACCCTGCACCGCTATGGCAAGGCCGAGAGCTTTGTCGACGACTACATCGTCTTTTCGCTGCCCGCCAAGTCCAAGGCCGCAGGCCAGACCGGCGATGCGCTGGCGGCCCAGAAGCGCTTCATGCAGATCGCGGCGGAATACAGCCCCTGCAGCCTGGGCGATGCGCTGCATGGCGGCTCGCTGCGCCCCACCCGCAGCAAGAGCATTTTCGGCCATTGGGGCAAGCGCAACCGCCCGAACTTCAAGAAGGTGCTGGCGGGCATGACCAAGGCCGGCACTATGGCCGCGGTGTTCGACAGCCGCGAAAAGGCCGAAGCCTTCGTCAAGCGCATCAAGGAGGAAGACCTGGGCCTGTCGGTCAACATCTCCTCCTCGATCGAGAATGCCAAGAATGCCTGCAAGCATGCCGGCATTCCCCGCCATTCAGTGGCCTATTCGCTGGGCTTCGAGAAGGTCGGCGACAATACGCCGGGCAAGCAGGCGATCATGCTGTCCACCATGTGCGGCCACGGCATGCTGTCGATCAACCTGGCGCAGAAGATGATGAGCTTCGTCAAGGAAAACCGCCGCACGCCCAAGGAAGCGGCCGAGACCATGGCCCGCTTCTGCTCCTGCGGCATCTTCAATACCACGCGCGCCACGCGCATCCTGGAAGATGTGCGGGTGGGCGTTAAGTAGGCCTGATTTACTGCGTTAGAAGAGCGCGCCGGGTCTCGCGATCCGGTGCGTTTTTCTTTGTCCCAGAACAGATGCGGTCATGACAGGAGCTATTGAAGCTTCGCCGCTTCCGCTTCTTTCACGATCCGCGCCGCATCCTCCGCCAGCATGTAGCGCTGCGCCACCAATTTGTCGGCCTGCGCCTTCACCTTGGCGACGTAAGCCGCATGGCTGGGATAACGCTCTTCCAGCGACGGGCGCGGATCGCCCTTGGCGAGGCGCTCGGCCTTTGTCCTGGCGAAGGGGATGTAACCGCCGATATTGTTGCAGAAGCGCCCCTTCTGGAATCCGGCGGCAAAGACATTCCAGCCCACATAAGTACCCAGCGGCGCCGACAGCAGGGGCGAGCGGATGCCGTCCAGCTCATTGCCGTCGGCATCGATGCGCGGCATCAGTTGGGGTATCGCCTTGACGATGCGCGGCGGCGCATTGGCGATCACGCCCGTCATGTCGTTCATGTCGAACGTCTTGCCCAGATCATACTGATAGGTCGGTGAATAAGCCGGGCGCGGCACGCCCGCGATCTTGGGGAAAGCCCGCTCATAAGCCGCGGTGGTGATCAATCCGCCATCCTTCAGGGTGGGATAGAGGCTGGGCGGCGGCTCGGTCCCCTTCGTCACCCAGTCCACCAACGCGGCCATGATGGCCTTGCTGGTATCGGACGCCGGCGCGGGATTGGAACTCAGGACACAGGCGGCCGTCGCCGGGGTCGTCAGGTCGAAGCCGCCGCGGCCGCCATTGTGCGGGGCCCCGGCATTGTAATAGCGCCGCACATTGGCAGGCAGCGGGATATCGAAGCGCGCGTCGGTGCCGACGAAATCCAGGCTGGCATGCAGGTCCCAGAATTCGGTCGAGCCGAAAATCTCCGCGATCTTGGGACAGGTCTTGTCCGCCTGGCAGCGATCCAGCAGGCTGTGCTTGCCCTGCCCGCGCGCCGTATCGTTGTAGGTGCTCCACCAGTTGGGGCCGTCGCTGCCCAGCTCGTACAGGCTCACCAGCCCGCCCGGCGCGGCGAAGCGATGATTGATCGACAGCATGCGCGGGCCGACGATGGGGTTCAGGCCATCGAAGACGATGCGGCCATCCTCGGCGGCGTTTAATCCCAGATGGATATGGCTGCGCAGATAATTGCCCGATTGGGAGACACCGCGCCCGATCGCCCAGCGCACCTGTCCAGCCAGCGGATTGGCGGGGCTGTTGCCGTATCGCAGGAAGGCGATCAGGTCGCGGGTCGCGGCCAGGCCGATGCCGAAGACTTTTGGATTCTTGGCGGTGAAAGTGAGGGTATAGGCCAGCCTGGGATCGAAGCCGCCCTTGACGCACAATTTGGTCAGGTCCGGTTTGCCGGGGAACGGGGTGCTGCTGCAATCTGCAAAGGCCCAGTCCGTCCTGGGCACTTCCTTCTGGTCGCTGGGACGGTCGTCGGAGGCGCCGGTATAAAGCCGCGCGCCGTCCGCCGTCGCCACCTCGAAGGTGCGGGCGGGATAGGCGCCCTGCGGTCCATCCTTGACCAGCAGGGTGGTGGCCCCCGCCGGCATGTCGGTGAAGCGCACCGTCACCGGGCCGGTCGCCGATGCGACGGGCAAGTCGATGCGCTGGACGCCGGGCTTGTCATCCAGATCGCCCTGCCAGCCGCTCAGCACATTGATATGGCCGTCGCCCAGCGCGGCAGCCGCGCCCCGGCCGCGATTGGAGACGTCATAGATCAGCACGCCCGACGCAGCGCCCGTGGGCCGGGCGATGGCGAAGGTGGCGGTATATTCGACCCGGCCGGCGGCATCCTTACGCGCCAGCTTGAGGTCCTGGATGATGGCGTTGCGGGGATTGGCCGGGTCCAGCGCGCCGGTGAAATGGCCTTCCAGAAGCTCATAGCCGCCGGGGATCGGACCGATCTTTTCGACCGTCAGGCTGGTGACCGCCGCATGCGCAGGGCCCGCGAACAGACAGGCCAGTAACAGGATCCTGAGCTTCATTCCCCGCACCCTTTTTATGGTCGCGCCGGACGGCCCTACGCGGCCGTGCCGCTCCGGGTCCGCCGGTCGCTCCGTCAGGAAGCATAGCTCAGCGGCGTTTGCGGTCCAGAGAGGCGAACTCGTCGTCGGTCAGGGTCAGGCCGGCGGCTTTGGCATTCTCTTCCAGATGGGCCAGCTTGGACGTGCCGGGGATGGGCAGCATGGTGGGCGAACGCTTGAGCAGCCAGGCCAGGGCCACCTGGCCGGGCGTGGCCCCCTTGGCCTTGGCGATCCTGTCCAGCACGCCGCCGGCTTGCGTCAGTTCGCCATCGCCGCCCAAAGGATAATAGGGAATGAAGCCGATGCCATTGGCGGCGCAGTAATCGACCACATCGTCGCTCTGGCGGTCGGCCAGGTTATAGGCGTTCTGCACCGTGGCGACGGGAAAGACCTTGCGCGCCTGTTCGATATCGGCGACCGAAACTTCCGAAAGACCCGCGAAACGGATCACGCCCTGGTCCAGCAACTGCTTCACGGCGCCGAACTGCTCGGCGCGCGGCACGCGGCCGGCGATGCGGTGAAGCTGCCAGAGCGTGATCCGTTCCACGCCCAGCTTCTCGCGGCTTTTATGGGCGCTGGCGACCAGATGTTCGGGGCGGCAATCGACATGCCACATGTCGGGGCCGCTGCGGGTGAAGCCGGCCTTGGTGGCGATCACCAGATTCTTGTAAGGATGCAGCGCCTCGCGGATCAGTTGTTCAGAGACATCCGGGCCATAGGAATCGGCGGTGTCGATGAAGTCGATGCCCAATTCCGGCAGCCGCTTCAGCACCCGCAGGGCCTGGCTGCGGTCGCGCGGCTGTCCCCAGACGCCGGGCCCCGTGATCTGCATGGCGCCAAAACCCAGACGGTTCACCGCCAGCGCGCCGCCGATCTTGAAGGTGCTGGACATGGGTCCTCCTGTCAGCCGCTGGTTACGACCCACTCAGGCCGCGCGGCTCCTTGATCACCTGGCGGGCGGGCCAAGTGCGCGGTGTGTGGCCGCTGATCTCATGGCCCGCATCGGGCGCAAAGCGCCGGTTCCAGATCGTGGCGGTCAGCGACACGGCGGCGACGGTCCAGAAGGCGGCGGTGAAATCGCCGAACTGCGGCTTGTCATGACCGCGCAGCACCATGGCGGCCTGCAGCGCCGCGGCGCCGGCGCAAATGCCCATGGACAACATCAATTGCTGGAAGGTGGTGTAGAAGCTGGTGGCGGCCCCCATGCGCTGCTGGCTGACCTCGTCATAGGCGATGGTGTTGAAGCCGGTGAACTGGATCGACATGAAGAAGCCGCTGATCACCATGATCGCGAACATCACGGGCAAGGGCCAGCCGGGACGGAACAGGCCGCAGACCGCATAACCGGCGCTGGCGAAGATGCCGTTGACCATCAGCGTGTCGCGGAACCCGAAGCGCCGCAGCAGGGTCGGCGCCACCGGCTTGGCGGCGATCGAACCCAGGGCGGTCGCCAGGGTCATCAGGCCCGATTGAACCGCCGACAGGCCAAAACCAAGCTGCATCATCAGCGGCAACAGATAGGGATGCGCGCCCTGCGTCAGCCGGGTGATGGCGCCCGCGATCACCGAAAGCCCATAGGTCGGAATCTTCATCAGCGAAAGATCCAGAATGGGATCCTTGGTGCGGCGCGCGTGAAAGACATAGAGCGCGCCCAGCAGGGCCCCGACCGTCAGGAAAGACAGCGCCAGCCACAACTGGCCCTCGTGGCTGATCAGCTCGAAGCCGAACAGGAACAGTCCGAGCGACAGGCTGGAGAGGAAGATTCCCTTATAGTCGGTCTTTTCCGGCACCTCGCCCTTGGTGTTGGCGATGAACAGGCTGACCATCACGATGCCGATCAGCCCGGTCGGGACATTGAGATAAAAGATCCAGCGCCAGGAGTGCAGATAGGTGACGATGAAACCGCCCACCGGCGGCCCCAGTATCGGGCCGACGACGGCGGGGATCAGCACCCAGCTTGTCGCCTGGATCAGGTCGCGCTTTTCCACATTACGCATCAGCACCAGCCGCCCGACCGGCATCATCAGCGCGCCGCCGATGCCTTCGAAAAAGCGGGCCACGACCAGAAAGGCGACAGTGGGTGCATTGGCGCAGGCGATGGCGCCCATGAGAAAGATCACGATGGCGCTGCGCAGCACCGTGCGCGCGCCGAACCGGTCGGCCACGCGCCCCGACACCGGAATGAAGATCGCCAGACTGATGAGATAGGAGGTCAGGGCGATGGACAGGCTAGGGGCCGAGACGCCCAGATCGCGTGCCATGCTGGGCAGCGCCGTAGCCAGCACCGTACCGTCGAGCTGCTCCATGAACATGGCGGCGCCGACGATCAGGGCGATGGTGCGGAAATGGGGCTTGGCATCCCCGGAGGCAGGCATAATCCCCGTTTAGGGCGGGTAATCCCTGTGTGCAAGCAGCCGCCCGGGGGTTTCCGCGGCTTTTTGAAACCGGACCGCCCCACCGGCCAGGCGGGAATGCAAGGCCCCGTGTTTATTCACTTTTTGCGGCGCTATAAGACAGGATCGGCCCTGCCCGTCCGGCAAAAGGAGGCCTGCCATGACGTCGATGCCCCTCGTCCCCATGTCCTGGGGCGAATTGCTGGACAAGATCACCATTCTGGAAATCAAGACCATCCGGCTGCCCACCGACGAAAGCCGGGCCAATGCCGAAAAGGAACTGGCCCTTTTGCGAGAGCTCGCGGCGCCAGTGGCCGAACAGGCAGCACCCCTGGCAGCCAGGCTGAAGGCCGTGAACGGAGAGCTGTGGGAGATCGAGGACCGGATCCGGGAACATGAAAGGGCGGGAAAATTCGATGACGGTTTCATCGCCCTGGCCCGGTCGGTCTATCGCACCAATGACGAACGGGGCCGCATCAAGCGGCAGATCAATCTGGCGCTGGGCTCGGCCCTGACCGAAGAGAAAAGCTACCAGCCCTATTGAGCGAAAGGGGCCCCGGCGATGCCGGGGCCCCTTTCTGCCTAGTAGCGGTAGCCGTAGCCGCCATAGCCGTAGCGATAGGCCGGCGGAGGCGGGGGCAGCGGGGCATAGTCGTACCGGTCATAGTCATACCGGTCATGGCTGGCCGAGGCCGCCGCGATCGCGCCCAGGGCAAAGAGACCGATCCCCAGGCCGACCAGGGCGCCGGTATTGTCATGGTGGCGATAGCCGCCATTCCAGCCCCGGCTGTATCCGCCATGACGGCCGCCAAAGCCGCCGCCATAGGGCTGGGCGGAAGCCGCGGGCGCGCCCACCGTCAGGGCCAGAGTGCTGGCGATCAGAGCGGCTGAAATCAGGCGTTTCATCTTGTGGTTCCTTTCTCAAGGGCGGCGCGAAAGGCCGCATCGTTGATAATGACCATGACAGGCTGTCCATGAACGGCTTCTGAGGGGGCCGTTTATCTGCCGTTCAGCTTTCCCCGGCCGGAACCACATCGAAGGCAATGGTGGTGCGGGGCGCCCGGTCGCGAAAAGCGATGGTCCCGTGCCACAGATAGGATGGGAAAAGCACCAGGCGCCCCGGTCTTGGCTGGATGGCTCGGCGGATGGGGTCCTTCAGGGCAACATCCACCCCCGGTTCGCCGAATTTGATCCAGCCCTGCCGGGCACTTGTATCCTGCACCGCGTCCGGGACGGCGGCATAGTAGCAGGAGCTGATCCATCCGCTGGGATGGATATGGTTCACATGGAAGCCGCAATCCCTGAGCCGCGAGGACCAGGAACCGGCATAGCGAAAGCCGCGGGCACGCCGGGCCAGAAACGGGTGCCGCTCATTGCCGGCCAGGCCCGCGATATAGCGCGCCACCGCTTCGTTTATGCGCTCCTGAAGACGCTGAATGACCTCGTGTCCGGCGTCGAACAGATGATCCGGCGTCTGGGTGCCGCCCCGCAGCGATTGATGCAGATGCTCGCGGGTATCGGGATGCAGCCTGTCCAGATAGTGGGTCAATTCCGCATTGAAGGCCTCCATGCTGGAAAAGCCGCGCGGGATGTCGAGGTCCATCACCGCCACCAGCTTGTCATAGCCGCTGAGGGCCTCTTCCCGTTCATCGTCCAGCATGCGCATGGCGATACTCATCATGGCCAGGCAGGATTGATGATGGGGGTCTATGGCTAGCCCCTGCTCGCACCAGGCAAGGGCGCGCTGCGGCTCCCTGCCAATCAGCGCGGCTTCGGCGGCGCGGGCGAGCAGTGCGGCATCGCTGCCATGCTGGGCCAGCGCCCGCGCATAGGCGGCAATCGCATCGTCGGCCCGCTTCAGCATGACAAGGGAATCGGCCAGCCCGATGCGCGCCGCGATATCCTGCTCGTTGCGGGCCAGCAGGTCGGCATAGATCGCATGACATTCGGGCCCACGCTTTTCCTGTTTCAGGAAGGCGGCTTTGCCCAAAAGGAGGTCCCGGCTTTTGGGCGCGGCATCGTAGGAGCTGAGATAAGCCTCATCGCCAAGGCGATAGAGCAGATCGTTATAAAGCCGATGCAGTTCGGGATTGGCGGGTTCGCGAACCAGGGCACCGCGATAGGTCGCAAGCGCCTGCCCATAGCGTTTCAGATTCTGTTCCGCCTCGGCCTTGTGAATCTCCAGGCCCGGCAGCGCGGGTTCAAGCGCCGCGGCGCGGTCATATTCGGCAAGCGCCTCGGCATCCTTGCGCTGATGGCGCAAGGCAAGCCCCAGGTTGGTATGGATCATCGCCGCAAGCCGAGGCGGCGCGGGTTCCATCAGCGCCTTGCGAAGCGGTGCTTCCGCCTCGGCCGGGCGCTGCGCCTCGATCAGGACCGCGCCCAGGGCCAGCTTGGCCGGCACATGCGCGGGCGCAATCGCCAGAATCGCACGGTATGCTTTCTCGGCTTCGTCGAAGCGCCGCAACCGCTGCAAAAGGGCGCCCATCTCATAGTGCGCCTCGATGAAATCCGGCTTCAGGGCGACAGCGGCGCCGAACGCCTGCAGCGCATCCTGGTCGCGGCCCAAAGCCCCCAGCACCTGGGCGTGGACAAAGGCCGCGCGCGGGGCCCCCGGCACAAGGGCGCGAAGCCTTGCGAAAAGCGCCTCCGCCTCCGGGAAACGGGATTGGGCGGCACGCAGGCCGGCCAGCGCATGGAGGACCCGCGGGTCATCGCCCTTCTCAGCCAGGCGAATCAATTGCAGTTCGGCGGCGCGCGCATCTCCGCGCTGCAACAAGGCGATGGCGGACAGGATGTCCTTCTCGTCCTGCGGCGGCCTCTCCTCCACGGCGCAATACCCTTTCCCGCTACGGCCCGCCTGCCGTTCCGCGCCGGACCTTATCGCCAGTTTCCCCAGGACGGGAGGTGTGGCACCAAAAGAAAAGGGCCCCCGTTGCCGGGAGCCCCTGTTCTTTGGCCGGTCGGCTTCTCTTAGTTCGAGAAGCGGACGCCCACGCGGAACATGCGACCAACAACGTCATACAGCGTGTTGTTGGCGTTCTGCTGGCCGACATCCGGCGGACGGATGTTGGTCAGGTTATCGACCTTCGCGTAGAGCTGGGTCTTGTCGCTGACATTCCAGTTGGCGCCGACGTCGAAGTACAGGATCGACGACACCTTGTTGAAGTTGATGGTCGGCGTCTGGGTGGTCGGCGCCGGGCAGGTGCCGGGGGCGCAAACCAGGAAGTTGCGGTTGGTGAACACACCGCCCGAGTACCAGCGTTCCGTCAGGTTGATGCCCCAAACGTCGTTCTGATAGCTCTGGGTTTCCTGCAGCTTCCAGTTCAGGACGTTACCGCCGGACTGGTTGTAGGTCTGGCTGTTGCCGCCACCGCCGACCGCGCCGGCCAGTTCCACGTTACGCTGCGTACCGGGGATGCCGGTATCAGTGATGAACTTGCTGGTGTGGTTGATCAGCGAACGAAGCACGAAGCTGCCGGGGACGTCATAGTCCTGCAGGTCGAACTGGTAGCTCGCCTCCAGGTCGAAGCCGTCCGTGGTCAGGGTCGCCGCGTTGAACGCCTTGGAGTGGACCGAAACCAGCTGGCCCGGAGTATTGGTGATACCCGGATTGGTCGCGCTTTGGTTCACGCCGTTGGCGGTGGTGATGGCATCCTGGCCGCAGAAGAGAGTGAAGCCGAAGAAGCACTGGTCTTCCACCTGCTGCAGGCCGAGCGAGGAAATCGCGCCCTTGACCTGGATGCGGTAGTAGTCAATCGACGCCTGGAAGCCCGGGATGAAGTCGGGCTGCCACACCAAGCCGACGTTAGTCGTCTGCGACTTTTCCGGCTTGAGGAACTGGTTGCCTTCGTTCAGCTGACGAACCTGCTGACTGTTACCAGCACCGTTGGCGCCGGGAAGGGCATTCCAGAACTGGTTGTTGACGCTGCCGTTCAGGCCCTGCGGGGGCGAGAACAGTTCCGACAGGTTGGGCGCACGAATGTCGCGCGACTGCAGTGTACGGAAGCGCACGCCGGGGATCGGCGTATCCCAGGTCAGACCAACCTTCCAGGTGTTGGCGTCACCGGCCGTCGAGTAGCGCGCATGGCGGCCCGCGAGGTCCAGGTCCATCTTGCCCCAGAAGCTGTCATTGAGCAGCGGCACGCCGAACTCGATGAACACTTCGTTCACGTGATAGGTGCCGACGCCGTTGTGATAGTTACCGGCGTTCCAGGCGCCCAGACCGGCGCTCTGACCGGGGACGCCACCGAAGGTGGTCAGACCGCAGTCCACGAACGGATCGGTGCAAGGCTCGTTATTGGTGGCCGGGGTGGAGGCCGAGACACCGGCCGAGTAGGGGTCGGCACGCTGCGAGTAATGCTCTTCGCGATACTCGTAACCGGCGGCGACGGAGACCGGGCCGGCCCAGTCTTCAATCGGCGAACCATTGACAGCGAAGCTGAAGGCTTCCTGGCGCTGGGTCATGATCGCGGACGGTCCAATGGTGGTGCCGCCGGGGCCGTTCTGACCGTCGAAATAGGCGATCTGGCCGGGGGTCAGGTCCTGACCGCTGAACGGATTGAACGGCGTGCAACCGAACTGCTGCGCAATGGTGTTGCGGCAGACGATCTGTCCGCTGGCGGCAAAGACCGCATCCTGCGCCAGGTTGAAGCGCGAGAGCTGGCCGTTGATGGCGCCGAAGGCCGCCGGGGCGCCCGACAGCGGCATGTTGTAGATCTTGATCGAGGTATCGGTTTCGCCGTGCTGGAAGTAGCTGTCCCAGCTCCAGGTCTTGCCGAACAGATCGAAGGTGCCGTCACCGCCCACCGCATAGCGGCGCATGGTGCGCAGCAGGAACATCTGCTGGTCGGTCGGGATGTTGGCCCAGTCCGAACCATAGGTGAAGGTGGCCGTGGACGGATTGGCCGCGCCTGCATCTCCTTTGATGGCGGCGCCGCAACCGGCCGCGAAGGCCGACGGGGTGGCGCCGAACAGACCGAAGGCGGTGCCTTCGAAGGTCTTGTACAGATAGGCGTTGTCGCAACGCATCGTCATGCCGTTCTTGGACGAATTGCCCTGGGCCGGCGTGTTCTGCGTGCGGCTGAGACCATAGTTCAGGGTGGCCCAGACTTCGGCGCTCGGCGAGAGGTCATAGGACACGCGCGCATAGATGTTGCCGCGGGTCAGCGGATCCGCCAGACCCTGGGTGAACTGATGGGTATCGTTCAGGTTGCCCGGATCGCTCGGCGAACCGAAGCAGCTCGTCGCGCCGGCAATCGGGTTGACCAGCGAGCCGGTCGCGGACCTGGAGCAGCCACCGGCCAAATCGAAGGCGATCGGACGGCCACTGCGGTCGAAGGTCGTGAAGGACAGCGGGCCGCTCTGGATAATGCCATAGGCAGCGGTCTGGGTGCTCTGAACCAGCGGACCATAGAAGGTACGGGGGTTACAGCCCGTGGTGGCGCCGGTCGGGCAAGCCGCGCCATTCGGCTGCTGAACGGCAGCGTCGCTGCCATAGCCGATCTGGCCGGACTGGCGGGCGATGGTGCGGCCGCCGATGTTCGGCTGGGCCGTGTGCTGGCCGGCAACCGGATAACGCGGCAGCAGGCCATCCTGATAGTGATATTCGGCGGCGATTTCGAAGTGACCGCGGCCGCCGGCGAAGGACGTACCGGCAGCGGCCTGCCACATGATGTTGCCGACGTCGCCATAGGTCGACAAGCCGGCCTGGGCGTTCATCTTGAAGCCTTCGAACTTCTTGTCGGTCACGAAGTTGATGACACCGGTGACGGCGTCCGAGCCCCAGGAGGCCGACGCACCGCCGGTCACGACGTCAACGCGCTGAATCAGCATCTGCGGCATCTGGCTGACATCAACCACGCCGTTGAAGTTGCCGCCCACGACGCGCTGGCTGTCCAGCAGCACCAGGGTGCGCAGCGGGGACAGGCCGCGCAGACCCAGAGCAGACAGACCGATCAGGCCGGTGGTGGTGGAGCCGGTATTGTAGCTGACGCCAGTGGAGCCCTGCAGGGCCGGCAACTGGGTGATTGCATCGAAGATGCTCGGCTTGGCCTGGGCTTCCAGGTCAGCGGCGCTCACGACCGTGGTCGGAGTCGGCGCATCGAAGCCGGCGTTCTGCAGACGGGTCGAGGACACCACGACCTGCTCGACGCCTTCCTGCGCCATCGCGGCGCCGGCGCTGAGTGCGAGGATCGCAGCACCACCTGCAAGGCGCACGCGAGTCTTCGTCAATCCATAATTCATACGAATAGTCCCCCTGGACGGTTGTTCTACCGGCAGCATGCCGGCCATCGCGCGGTTGGATAGCAGCGCATGGAGCGGCAAGCGAGCGGAAATGCCGGCTATGAATACAAGAAAGGGCCGAACGTCACATTATTGCAACGTCACACATTTGCCCCGATTGAATTTGTGCAACGCACAAAAAACACCAAGGCTTGTTTAGCGGGATTTTCTGAGGAAAATCATGGTCTCAGCGCGAAGCGGATTTCGGGCACTTGCGATGCAATATGTGCATCCAACGCGCATTGCGCGTCCCTTTGAGGCATATATGTGGCGTAGTTTTGGCGCCCGGAGGGCCAATCCTTAACAGCGCTCATGGGCGGGGCCCCGGAAGCAAGATTTTGTTAAGCGACGGCACCGGAAGGACGGGGGCAGCAGACCTGGGAACGCCAGGGTTCCCCAAAATGCTCAATCGACAGAGCGTGCCGGGGTAACGCTCCCACAGCCGGGCCTTGCTGGCCAACAAAGTGTGTTGCCGTTATCGTCCCGCGCCTCAAAACAACATAACCCCAAAAAAGGACATCATGCGCCGCCTTTCGATCCTGCTCATTCTCGCCGCGGCCGCGCCGGCGGCGGCTTTCGCGCAAGGGGCCAAGCCCGCGCTTTACACCGACGCACAGGCCAATGCGGGCGCCACGGTTTATGCCCAGACCTGCGCCGCCTGCCACGGCAGCCAGCTTGAGGGCGTCGCGGCGCCCGCGCTCAAGGGCGCGCCCTTCGGCGACATGTCCAATGCCCAGAGCCTGACCGTCGATACGCTTCTGGACGTGATCGTCAACACCATGCCCCAGTCCGATCCCGGCTCGCTCAAGGCCGAGGATTACGCGGCGGTGACGGCCTATATCCTGCAGCAGAACGGCTATCCGGCCGGCGCGCGCCCCCTGACCAAGAATGCGCCCGGTTTGAAAGAGACCAAGATCACGCCTTAATGTCGCGGCTCCGAAGTCACCTGATCCAGATCATGTGACTGTCGGAATCGGAACACTAGCTTCTGCCGGCAAGCTTTCATCGAGGACGTCATGAGGAAATTCGCGGGGGTCCTGATGGCCGCGGCGCTGCTGGCCTGTGGCGGCGCCATCGCCCAGTCGCCGCCGCCCGCCCAGCCCGTCGCCGGCAGCGCGGGCGAAGCCGCGGGCCCGGTCGGCGGCCTGGGGCAAGGCAAGGGCAGCTTCCAGAACCAGCCTGTCACGCAGAAGGTCGATGTCACAGATGCGATGATGCTGGATGCCGACCGTTCGGACGACTGGATCCTGCACGGGCGCACTTACGACAATCAGCGCTTCACGCCCTTCACCCAGATCCATGCCGGCAATGTCCGCCAGCTTCGCCCCACCGCCATCATCCAGACCGGCATCACCAAGACATTCCAGATGACGGCGATCGAGGTCGATGGCGTTCTTTATCTCGAGACCGCCGACAACCAGATCCAGGCCTATGACGCCCTCACCGGCAAGCAGCTCTGGTCCTATATTCCCACGCTCGGATATTCCAATCTCTGCTGCGGCCAGATCGCGCGCGGCGTCGCGGTCGCCTATGGCAAGGTCTTCGCGGCCCAGCTCGACGGGCATGTCGTGGCGCTGGATGCGCGGACCGGCAAGCTGATCTGGAAGACCGAGCATGCCAATGCCCTTCCCCAGCCTTCGTTTTTCTATTCCTTCACCGTCGCACCCATCGTGTTGAACGGCCTGGTGCTGGTAGGCAATGCCGGCGCCGAATGGCCGACCCGCGGCTTTCTTGAGGCGCTGGATGCCAATACCGGCAAACTGGTGTGGCGTTTCCACACCACGGCGGCGCCCGACCAACCCGGCGGCGACACCTGGGCCGGCGAGAGCTGGAAATATGGCGGCGGCTCGGTGTGGAACGCGCCCGCCATCGATCCGAAAAACAATCTGATCCTGTTCGCGGTCGGCAATCCCAATCCGGACCTGGATGGCACCAGCCGCAAGGGCGACAATGCCTATACCGACTCCATCGTCGCCATCGATTCGCGCACCGGCAAGATCCGCTGGTGGTATCAGGAGGTGCCGCACGATGTCTGGGACTATGACGCCTGCGCGCCCGTGGTTCTGTTCGACACGGTCGATGAGCATGGCAAGACCGTGCCGGCGGCGGGCCAGGCGGGAAAGACCGGCTTTCTCTATATCGTCAACCGGCTGACCGGAAAGCTGATCCGCAAGTCGGAAGCCATCGTGGAGCAGGGTCCGAACTTCATGAAGCCGCCCACGACCACGCCCCAGACCTATTGGCCGGCCAACAAGGGCGGCGCGATGTGGTCGCCGCCAGCCTATTCACCGCAGACGAAGTTTTTCTACACGATGGGCGTGAACGAGGCGCATGACTATGTCCTCAACAAGCCCCTGCCCGAAGTCTTCAAGCCCGGCACGCCGATCCGCGGCCAGTATTCGGGCGGCGACATGGCGCTGAACACAAAGGTGTTTGCGCCCAACGGCACCTTCACCGCCCTGGACACGACAACCGGCAAGATCGCCTGGCAGTACAAGTCCAAGCGGCCCATGTATGGCGGGGCACTTGCCACCGCCAGCGGCCTGGTCTTTGCCGGCGACATGGATGGGGACTTCATCGCCTTCGACGCGAAGACCGGCAAGGAAATCTGGCGCTATCCGATGGGCGCGGGGGTCTGCACCCCGCCCATCACCTATCGCATCAAGGGCGTGCAATATATCGCCGTGGGCGCCGGGGGGTGCCATGGCGGCGAAGTCCTGATGCATGATGAGGGACGGCCGCTCTTCGGCGATGTCTTCGCCATCTTCGCCCTTCCATAAAATTATAAAAAGGTTCAGCCATGGACGCCAAGACCAGAGAAATTCTCACCGGCATTTCCACCGCCACCCTGACCACGGTGCTGCTGAAGAAGGGCCTGCGCAATGTCTGGCTGCGGGGCGCGTTCCCCAAGCAGCCCCACCAGCAGCGGGTGGCGGGCACCGCCTTTACGCTCCGCTTCGTTCCAGCGCGCGAAGACCTGGCGACCCCGGCAAGCTGGGCCTCGCCCATCTCGACCCGCGCCGCCATCGAGGCGATGGATGAAGGCGTGATCTGCGTCGCCGACGCCATGGGCGTGACCGACGCCGGCATCTTCGGCGACATTCTCTGCGCCCGCATGGCCAAGCGCAAAGTGGGCGCGCTGATCACAGATGGCGTGATGCGCGACATGGAAGGCGTGCTGGCCACCGGCCTGCCGGTCTGGTGCGCGGGCGCGGCAGCGCCGGCTTCCGTGGCGGGCCTGACCTTCATCAACTGGCAGGAACCGATCGGCTGCGGCGGCGTGGCGATCTTTCCGGGCGATGGCATCGTGGCCGATGGCGATGGCGCGGTGGTGATACCCCAGGCCCTGCTGGCCGAAGTCACCGAACAGGCCATGGAGCAGGAATTGCAGGAATCCTGGATCATGAGCGAGATCGAGAAGGGCGTGCCCCTGCCCGGTCTTTATCCACCCAATGAAGAGACCAGGGCGCGCTATGCCGCCTGGCGGAAGTCCAAGGAATAAAATTCCGCCTCCATACCGCCTGGGTACGGGACTACTCGTTGATGAAATCCCGCAAGCGCCCGTAAGAGCGCTCGATATGCCGGCGCATGGCCGCTTCTGCGCCAGCGCCATCGCGCGCCGTGATGGCGGCGATGATCGCGTCATGCTCGTCCACCGCCTCTTCCGCGATCTCGCGCCGGAAGCAGGAGCGGAAGATGTGAACATGGATGTGCAG
>CAYFKU010000008.1:6380-25111 GCA_964343955.1 uncultured Rhizobium sp. | reverse complement strand
TGCAGCCGCGCCAGCGAATCCGCGATCAGGTGATTGCCCGCCCCCTGCGCGATCAGGCGATGGAAATCGGTGTCCATGTCGGCAAAGGCATCGTGTGAGGGCGCCGCCTCGCCGCTGGCCAAGAGCGCCATGTCTGCATCGCTCATCGCCCCGGCGGCTTTGCGCGCGGCATGCGGCTCGATCAGAAGGCGGAATTCGAAAAGCTCGTCCAACTGCGCCCGGTCCATGCGCGGCGTGGTGGCATATCCGGCAAAGTGGCGCTTGCTGACCAGGCCGTTGGCTTCCAGCATCGACAGGGCTTCGCGGATCGGGGTCTGGGACACGCCCAGTTCCCGCGCCAGGCTATCGACCGAGACCCGGCTTTCGGGCGGCAGGCGCAACGACATGATGTCGGCCCGGATGCGGCGATAGACTTCTTCGGCCAGGCCGGAAGGCCTGACGATCGGCCGTTCCGCCGCATCATGGGCTGCCGTGACCGGGAACTTGCTCACAGAAGTACTGCCTTTTTGGCTTGACCGGGCAGAGCCTAACCCATAGGTTGCCAAAATCCTATAGGATATTTGATCGGTGCTGGTCCCCGTCGAAACCGTCCGCAAACTGGCCGAGGGCATCCTGCTCGCCAATGGCGTGCCGGAAGCGCATGCCCGCACCCAGGCCGGGCTGTTCCTGGAAGCGGAGATGCGGGCAATTCCCAGCCACGGCCTGCTGCGTCTTCGACGGGTGATCGAGCGCATTCATGCCGGCCTGTCGGTCCCCGACACCCAGGGCGACCAGCAATGGACGGCACGCAACTTCCTGTCCGTGGATGGACAGCGGGGCCTGGGCCCGGTCGTCGCCATGGCGGCGCTGGAGACGATCCTGCCGCGGGCGAAGGAAGACGGCATCGCCATTGCCGCCATCCGCAACACCAATCACCTGGGCGCGCTCGCCTATTATGCCGAGCATGTCGCAACCAGGGGCCTGACCTGCATCGCGCTCACCATTTCCGAGGCGCTGGTGCATCCATGGGGCGGGCGCAAGGCGATGATCGGCACCAATCCGATCGCCATCGGCGTGCCGGCCGATCCCATTCCCATGGTGCTGGACATGGCCACAGGCCTGGTTTCGATGGGCAAGATTCATGATCACGCCAATCGCGGCGCGCCCATTCCGCTGGGCTGGGCGCTGGATGAAAATGGCGATCCCACAACGGATGCATCGGCCGCGAAGAAGGGCGCCATCGCCCCCTTCGGCGGACCCAAGGGCTATGCGCTGGGCATCGCTTTCGAAGTGCTGGTGGCCAGCCTGGCGGCATCGGCCATCGGCACCAATGTCAAAGGCACGCTGGATTCGGTGAATGTCTCCAACAAGGGCGACATCTTCATCGTCATCGCGCCGCCCCATGCCGAAGCCGCCCAACTGCTTGTCACGGACTACCTGAACGAGATCCGCGCCGCGGCGCCCGCCGATCCGGACCATCCGGTGCTGGCGCCCGGCGACCGCGCCCATGCAGTGCGCGCCCAGTCGGTCAAGCGCGGCATGTTCATCGACGATGGCCTTTGGGATGACCTGCGCAAGCTGGCGGCCGAGGCCCATGTCCCATCCGGAAAGGAAAAGACTCCATGACATCCGTACTCGGCATCTTCGGCGCCCTGCGCCTGCCCGCTTCCGTTGTCTTCGGCTCGGGCCAGCGCGCCGCGCTTGGCATGATGACCGCCCAGATCGGCAAGCGCGCCCTGGTCTGCACCGATGCGCGCATGGGCGGCGATGCCCAGTTCCAGGCGATGGTCGGGGACATTGCGGCCAATGGCGTCGAGGTTCGCGTCTATGACCGAACCGAGGCGGACCTGCCCATCAACGGCATTTCCGCCTGTGTGGAAGAGAATGCCGCTTTCAAGCCCGATGTCGTGCTGGGCATCGGCGGCGGTTCCTGCATGGACATGGCCAAATGCGTCGCCGTGCTGCTGCAGCATGGCGGCAGCCTGCGCGACTATTACGGCGAGAACAAAATTCCCGGTCCCGTGGCGCCGGTGATCGCGGTGCCCACCACGTCCGGCACCGGTTCGGAAGTCACACCCGTGGCGGTGATCGCCGATACCGAACGCGGCACCAAGGTCGGCATCTCAAGCCCCTATCTGATCCCGCGCGTGGCTTTGTGCGATCCCGAACTGACCCTGACCTGTCCGCCGGGCCTGACGGCAGTCAGCGGCGCCGATGCCCTGACGCATGCCATCGAAAGCTTTACCGCCATCCGCCGCGATGTGACCGCCGACCTGACGGTCAAGAATGTATTCGTCGGCAAGAACATCCTCAGCGACACATTCGGCCTTCTGGCGCTGAAGAACATCTTTGCCGCGCTGCGCACCGCGGTGAAGGACGGCAAGAATCTCCAGGCCCGCGAACAGATGATGCTGGCCTCGCTGGCGGCCGGCTGCGCCTTCGGGGCGGCGGGCACGGCGGCGGCGCATGCCATCCAGTATCCGGTCGGCAACGAGACCCACACGCCGCACGGCATGGGCGTGGCGCTGCTGATGCCCTATGTGATGGAGTTCAATCGCCCCAATTGCGTCGAGAGCTTTGCCGAGATCGGCCGCGCCATCGGTCTTTCCGGCACCGACGAGCAACTGTCGCGCAAGGTGATCGACGAGGTCGCCAGCCTGCTCAAGGATATCGGCATTCCGGTCACCCTGAAGGACCTTGGCCTGCCGGAAGACAAGCAGGACTGGACGGCGGAAAGCGCCAGCGGCGCCGCGCGCCTGGTGAACAACAATCCGAGGCGGCTGGACGTGGACGCGCTGAAGGCGATCACCCGCGCCGCCTTTACCGGCGACCGCGCCGCGCTGGCCTCTTAATCGCAAGGACATTGCCATGAAATCTTCCCACACATACACGCTGTCCCAGCCCAAAAGCGGCATCAAGGTGCCGGGCGCCGACGCCATTCCCACCGATCTTCTGATCGGCAACCGCTGGTTCCCCGGCACAGGCGAGCGCATCGCGGTGCTGAACCCCGCCAATGGCGAACTGATCACCACCATCGCCAATGCCTCGCTGGAAGACGGCATGGCGGCGGTCGATGCCGCCGAAAAGGCCACGCCCGGCTGGGCCGCCACGCCCGCCCGCCAGCGCGCCGAAATCCTGCGCAAATGCTATGACCGCATGATCGCCAATGCCGACTGGCTGGCGCATCTCATCAGCCTGGAGATGGGCAAGGCGCTGCCGGATTCGAAGGGCGAGGTTCTCTATGCCGCGGAATTCTTCCGCTGGTATTCGGAAGAGACTGCGCGCATCCGCGGCGAGATGCAGGATTCGCCCAACGGCACCAACAAGATCCTGGTGCAATATCAGCCCATCGGCATCTCGCTGCTGATCACGCCCTGGAACTTTCCGGCCGCCATGGCGACGCGCAAGATCGCGCCGGCGCTGGGCGCCGGCTGCACCGTGATCCTGAAGCCCGCGATCGAAACGCCCCTGACCGCCTTTGCCATCGCCCAGATCATGCTGGAAGCCGGCGTTCCGCCGGGCGTCATCAATGTCATCACGCCGAAGGATCCCGGTCCGGTCTGCGCCGCCATCATGCACGATCCGCGCGTGCGCAAGATGAGCTTCACCGGCTCCACCGCGGTAGGCCGCAAGCTGTTGGCCACCGCTTCGGACACGGTGCTGAACTGCTCGATGGAGCTGGGCGGCAATGCGCCCTTCCTCGTCTTCAACGACGCCAATATCGACGATGCGGTCGAAGGCGCCATGATCGCCAAGATGCGCAATGGCGGCCAGGCCTGCACCGCCGCCAACCGTTTCTATGTCCAGAAGGGCGTCCTGAAAGAGTTCACCGACAAGCTGGTGACGAAAATGGCGGCTTTGAAGCTTGGCGACGGCACAGAGCCGGATACCCAGCTTGGCCCGGTGATCACCGACAAGCAGGCCAACAAGATCGCCGGCCTGGTCGATGGCGCAGTCAAGGAAGGCGCCAAGGTGGCGCTGGGCGGCGCGCGGCCCAACCGGCCGGGCTATTTCTATCCCGCCACGGTGCTGACCGATGTGCCGGCCGACGCCACGATCCTGAAGGACGAAATCTTCGGGCCCGTCGCGGCCATCGTGGCCTTCGATACCCTGGACGAGGTGATCCGCCTGTCGAACGCCACGGAATATGGCCTGGCGGCCTATCTCTATACCAGGGACATGAAGGCGGGCCTGAACATCGCGCAGAAGCTGGACTATGGCATGGTGGGCGTGAATCGCGGCCTGGTGTCGGACACCGCGGCGCCCTTCGGCGGCGTCAAGCAATCGGGCCTGGGCCGCGAAGGCAGCCATCACGGCCTGATCGAGTTCACCGAGTGCCGCTATGTGGCGGTGACCTGGTAGTCAGGAACTGCAACTCACTTCCAGATCGCACAAGGACGGCGGCGGCGGCGCGGCGAAAGCCTCGTCGCCGTCATGTTCTTCAAAAGGCGTCTGCAGCAGTTGGAAGATGCGGTCCAGCTCGGCGACATCCCCCCGGTCTTCCACGGCCCGGATGGCTGTTTCCGCAACCCAGTTGCGCAGCACGAATTTGGGATTGATGCGGTCCAGGCCTGACAGGTCTTCATTTTGCGTCCGCATGCGATAGCGCGACAGCCAGGCCGCGGCATCGGCATTGGCGTCACCGAACAGCGCAAGCCAGACGCGATCCTCGCCCCTCAGCTTGCGGAAGCTCAGCGTATAGTCGGCGCGGGTCTTGGCCATCAGCGCCAGAAAATCGCCGATCAGCCGGTCATCGCCCTCCTCTTCGCCGGTCAGGCCCAGCTTGGCCCGCATCCGCATGCGATACTGTTCGCCGAAATGCTCCTCGAACGCGGTGAGCTTCTCCAGCAATGAATCGGTGGAGATCAGGTCGGACAGGGCCAGCGCCAGGGCGCGCAGATTCCAGTGCGCGATCATGGGCTGGTTGATGAAGCTGTAGCGCCCCTGATCGTCGCTGTGGTTGCAGATGAAGCGGGGATCATAGGCATCCATGAAACCGTAGGGCCCGTAATCCATGGTCAGGCCCAGGATGGACATATTGTCGGTATTCATCACGCCGTGGGAAAAGCCCACCGCCTGCCACTGGGCGATCAGCGCGGCGGTGGCCTTCACCACCTCGCCAAACCAGCAGGCATAGTCGCCGGCCAGGTGCGGGAAATATTCTGCGATGACATGATCGGCCAGCGCCTGGACCTGCGCCTTCTGGCCGCGATGAAAGAAATGCTCGAAATGGCCGAAGCGCACATGGCTCCTGGCCAGCCGCGTCAGCACCGCGCCGGGCTCCACCGTCTCCCGCACCACCTTTTCGCCGGTGGCGACGATTGCCAGGGCGCGGGAAGTGGGGATGCCGAGCGCGGCCATCGCCTCGCTGCAGAGATGTTCGCGGATGGTCGAGCGCATCACCGCCCGCCCATCGCCAAAGCGCGAATAGGGGGTACGGCCCGCGCCCTTGAGCTGGATGTCCCACAATTCGCCCGCCGCGTTGCGCACCTGCCCGATCAGCAGCGCGCGGCCATCGCCAAGCTGTCCCGCCCAGACGCCGAACTGGTGCCCGGAATAGACCATGGCGAGCGGCCTGAATCCTTCCAGCGGCCGATGTCCCGCCGCAACCTCGACAAAGCGCTGGTCGCGAAAGACCTGGGGATCGAGATCCAGCAGCGCGGCAGCGCTTTCATTGGCGTGAATGAGTTGCGGCCGGTCGCCCAGCTTTTCGGCGCGCTGATGGGTGAAGAAGCCTTCGCCCAGGCCGGCAAAATGCTCTTCCAGGGTTCCGGCGATGGGCAGGCGGAAAGCGTCGCTCATGGCGCCTTATAACGCCAAAAGCCGGCAATGGTCGCTGTTTATGCCGGTCCGCGTGCGCGCTTCAGGGCCTGGATGAGATTTTCCAGTTCGCCCAGAAACCGCGAGCGGTCCTGTTTGCTGAAGCCGGCATGATGCGTCTGTCCGCCCGGGGTCAGCTCGCGCAGATGCCGGCTGAGCTCCCGCATCCCCAACGCCATGCCGATACTGTCCTGGGTAAAAGCCTTGCCGGTGGGCGCAAGCACGCGGGCGCCCTTGTCCAGACAGCGGGCCGCCAGGGGAATGTCGGCGGTGATGCAGATGTCGCGCGCGGCGATATTGTCCACGATCCAGTTGTCGGCGGCATCGGCGCCTTCCGCCACGGTCACATGGCGCAGCAGCGGATTGGCCGAGGGTCTGAGGCCGCCATTGCTGACGATGGTGACAGGCAGTTTGTGCCTGTCTGCCACCTTTTCAACTTCCGCCTTCACAGGACAGGCGTCGCCGTCAACATAGATCTGGATGCCCCCGCGGCCGGGCGGCGCTTCCGCCTGGCCGCGATCTTGCGACATCAGGCGGCGCCTTCCCGTTTTTTATCCTTGCCCCGGTGCCAGTGCGGGCGCGAGCCATTGCGCTTCTTGGGTGCGTGGGGATTAAAACCCTCACCCTCGCCGCGCGGCTTCTGTTCGCCGCCGCCATGATTACGGCCGCCGCCATGAGGCTTGTGGCCGCCAGGCTTGCCATGACCGCCACGGCCATGGCGATGGCCATGCGGGCGGCGCGGCTCTTCCATCTGGCGCTTCTGTTCCTCGGTCAGGTCCGGAAGTTCGTGTGCCAGCACCTCGATCTTCATGCGGATCAGCCGCTCGATGTCGCGCAGATAGGCGCGTTCGGACGCGTCGCAAAAGCTGATGGCGACGCCTTCGGTGCCGGCGCGCGCGGTGCGGCCGATGCGATGGACATAGCTTTCCGGCTCGTTGGGCAGCTCGAAATTCACCACATGGGAGATGTTATCGATGTCGATGCCGCGGGCGGCGATGTCGGTCGCCACCAGCACGCGCGCCTTGCCGTCGCGGAACATCTCCAGCGCCCGCTGGCGGGCATTCTGGCTCTTGTTGCCGTGAATGGCCTGGGCCGCGACACCGGTTCGCTCCAGATGTTCGGCGACACGGTTGGCGCCGTGCTTGGTGCGGGTGAAGACAATGACGCGGTTCAGCGAAGCATCTTTCAGCAGCTCGCTCAGCAACTGGCGTTTCTGCGGCATCGGCACGAAATAGAGTTTCTGTTCGACACGATCGGCGGTGCGCCCCTGGGGCGCGATCTCGATGCGCTGGGGCTGGTGCAGCATTTCATGGGCCAGCCGGGCGATATCGTCCGGCATGGTGGCGGAAAACAGCATCGAGTGGCGCTGGCGGGGCAAGAGGGCCACCAGCTTGCGAACATCGCGGATGAAGCCCATGTCCAGCATGCGGTCGGCTTCATCGACGATGAAGCTTTCCACCGCATCCAGCCGCACATGCTTCTGCTGCACCAGGTCGAGCAGCCGGCCCGGTGTCGCCACCAGGATATCGACGCCGCGCGCCATGTCGCGCACCTGGTTGTTCTGGGAGACGCCGCCCAGGATCACGGCCAGCTTCAGATTGAGGAAGCGTCCATAGGTGCGCAGCGACTTTTCGATCTGCACCGCCAGCTCGCGGGTCGGCGCCAGGATCAGGGCGCGGGCCTGTTTGGGCTGGGGCGGCTTGTGGCCGACCGACAGTTTCTGGAGCAGCGGCAGTCCGAAGGCGGCCGTCTTGCCGGTGCCCGTCTGGGCAATGCCCAAAAGGTCACGGCCTTCCAGCAAGGGGGGAATGGCCTTGGCCTGGATGGGGGTTGGATGGGTGTAGTTCTCGGCGGCAAGCGCGCGAAGGATCGGCTCGGCAACGCCAAGCGCGGCAAAAGTCACATCAGTCACAAAAGTCCTCAAATACCGTGGACGCGCCGAAAAGGCGCGGGATTACGGCGGGTTGCCGTCTTCCACGCACATTGGAGGGAACGGAAGGTCAAACAGGGATCCGGCGGATAAGCGCCCCGAATTTGGGGGTGGAGCGCCCGTGCGTCGCTTCGGATGCCCGGCTTATCGGGGCCGCAGCCCCCAAAGTCAAGCCAATTCATGCTGCGACGCACAAAATCGGACCGTAACATTTGTTCAGTTAACCCCGTTGCGAGCCGAACATTTCTGTAGGCATGATGTCGCAGTCGCCCCCGATGGCCGGGGAGGGGAGCGGCTTGGGGTGTCCAACCGGCACGGGGCAGTACGTCGGTTCAATGGCATATGGCAATGAGAAAGCCATCTCGCAGGCATCTGCGAAAGGCAAAGTGAAGTGGTTCAACGGGACCAAGGGCTACGGGTTCATCACATTGGACAATGGCGGCGACGCCTTCTGTCACGCCAGCGCGCTGCAGGCGGCGGGTCACAGCGATGTGCAGCCGGGCACGACCATTATCTGCGACCTGGCGGATTCTCCGCGCGGGATGCAGGTGGTGACGGTGCACAGCGTCGATACCTCGACCGCGGAAGCGCCTTCGCGCGGTCCGCGGCGTGACGGATTCGGCGGCGGCTTTGGCGGCGGCGGTTTCGGCGGCGGCCACCATCATCGCGACAGCGGCCCGTCCGGCCCCATGGTCGAAGGCAAGATCAAGTTCTTCAACGATCAGAAGGGCTTCGGTTTCGTGATGCCGGACAATGGCAGCGGCGACATCTATCTGCATGCCAGCGCACTGCGCCGTTCGGGCGTGCAGCAGGTGGAGCCAGACCAGCGCATCCGTTATTCCACGCGCCAGGGTAACAAGGGCGTGGAAGTAGATCGGGTCGAGATCCTTTAATCGCGCAGGCCTTTTGGGTCCTGGGTTCGTCGCGCCTCCAGCCATGCGCTGGGCGCGGCCCAATCCCTCTTTGCCCGGCCGCGGACGAACGCCGGGCCTGTGCTAGGCTTCGCCCATGCTTGAACTGCGGCCCAACTGCGAATGCTGCGACAGGGATCTGCCCGCGCACGCGGCGGATGCGATGATCTGCACTTATGAGTGCACCTTCTGCCGCGACTGTGTGGAAACACGACTGGGCGGTTTGTGCCCCAATTGCGGCGGCAATCTCGCACCCCGCCCGATCCGGCCGGCCGCAAGGCTGTTGCAGGATCCGCCATCCGCCAAAAGGGTCTTCAAGCAGGACTGCGGCAGGAGCAGCGCGCCCTAGACAGGCGCCGCCTTGGCAATGCCAGGGGCGACATCCGGATCGTTCTCGACTTCCTTCAGCTTCTCGCGCGCGGCCGCGGCCTCGCGCTGCTTGTTCCACATCGAGGCATAGTGACCGCCAAGCGCCAGCAGCTCGGAATGGCGGCCCCGCTCGATGATGGTGCCGTGATCCAGCACCAGGATTTCATCGGCATCCACCACGGTGGACAGGCGGTGCGCGATGACCAAGGTGGTGCGGTCGCGCGACACCAGATTGAGGGCGCTCTGGATTTCCCGTTCGGTGCCGGTATCGAGCGCGCTGGTCGCCTCGTCCAGCAGCAGGATGGGCGGGTTCTTCAGGATGGTGCGGGCGATGGCCACGCGCTGCTTTTCACCGCCCGACAGCTTCAGGCCGCGTTCGCCGACCATGGAATCGTAGCCCATGGGCAATTCCACGATGAACTTGTCGATCTGGGCGAGACGGGCGGCTTCCTTGATCTCGGCCTCATTGGCGCCGATCCGGCCATAGGCGATGTTGTATTTCACGGTATCGTTGAACAGCACCGTATCCTGCGGGACGATGCCGATGACACTGTGCAGGCTTTCCTGCGTCACATCGCGGATATCCTGGCCGTCGATGGTCACCTTGCCGCTCCTGATGTCATAGAAGCGGTAAAGAATGCGGCTGATAGTGGATTTCCCGGCGCCCGAAGGCCCGACCACCGCCACCGTCTTGCCGGCCGGAACGGTGAAGCTGATGCCCTTCAGGACCACCCGCTCCGGGTCATAGGAAAAGACCACATCCTCGAAGCGGATCTCGCCGCCCGAAACCCGCAAGGCCTGAGCGCCCGGCTTGTCCTGCACCTCCCGCGGCTGATGCAGCAGGCGGAACATGGCTTCCATGTCCACCAGGCCCTGCGTGATCTCGCGATAGACAGTGCCCAGCAGGTTCAGCGGCTGATAAAGCTGGATGACGATCAGATTGGCGGCCACGAACTGGCCGATCTTCACCTCGCCCGACTTGACCATCATGGCGGCCAGCACCAGCACCACGCCCTGCCCCAGCGCGATAATCGCCGCCTGGCCGGTATTGAGAATGGAAAGCGAGGTCTGGGACTGGATCGACGCGTTGGAATATTTTTCCATCGAGACGTCGTAGCGCCGCGTCTCGTGCTTTTCGTTGTTGAAATATTTGACGGTCTCGAAATTCAGCAGGCTGTCCACCGCCTTGGTATTGGCGTCGGTGTCCGACTGGTTCATCTCGCGGCGGAAGGCGATGCGCCAGCGGGTGACCGCCACCGTGAACCAGCTATAGGCCGCCACCATCACGATCGCGGTCAGGGCGACCCAGATGTTGAAGGTATAAAGCAGCAGCCCCGCATAGATCAGGACCTGGAAGATGATGGGGAAGACCGAGAACAGCGCAAAGGAGAGGATATTGTCGATGCCGCGGGTGCCGCGCTCGATGATCCGCGACAGGCCGCCGGTCTTGCGTTCCAGATGAAAGCGCATGGACAGGGTATGGACATGGGCAAAGGTCTCGACCGCCACCTCGCGCATGGCGTGATATTGCACCTTGGCGAAGACACCGTCGCGCAACTGGGCGAAGGCCTGCATCAGCACGCGCGACATGGCATAGGCCGCCACCAGCGCGATCACCACCCACAGCACCGCGGTCTGGGGCGTGGTGCCAAAGGCATCGACGGCCGCCCCCAGGAACTGCTGCGACACAGTGGTGGCAATGATGCCCAGCATCAGGAACAAAAGGCTGAACACCACCCGCGCCCGAAGGTCGGGGCGGCCCTTTGGCCACAGATAGGGCATCAGCCGCCACAGGGGACGGAATGAGGGGGCGCCGCTGCCTTCTTCTACCGGATGGGCCATATCGTCTTCCTAGCGGCCCATATCGCCGCCGCCGAATGTCATAAATCCCGCAATCATGGCCAGAACGGCCACCGCCCCCAAAATCCACAACCAGCGCGGCAATACGAACTCCGTTGGAAAGGGGGTGAAACCCGTTTAGGAAGTCTTGGTTTAATGAAAAGACACGAACTTGCGCAACCCTGATCGCGACATGGACAAAGCTTCACCCCGACGAACCGGCGCCGCGGTCTGCGTCTTTTGCGGTTCCTCCTTCGGCAATGATCCCGCCTTTGCCGAGGCGGCCCAGGCGATCGGCGCCGGAATCGCCCGCATGGGCTATTCGCTGGTGTTCGGCGGCGGCGGGCTGGGGCTGATGGGCGTGGTGGCCAAGGCCGCCCTGGCGGGCGGCAGCGATATCCAGGGCATCATGCCCGGCTTCCTGCAGGCGCTGGAGCCGGAAGTCTCACCCCAGGAAAAGTTGATCATCACGCCGCATATGCAGGAACGCAAGAACCTGATGATGCAGATGTCGGACGCCTTCCTGATCTTGCCCGGGGGGCTCGGCACATTCGATGAATTTTTCGAAGTCGCGGTGGAAGCCCAGCTTGGCGTTCACAGCAAACCGATCATCGTGGTGAACGTGAAGGGCTATTACGACGCACTGGATGCCATGCTGCACGCCATCATCGAAAAAGGCTTCGCCCGCGAGACGATGCTGAAACTCTATTATCTCGCGGATGGCGCGGAAGCGGCGCTGGACATTCTGGAAGGGGCGCTCAACGCCCCGGCCCAGGTTTAAGCCGGCGCCTTGTCCCGATAGAGCTTGTAGATGATGGAGTCGGCCAGCGCCTCGAAGGAGGCATCGACGATATTGGCCGACACGCCGACCGTGGACCAGCGATTGCCCTTGCCGTCCGCCGATTCCACGGTGACGCGGGTCACCGCCTCGGTGCCGCTGGTGAGGATGCGCACCTTGTAGTCCACAAGGCGCAGGTCGGCCAGATAGGACGAATATTTCCCCAGATCGATGCGCAAGGCCGCATCCAGCGCATTGACCGGACCGTTGCCCCCGCCGGTGTTGCGGATTTTCTCGCCCGCCACCAGCAGCTCGACCACCGCATGGGCGCGTGAGGCCAGGTGATCGTCCTGGTCGCGGATGCTCTCCACCGTCACGCTGAACCGGTCCACCGTGAAATAGCGCGGCAATTTCTTCTGCTGGCGCAACGCCAGCAGCTCGAAGGAAGCCGGCGCGTCGTCATAGGAATAACCCTGGAATTCGCGCGCTTTCACTTCCTGCAGCAGGCGGGTGGGGTCGGCGCCCTCGCCTTCCATGGCAAGGTTGGCGACCATGTTGGAACGCCCCGATTGGGACGAAACCGGAATGACCCGCTTGTTGCCCACCGATTCCGGCGGCACATGCTCATAGGTCTGGGGGTTTTTCATCACGGCGGAGACATGCAACCCGCCCTTATGCGTGAAGGCCGAAGCGCCCACATAAGGCTGGTAGCGGTTGGGGGCGCGGTTCAGGATTTCGTCCAGCAGGCCCGAGACATGGCGGAGCTGCCTGAGGTTTTCCGCGCTGACGCCGGTTTCGAACTGGGAGGCATAAGGCTCCTTCAGCATCAGATTGGGCAGCAGCGAGCAGAGATTGGCATTTCCGCAGCGTTCGCCCAGCCCGTTCAGGGTGCCCTGCACCTGGCGCGCGCCGGCGCGGATCGCGGCCAGGGAAACCGCGACAGCCTGTTCGGTATCGTTATGGGCATGGATTCCGATCGGCGCATCCGGCAGCGCGGCTTTCACCTCGCTGACGATGGAAAAGGCCTCTTCCGGCATGACCCCGCCATTGGTGTCGCACAGCACCAGCCATTTGGCGCCGGCTTCATAAGCCGTTCGGATGGCCGTCAGCGCATATTCCGGATTCTGTTTGTAGCCGTCGAAGAAATGCTCGGCGTCGAACAGCGGTTCGCGACCTTTCGCGATGATCGCTTCCATGGAGCGGGCGATATTGTCGAGATTTTCCTCCAGCGAGATTTCCAGCGCCACCTGAACCTGAAAGGCGCTGGACTTGCCGACCAGGCAGATGGCGTCGCTGCCGGCATCCAGAACCGGCGCCAGCGACGGATCGTTGGCGGCGCTGCGCCCCGCGCGCTTGGTCATGCCGAAGGCGGTGAAGCGGGCATGCTTGAGGCTGGGACGATCGGCGAAAAAGGTCGTATCGGTGGGGTTGGCGCCGGGCCAGCCGCCCTCGATGTAATCGACGCCCAGGCTGTCCAGCGCCAGCGCGATCTGGCGCTTGTCTTCCACCGAAAAATCAACCCCTTGCGTCTGCGCGCCGTCGCGCAGGGTGGTGTCAAAAATATAGAGGCGCTCTTTCTTGCCGGACATGGGGCTCATTTCTGCACTTCCCAGGTCGTGCCTTGCGGCCCATCCTTCAGGACAATGCCCTTGGCCAGCAATTCATCCCGGATTCGGTCGCTTTCAGCGAAATTTCTGGCCTTGCGCGCGGCGTTGCGGGCGGCGATGGCATCGGCAATCGCCACCGTATCGACTTTCTGCTTCACCGCGATCTTGAGCTGAACATTAGAGAAGCCCAGGAAACCCAGGCCACCGGCAAGACCTTTTTCGTCGCTCTTGTGCAGGCTGGCGATTGCGGCCGGCGTGTTCAGATCGTCGGAAAGGGCATCGAAAAAGTCGGCGTCGGGCGCCGGATCGGCAAGCGGTTCGGTCACCGCATACCAGCGTTCCAGAATCTTCCAGCTCTCCTTGAGACCTGCGAAGGTGAAATCGATCGGCTGACGATAATGGGTCCGCAGCATGTTGAAGCGCAGCACCTCGCCCGGCCAGTCGGCCAGAAGATCGCGGATGGTGAAGAAGTTGCCGGCGCTCTTGGCCATCTTCTCGCCCTCCACTTGCAGGAAGCCATTGTGCATCCAGACATTGGCCAGCGGATGATCGTGATGGGCGCCCTCGCTTTGAGCGATTTCATTCTCGTGATGCGGAAAAACCAGATCGATGCCGCCGCCGTGAATGTCGAAAGTCTGGCCCAGATATTTTCCGGCCATGGCGCTGCATTCGATATGCCAGCCGGGACGGCCGCGTCCCCAGGGCGAATCCCAGCCGGGCAGCGCGTCCTCTGACGGCTTCCACAGCACGAAATCCATGGCGTTCTTCTTGTAGGGCGCCACTTCCACGCGGGCGCCGGCCATCATCTCGTCCAGCGAGCGGCGTGCCAGCTTGCCATAATCGGCCTTGGACGAGACATCGAACAGGACATGGCCCTGGGCCGCATAGGCATGGCCGCCCGCGATCAATTCCCCGATCATGGCGATCATCTCGCCGACATGCTCGGTGGCGCGAGGCGTCACGTTGGGCGACAGGTTGCCCAGCGCCGCAACATCTTCCTCATAGATCCGGGCGGTTTCTTCCGTCAGCTCCCGGATGGAAATGCCGCGTTCGGCAGCCCGCGCGTTGATCTTGTCGTCCACGTCGGTGATGTTGCGGACATAGGTGACATGGGCATCGCCGAAGGTGTGGCGCAGCAGGCGGTAAAGCACATCGAACACGATGACGGGCCGCGCATTGCCGATATGGGCAAAGTCATAGACCGTGGGGCCGCAGACATACATGCGCACATTCTTCGGATCGATGGGCGTAAAGACGTCCTTGGTCTTGGTCAGGGTGTTGAACAGGCGCAGAGTCATGGCGGGTCCGTGAGCGGATCGGATAATGGGCGAATTTGGGGCGGGCAGAAGGGTTTTTGCAGCGTTAGCTGCAAATCGAAATCCGGGTAATGACGAAAAGGGTCGTCATGCGGTTTTTCCTTCCAGGCGGGCCAGAACACGCTGGCGCCCGATCAGGGGTAACAGCTTTTTCAGTTCGGGTCCATGCTCCAGCCCGGTCAGCGCCAGGCGCAGGGGATGGAACAGCCCCCGCCCCTTGGCCCCGGTCGCGGCCGCCACCGCCTTGGTCCAGATGCCCCAGGTCTCCTGGTCCCAGGGTTCGGGCGGCAGCAGGCTGGCCGCCCTGGCAGCCAGCGCCGCGTCCTCGATCGCCGGCGTCACCGGCCCGTGGATCAGCCGCGCCATTTCAGCCGCATCGGACACTTTGGCGATGTTGGGCTTGATCGCCTCCCAGAAGGCTTCGCCCTCCGGAACGCGGGATGCGACCGCGCTGTAAGGCAGCATGTGGAGCAGCCTGGCATTCAGCGCCGCCAGTTCTTCCGGCACGAAATGGGCCGGCGCCCGGCCGATCCTGGCGAAATCGAATTCACCCGCCAGCTCACCCAGCGACAGGCGCGGTTCCACCGGATCGGAAGTACCGATCTTGGCCAGATAGGACGCGACGGCCAGGGGTTCCACCCCCTCTTCCCGAAGCTGCTGCAGCGACAGCGAACCCAGCCGCTTGGACAGCGCCTCGCCGCCCGCGCCGACCAGCAGCGGGAAATGGGCGAACTGCGGCACGGCCGCGCCCAGGGCCTCGAATATCTCGATTTGGGCCGCGGTGTTGGTGACATGATCCTCGCCGCGCACCACATGGCTGATGGCCATATCGACGTCGTCGGCCACCGACGGCAACGTATAAAGGAAGGCGCCATCGGCGCGCACCACCACCGGATCGGACATGGTGGCGGTGTCGATCTCCACCGGCCCGCGCACCAGATCGGTCCAGCTTACTTTCTTGCGCGACAGCAGGAAGCGCCAGTGCGGCTGGCGCCCTTCGGCTTCCCATTTCTGCTTGTTGGCGGGATCGAGCGAGGCGCGGTTGTAGATGGGCGGCAGCTTGCGCGCCGCCAGCAACGAACGCTGCCGATCCAGTTCGGCTTCCGTCTCGTAACAGGGATAGATGCGCCCCGACGCCTGCAATTTGTAGAAGGCCGTGGAATAGAGCTTGAGCCGGTTGATCTGCCGGTCCGCCATGTCATGGCGCAGCCCCAGCCACTCCAGGTCGCGATAGATGGCCTCTTCGAATTCCCTGGTCGAGCGCGCCTGATCGGTATCGTCGATGCGCAGGATGAACTTGCCGCCCAGCTTCCTGGCGAACAGCCAGTTCAAAAGCGCGGTGCGGGCATTGCCGACATGGAGCAGGCCGGTAGGCGATGGCGCGAAACGGACGTTTATCTGATTCATAAGGGCAGACATTAACGCGCATCCCGAAAAGCGTTGGTGATGGGATAGCGGCGATCGCGGCCGAAATTGCGGCTGCTGATCTTGACCCCCGGCGGCGCCTGGCGGCGCTTGTATTCGGAAATATAGAGCAGATGCTCCACCCGCCTGACCGTGGCGGGATCGAAGCCCTTCGCCACCGTCTCTTCAAAGCTGCATTCCTGCTCGACCAGGCATTCCAGGATGCCGTCCAGAATGTCATAGGGCGGCAGGCTGTCCTGGTCGGTCTGGTTGGGCTTCAGCTCGGCGCTGGGCGGCTTGTCGATGATGCGTTCGGGGATGACGCGGCCTTGCGGCCCCAGCGCGCCGGACGGCGAATGCCGGTTGCGCCAGTGGGAAAGCCGGAACACCTCTGTTTTATAAATGTCCTTGAGCACATTATAGCCGCCGCACATGTCGCCATAGAGGGTGGCATAGCCGACGCTCATCTCGCTCTTGTTGCCCGTGGTCAGCACCATGGGGCCGAACTTGTTGGAGATGGCCATCAGGATCACGCCGCGCAGGCGCGACTGGAGATTCTCTTCGGTGGTGTCGGCCTGGGTGCCGGCAAAGGGCGCGGCCAGCGTCTCACCCATCGCCGCGACGGCGCGCTCGATCTCGATCGTCTCGTATGTCACACCCAACAGCCTGGCGCAGGCATCGGCATCTTCCAGGCTTTCGCGCGATGTATAGCGCGACGGCAGCATCACGCAGCGCACGCGGTCAGGCCCCAGCGCATCCACCGCCACAGCCGCGGAGATGGCGGAATCGATGCCGCCGGACAGGCCCAGCACCACGCCGGGAAAGCGGTTCTTGTTCACATAGTCGCGCAGCGCCAGCATCATGGCGTGATAGACCTGGCTGGAACGATCCTCGGCGGCGGCTTTTTCGCCCGGCGCGCAATGCCATTTTCCGGCCGTGTCACGCAGCCACTCCGTCACCGTGACCCGCTCAACCCAGCCGGGCAGCGCCACGGGGATCGCGCCGTCGGCATTCAGCACAAAACTGGCACCGTCATAGACGACTTCGTCCTGACCGCCGAGCTGGTTGAGATAGATCAGCGGCAGCCCCGTCTCGTTCACGCGCGATGCCGCCAGCTTCAGGCGAAGGTCTTCCTTGCCAGCCTCGAAGGGCGAGCCGTTGGACACGCACAGGATCTCGGCTCCCGCATCGGCCAACGCGGCGCAGACGCCCTGTGTCCAGATATCCTCGCAGACCGGCACGCCAAGCTGCACGCCCCGCACCGTCAACGGCCGTGGCGAAGGCCCGGCGACAAAAACCCGCTTTTCATCGAACACGCCGTAGTTGGGCAGGTCCACCTTGAAGGTGTGCGCCGTCACCTTGCCGCCATCCAGCAGCAGCATGGCGTTATAAAGATTGCCGTCCAGGGCCCAGGGCGCGCCCATCAGGATGGCGGGACCGCCATCGGCCGTGTCGCGCGCCAGTTCTTCCACCGCCTCGCGGGCATCGGCCTGCAGGGCCGGCTTCAGCACAAGATCTTCCGGCGAATAGCCGACGATGAACAGTTCGGAAAACAGGATCACATCGGCGCCGGCCGCCTGTTTGCGGGCGGCGCGGGCGCGCGCCAGGTTGCCCGCAATGTCGCCCATCACGGGATTGAGCTGGCCCAGGGCGATGCGAAAAGTATCCGGCATGAACCGGTTCTAACAGGCGATGGATGGTGCGACTAGCGCCCGGCGATGGCGCGGGCCGGTTGCGGCAGCGCCACGCCCGAAGCCTCTTCCACCCAAAGGGCGGTGGCCAGCGCCTGGGCCGCCTGTTCGGGCGTCACCAGCGCATCCACACCGGCCTGGGCGGCGGCGACGAAACCGGAAACCGACTCGCCCAGGGGATCGCCCAGTTCCAGCGCCCCCAGCTTGTGCGGCGTCGTGTTGCGGACGGTGCGGGAGAGGAAATCGATCTCGACAATGCCATCGGCATAGATGGCGCGCAGGCCGCGCTTGCGCTCGTTGGCGACGCGGCTGGTTTCCAGCTTGGCGATGCTGCCATTGGCAAAGCGCAACAGGGCGAAGACTTCGTCGGCACGGGGGCCGTATTCGATCAGCCCCTCGGCCCGCACTTCGGACACTTCGCCCGGCACCAGCGCATGCACCAGGTCCAGGTCATGGATCATCAGATCCAGCACCACAGAAACGTCGTCGCCGCGCCCGGTCCAGGGGCCCTGGCGCCAGCAGCTGATTTCCAGCGGCGGCTGCGGCAGATCCAGAAGGCCGGTGCGCGCGAAGACGAACCGCTCCTGATGGCCAACCGACAGCACCTTGCCGACCTGGCGCGACAGGGCAACCAGTTCGGAGGCTTCCTCCATGGTGGTGGCGATGGGCTTTTCCACCAGCACATGGGTGCCGGCTTTCAGAAAGGTGCGAACGATTTCCGCATGGGTGACGGCGGGCGAGCAGACGCTGACCAGATCGACCTTGCCCAGAAGCTCACGCCAGTCGGCGATGGTCTGGCAGCCCAGATGGGCCTTGGCCTTGGCGCGCATGTCCGGATTGGGATCGGCAACCGCGAACAGTTCGACCGCCCTGCCCGCCTGCGACATGGCCTTGTACTTGGTGGCATGGTGATGGCCGAACACGCCGGCGCCGATGACGGCAGCCTTCAACGGTCCATTTTCCGGCACGCGGCGACGTAGAAACAAAAGGCTGGTCCCCAGCTATCTCGGCCCCCATTAAGCGTTTTGGCGGCCGGATGCCGCCAGCAAAGAAATATTGCGGCTTGTTACTATATAAGTATTTATTT
>CAYFKU010000008.1:1520-6370 GCA_964343955.1 uncultured Rhizobium sp. | reverse complement strand
TTTTTATTGCTGCTTTTCTGGGGCCGAGGCCAGCAGGGACGCCAGGGCGGCCAGGATCAGATAGGCCAGCATCAGCGGCGCCAGCCCGATCAGCAGGGCCCCGGTCACATCGGCAAAGGCGCTGCAGTTCAGCCAGGGATAGGCAGAGCCCACAAACAGAAACTGGATTCCCACCACGGCCACGATGCCGAACAGGAAGGCGCGCAGCGTGGGACCCAGGGCCTGGGGCCGGTCGCCGGCCTCCAGCCGGATCAGTCCGGCCTGAAGCCGCAGGCGCGAAGTGGCGCTGGCCAGATAGATGATCGCAAGCAGCCAGGCGAAAGCGGCGGCAAAGACACGGCCGCCATCCATGCTGCAAGCCTCCAGCGAGGTCACCAGAGTGCGCTGGCCGGGCACGACAAAATAGATGGCATTCTGCAGGGCGGCGGCTGGCCCGCGGTTCAGGGCCAGCGGCGCTGCGAAGGCCTGGTTGAGGAAACTGAGCACCACGAAGATGAAGAAGACGCCTTCGTTGAAGCCGGGGATCAGGTGATCAAGACGAAAGCGCTCGAGCCAGGGCGCGCCGTCGGCCTGGGCCGCGGAAACGCCGAAGCCGCCCACGAACAAAAGGCCCATGGCCATGAACAGAAGGGCGCAGATGCCGATGGCCAGAAGGCCCTGCTGAAGCGCAACGCCGCTGACCAGGGCAATGCGCAGCGCATGGGCGCCCGCGAAAAGGCAGAAGATGATCCAGCCCTTGGCTAACAGGCGAGCGATTCCCATCGACCATCAAGCCGAGGCGGCCAGCTCCGAATGCTTGATGCGCTCGTCCCGGATGCCTTCGGCGATCAGGAAGGCCAGTTCCAGCGCCTGGCTGGCATTGAGCCGGGGATCGCAGGCCGTCTGATAGCGGTCGGCCAGGTCGATTTCCTTCAGGCCCTGGGCGCCGCCCAGGCATTCGGTGACATTCTGGCCCGTCATCTCGAAATGCACGCCGCCGGCATGGGTGCCTTCGGCGCGATGGATGGCGAAGAAGCTGCGCACTTCCTCCAGCACCCGCTCCACGGGCCGGGTCTTGTAGCCCGACTGCAACTTGATGGTGTTGCCGTGCATGGGATCGGAGGACCAGACCACCGACTTGCCCTCGCGCTTCACCGCCCGCAGCATGGGCGGCAGCTTGTCGGCAATCTTGTCGGCGCCGAAACGGGCGATCAGCGTCAGGCGGCCCGGAATGTTCTGCGGGTTCAGGATGTCGATCAGCTTGAGCAGCTCTTCGGGATCCAGCGAAGGGCCGCATTTCAGGCCGATCGGGTTCTTGATGCCGCGCATGAATTCGACATGGGCGCCGTCGAGCTGGCGGGTGCGGTCGCCGATCCAGAGCATATGGGCGCTGGTGTCGTACCAGTCGCCGCTGGTGGAATCGACGCGCGTCATCGCCTGCTCATAGGGCAGCAGCAGCGCCTCGTGCGAGGTATAGAAATCGGTGCCGCGAAGCTGGGGCACCGAATCCGAGGTGATGCCGCAGGCCGCCATGAATTCCAGCGTTTCGCTGATGCGTTGCGCCAGACCCTTGTATTTTTCGCTGGCCGGCGAGTCCGCAATGAAGCCCAGCATCCAGCGATGGACATTGTGCAGGTCGGCATAGCCGCCCTGGGCGAAGGCGCGCAGCAGATTCAGCGTCGCCGCCGACTGGGCGGTGGCCTGCAACAGGCGCTGGGGATCGGGAATGCGCGCCTTGGGCGTGAATTCGCCGCCATTGATATTGTCGCCGCGATAGGAGGGCAGGCTGACATCGCCGCGCTTCTCGAAATCGTCCGAGCGGGGCTTGGCGAACTGGCCGGCGATGCGGCCCACCTTCACCACCGGCACGCCGGCGGCAAAGGTCAGAACCACCGCCATCTGCAGCAGGACGCGGAACAGGTCGCGGATATTGTCCGGGTGGAACTCGGCGAAGCTTTCGGCGCAGTCACCGCCCTGCAGCAGGAAAGCCTTGCCTTCCGCCACCTGGCCCAAGGAGGCCATCAGGTTCCGGGCCTCGCCGGCAAACACCAGCGGAGGATGGGTCCTCAACTGGCCCAGGACGCGATCCAGCGCCGCCTTGTCCTGATAATCCGGCATCTGGCGGGCGGTCTTGTCTTGCCAGCTCTGCGGGGTCCAGCTTTGGGCCACCCGTCACTCCTTCAAAAGGGCACAAACGAGGGCGGGATATAGGCGATGGGGCCGGATTTTACCAGCAACCGGCGCGTCCGCGGCCCCGCGGGACCCGGGGGCCCGAAACCCTCGTTGAATCAAGCTTTTAGGAAGATGCCGGGTCGGGGCTTTTGCTGTAGCTTTTGGTCCGCATGGTCACCAGCTCTTCCGCCGCGGTGGGGTGAAGGGCGATGGTGGCGTCAAAATCCCGTTTGGTGGCGCCCATTTTCAGGGCGACCGCCACGACCTGGACGATCTCGGCGGCATGGTCGCCGAAGATATGGCAGCCCAGAACCTTGTCGGTATCGGCGTCCACGATCAGCTTCATATACGTGCGCACGGCCCGCCCGCCCAGGGTGTGCAGCAGCGGCTTGAAGGTGGATTTGTAGACATCGATCCGATGGCCTTCGCCCAGGGCGCAGGCCTCGGTCAGGCCGACACAGGCCAGCTCGGGCGTGGAAAAGACCGCGCTGGGGACATGCCGGTGCTCGGGCGCGGTCGGATTGTTCTTGAAGGCGGTCTCGACGAAACACATGGCTTCATGAATGGCGACAGGCGTGAGCTGCACCCGGTCGGTGACATCGCCGACGGCAAAGATATGCGGCGCGCTGGTGCGGGACCAGGCATCGACTTTCACCTCGCCCCGCTTGCCCAGTTCGACCCCGGCCTTTTCGACATGCAGGGCCATGGTGTTGGGCGCCCGCCCTATCGCCAGCATGATCTGGTCGCAATCCATGACGCCGCCCGTGCTGGTTTCGGCGCGCAGGCCATCTCCGCGCTTTTCAATTGCGGTGAATTCGCAGCCCAGCAGCACATCAATGCCGCGATCCTGCATGGAGGCACAAAGAAGCTCGCGCATGTCGTCGTCGAAACCGCGCAGGGGCTTTTCGCCGCGATAGACCAGCGATACTTTGCTGCCCAGGCCCTGGAAGATATGGGCGAATTCGATGGCGATATAGCCGCCGCCGGCAATCAGGATGCGCTCCGGCAGCTTCTCCAGATGGAAGGCTTCGTCGGAGGTGATGCACAGCCCGGCGCCGGGAACCATGCGGCCGCCCCCCAGCTCCCGCGTGGGGCGGTTGCCGGTGGCGATCAGGATCTTTTCGGCGGTGATGCACTTGCCGGAATTGAGCAGCAGCAGCGTGTGCGGGTCCTCGAACACCGCCCGGTCCTGGAAGATGGTCACGCCCGCCTTGGCGACATTGGCGGCGTAAAGACCTTCCAGCCGCGCGATCTCGCGGTCCTTGTTGGCGATCAGGGTCGGCCAGTCGAAACGCGTCTCACCGAAGGACCAGCCATAGCCGGCCGAATCCAGAATATTTTCGTGAAACTGGCTGGCATAGACGAACAGCTTTTTGGGAATGCAGCCGCGGATGACGCAGGTGCCGCCCATCCGCCATTCCTCGGCCAGCGCCACTTTCGCGCCTGCCAGCGCGGCCATGCGGCTGGCGCGCACGCCGCCCGAGCCGCCGCCGATGACGAACAGGTCATAGTCGAATTTCATTGTATGAACCCCTCCGCCCTAGGCATCGCAGGCGATGCTGCGGGCACCTCCCCTTCCTTGCGTGCTGACGCACGCGAAGGGGAGGCTGACCTGAGCTTGCTTCATCGCTCGATGACTTCGATCTCACCGGCAGCCGCAATCAGCAAGGTGGTGGCGATGCCGATGAATAGGCCATGTTCGACCACGCCCGGCATGGCGGAGATGGCGGACGCCAGATTGGGCGCATTCTGGATCGCACCGAAGGCACAGTCATAGATGACATTGCCGCTGTCGGTCCGGAAGGTGGCGCCATCGCGCTGGCGCAGGGTCATCTGCACATTGGCGTAACCGGCAGCCGCCAGGGCGGCAGACAGGCGGGCGGCGGTGGACTTGTGACCGAATTCCACCACCTCGACCGGGAGGGGATATTTGCCCAGGCGCGGCACCAGCTTGCTCTCATCGGCAATCACCACCATCCGGCGCGAGGCGGCAGCCACGATCTTTTCCCGCAGCAGCATGCCTCCGCCGCCCTTGATCAGGTCGAGATTGCGGTCGGCTTCATCCGCGCCATCGATCGTCAGGTCCAGAGGCGCCAGATCGTCGAGCGCCGCCAGGGTGAAGCCCAGCTTGCGGGCAAGAGCCGCCGTCTTTTCGCTGGTCGGCACGCAGAGCAGCTTTTCGCCGCCCCGGATGCGGGGCGCCAGCATCTCCACGAAGATTTCGGCGGTGGAGCCGGAGCCCAGCCCCAGCTTCATGCCATCCTTGACATATTCGAGGGCCTTGGCGGCCACAGCGCGCTTGAGAGCATTTTGGTCGGTCATGGCCGGGACCTTACCGATCCTGCGTGTCATGGCCAAGGCTGGGCGAAGAGGAATTTTCGGGGCGTGGGCAGGATGCCGCGCGGAGCGTACCCGGCTTACGCGAGCACGGCCGACGAACGCACGACCCAAAAGAACCGCGCCTATTCGACTGTCACGCTCTTCGCCAGATTGCGCGGCTGGTCCACATCGGTGCCTTTGGCCAGCGCCGCGTAATAAGCCAGCAACTGCACCGGAACGGCATAGATCAGCGGGGTGATGAAGCTGTTGGTGGTGGGCACTTCGATGCTCGCCCAGACCTTGCCAGCCTTTTCGATGCCGGCCTTGTCCGAAATCAGCAGCACCTTGCCGCCGCGCGCCATCACTTCCTGCATGTTGGA
>CAYFKU010000008.1:0-1510 GCA_964343955.1 uncultured Rhizobium sp. | reverse complement strand
CGCCGGCGGCATAGCCTTCGGCATGGATATAGCTGATCTCTTTCAGCTTCAGCGCGCCTTCCAGCGCCAGCGGATAGCTGGCGCCCCGGCCCATATAAAGCACGTCGCGCGCCTTGGCGATTTCCTCGGCCACCGCCTTGATCGCCTTTTCCTGCTTGAGGAATTCGGCGATATGGCGCGGCGTCTCCAGTAGGGCTTCGCAATAGCGCTGTTCGTCGCCCTTGCTGATGGTGCGGCGCGCTTCGCCCGCGGCGATGGCAAAGGCGGCCAGCGCCGCAAGCTGGCAGGTGAAAGCCTTGGTCGAGGCGACGCCGATTTCCGGCCCGGCATAGGTGGGCAGCACGATATCGGCTTCGCGGGCGATGGAGGATTCGGCGACATTCACCACCGCGATGGTGGTCTGGCCCTTGGCCTTGGCATCGCGCAGCGCCGCCAGCGTGTCGGCGGTTTCGCCAGACTGGGAAACGAACAGCGCCACGCCATTGTCGGGATAGACCGGATCGCGATAGCGCAGCTCGGACGCGACATCGGTTTCCACCGGAATGCGGGCCAGCTTTTCGAACCAGTATTTGCCGACCATGCCGGCATAATAGGCCGTGCCGCAGGCCGAGATGGTCAGGCGCGAGGCCTTTACCAGGGCATCGCGCAGGCCCTTGCCCTGGCGGCGCACCACCGGGCCGGCGGGATCGAGGTAATGCGCCAGCGTATGGCCCACCACTTCGGGCTGCTCATGGATTTCCTTGGCCATGAAATGGCTGTGGCCGGCCTTGTCCACCAGCGCCGCCGAAGCGGAGGTAATCTTGACCTCGCGATTGGCGGGACGGCCCGCCGCATCGAAGATGGAGACATTGGGGCCCTTGATCACCACCACATCGCCGTCTTCCAGATAGGCGACCCGGTTGGTGAAGGGCGCGAGCGCAAAGGCGTCCGAGCCGATATAGGCTTCCTGATCGGCATAGCCCACGGCCAGCGGGGCGCCCCGGCGCGCGCCCACCAGCAGGCCTTCATGATCCTTGAAAATCATGGCGATGGAATAGGCGCCGGTCAGCCGCGCCACCACCTTCTTGGCGGCCTCTTCCGGCGGCAGGCCTTCGCTCAAAAGCTGGGTGACCAAATGGGCGGCGGTCTCGCTGTCGGTTTCGGATTCGAACTTATGGCCCTGTCCGGTCAGTTCGGCCCGCAGCTCGCGGAAATTCTCGATGATGCCATTGTGGACGATGGCGACCCTGGGCGTGGCATGGGGATGGGCATTGGCCTCGGTCGGGGCGCCATGGGTGGCCCAGCGGGTATGGCCGATGCCGATATGGCCGGCCAGCGGCTGGTTCTGCAGCACGCCTTCCAGGTTGCTGAGCTTGCCGGGCGAGCGGCGGCGCGCGATCTGCCCGTCATCCAGCGTGGCGATACCCGCGGAGTCATAGCCCCGATATTCCAGGCGCTTCAGCGCCTCCAGAATGATGGGCGCCACTTCGCGGGTTCCCGCGATGCCGACGATGCCGCACATATTTATACC
>CAYFKU010000007.1:60179-65500 GCA_964343955.1 uncultured Rhizobium sp. | reverse complement strand
CTTTCCAAGCCAATTCTCTCTTATCGGCTGGTACATAAAGAGCCACTCAGGTCAGAGGCTATTGGAGCCTGTTAGTTTGAAGACCCAGACAATCCTACTTGCCACCACATATGTTCTCTGTATGTTCACACCCCTTTCGTACGGGGTCAAGGGTGTCTGGGCGCGAATACAACGGCGGAAACACTACGGGTTTCGCATCCCCAGCGGGGGATAGCCTCGAAGGCACCATAGACCTTTCGGCTGTCCTCGATCTGCGTAGCCCTAGCCGCTACCCCATCAGGGTTCGCGGTGACGCGCTGAACCAGCGCGGTATCAGGCATGGCGACGTCCTGATCGCGGACGCTGCTGCGCCGCCTATGCCCGGACGCGTTGTCGTGGCGATGGTCCATGGCGACGTTGTTGTCTGCGAACTCGCGTTCAAAGACGCACAATGGTGGCTACAGCCGTCCCGCAGTAGCCCGGCTGTCTGTGTGGGCGATGACGTCGAAGTTTGGGCGACTGTGTCTGGCCTTGTACGTACAGACGTCTAACCATGAAGCCCGTCTACGGCCTCATAGATGCCAATTCTTTCTACTGTTCATGTGAGCGCGTCTTCCAGCCTCGCCTACGGCGACTGCCCGTAGTCGTACTGAGCAACAATGATGGCTGCGCCATTTCCCGAACGGTGGAGGCTAAGGCGCTGGGCATCAAGATGGGCGATCCGTGGCACCTGATCCGCAAACGCCCTGAACTGGCAGCCGTGGAATGGTTCAGCAGCAACTATGCCCTCTACGGAGACATGAGCCGTCGGATGTACCAGGTTCTTGCTGAACGGGTTCCTAGGGTCGAGCCTTACAGCATCGATGAGATGTTCTTGGACCTGACCGGCCTACCGGGCGATCTGACCCAGCGGTGCCGATCTCTGCGAAATGATGTTCGGCGGATTGCCAAAATCCCGACCTGCATCGGCTGGGGGCCAACCAAGACGATCGCCAAGCTGGCAAATGGGATTGCTAAGGACAATCTCAGTTTGGGCGGCGTGTGCGATCTGACCGACCCAGCCGTAAGAGCCAGCTACTATGCAGTCATGCCAGCAGGAGAAGTCTGGGGAATCGGCGGGAAAAGCGCCGCAAAGCTAGAGAGAGCCGGGTACAGAACCATCCAAGACTTCATTGATGCCCCTGTCCGGGAAGTGCGGGGACTTCTCACCGTCGTTGGCGAGCGGATTCAGGCTGAACTTCGGGGCTTATCATGCCTGCCGTTCATAGACGCCCCCGCTGACCGTAAGAGCATTGCCTGTACGCGATCTTTTGGGCGACCAATCACATCGTGGCATGAAATGCGGGAGGCTATCGCCGCCTACGCTGCCAGAGCCGCTGAGAAGTTGCGCCAGCAAGGCTTACAGGCAGGGCATATCGCCGTGTTCTTACATACCAATCCTCACGCTAAGGGCGAGCCATGGCACAGCGGGCAAAAAGCAGCATACATTGAGGCAACGAACGAAACGATTGCGCTAATCACCCAAGCCGTCCGAATGCTCAAACCTCTGTGGCGCGAAGGTTACCGCTACGCGAAGGCGGGCGTGATGTTGAATGATTTAGAGCCAGTCTTTCAGCGTCCCAAGTCGCTATTCACCGGCTTATCGGATGAGCGGTCAAAGCTTCTGATGCCTGCGATGGATGCGATTAACGCCCGCTACGGCAGGAACACTATATCACCACTTGCCATAGGAATTGCGCGCCCATGGATAGCGCGCAGTCAGCGTCTGTCACGGCAGTTCACGACTAAGCTGCAGGACGTGTTAGTTGCTCAGGCTTGGTAGTGAGCATCACACAGCCTACTCCACCCGATCCTTTGTCTTTGCCTCGTCAACAGTCTGCCACTGCATATTGGCCGGGGTATCAGCCCCGCCGCGCTTTAGGGCAATTACATGATCGATTATGTAGCCTGGGCATGGGCCTTTAGGCAGGTGCGTGTCCGGGCACGGATGCTCACGCTTAAAAGCTGCCCTAGCGGCTTGGCTACGCTCTATTCGCCCATGGGTGTCGCGGTGGATGGCTGGGGACGACGGCGTGGCCGCAGGCTGGACGGCTGTACAAGCTGACAGAAGGGCTAAGGCTAGGATGAGCGCAAGTTTGTGGCGCCTGCACTACAACACCGTCAGACCCCATTCATCGCTGGGATATCGACCGCCAGCGCCGCCGGCTTACATGCCCGTGCCACCCCATCTGGATCGAACGTCAGCCATGCAGTAGTCTCACTCACGCTGGTACAAAATATCCGGCAGGCCACCTCGTTGTAAGGATACCGGAAAATACATTCGAAATGATCTGTGAAGTTATGTTTGAAGCCTCTCCGAACGCAGCAATACAGGCTTGCCTTTCACTTCTTACAAAAGAAGCGAAAGTTTTAGACAAAAGAAAAAGGAAAAAAACTATCAGGAAAAGTCAGAGGTCTCGCCAGTAAAATAGCGAACTCTAATTCAACCACGCTATAATTATTCCCAACCGCCTCACTGCCCAGCCCATCGCACGATCAACTCTACCGGCTCTGCGTCGCCTTCGGCTGAGATCGCCAGGCTGGGTCGGCCCCACGCTCGATTGAGCAAAGCCTCAGAGGCGGCAACGCGCGCTGCTGCTGGGGCCTTTAGATCGACGGCGATGCCATGAAGAGCCTCTATGGCGGCGCTGGTGTGAGCGCGGGCAAGCTCTTTAATCTCGCCTAGCTCCCGCGGCCGCCCACCGGGATTGCCGCTCACGCCCTTCTGAAACCGCCCTGCATTCTCGCCCATCGCCTGATCCGCCCTGATCTCTGGCCTAATATATACACCATTATTTGTGTATTTAATAGCCAGCAGAGGCGAGCCTAAAAATCGGTCCCATTTATCTGGCTGGTCTATGTGGATGCGGACCCCACCCCGTCGAAGGCGAGCCCCCGGCAGGGGTCGGTGTCCGATATTGCTGGATTTAGGGGCGGAATTGGGCCAACTGCTTACCCAGGGCTTACCTGAAAAATAAATGTCCACTCCCCAGCGGGGGAGATTTCTCAGTAATCCATTGATTTTATTGATTTATGATTGGAGCGGGCGAGGCGAATCGAACGCCCGACCCTAACCTTGGCAAGGTTATGCTCTACCCCTGAGCTACGCCCGCACTCCAAGTGGACGGGGGTTATGGCCTTTTCCCCCAATCGATTCAAGCAGCATTTTCCGCCGGTTTCGGTTGCGCCGGGATGGCGATTTTCCAACAATCCGGGCGGGTTAACGGGGAAGCAGGGTGGCAAAAGAGGGGCGGACCGCGCGCGAAGGCTATGGCCTGATCGCTCCCGCTTTGGCCGTGATGGCGGTGGGCCTGATGGCCCCCCTGGCCCTGATGCTGACCGCCAGCCTGAAAAACCAGAGCGGCCTGGGCGTCACGGAAGGCTGGACCCTTGCCCAATATGGCGACGTCCTGGGCCGCGCCAGCTATCGCATCCTGTTCCTGCGCTCGCTGCTGATCTCCGGCGCCGTCACCCTGGTGACCCTCGCCCTCGCCTATCCGGTGGCCTATTACGTCGCCTTCCATGCCAGGCGGAAATTCGTCTGGCTGGTGGCGCTGACCATTCCCTTCTGGACCTCCTATCTGCTGCGCGTCTTTGCCTGGAAGATCATCCTGGGCTTCAACGGACTGATCAATTCGGGATTGATGCGGCTGCACCTGATCGACCAGCCCCTGGGCTTTCTGCTCTATAATCCCTTCGCGGTGGTGCTGACCCTGGCGCATGCCTGGGCCGCCTTCGCCATTCTGCCCATCTATGTGAGCCTGGAGAAAATCGACCGCTCGCTGCTGGAAGCCGCCAGCGACCTGGGCGACGGGCCCCTGCGCCGCTTCCTGCGCGTCACCCTGCCGCTCAGCATGCCGGGCGTGGTCGGCGCCGCGCTGCTGATCTTTGTGCCCACCACCGGCGACTATGTCACCCCGGCGCTGGTGGGCGGAACACAAGGCGCGATGATCGCCAATCTGATCGAGGTGCAGTTCATCAGCGCGGGCAACTGGCCGCTGGGCGCCGCTCTGTCTCTGGCCGGAATGGCAATGGTGGCCATCATCGCCGGCCTGTTCGTGGCAGGCGCCCGCGCGGCGGCGAAAGCGGCGCGATGAAAAACCGGTCGCTGCTTCTGTATGCCCTGGCCTATCTGGCCTTTCTTTATGGCCCGGTTCTGGTGCTGCCGGTCTTTTCCTTCAACGATTCCAAGTTCATCGCCTTCCCGCTATCTGGCTTCACCACCCGCTGGTATCAGGGCCTGGCCGAAGACGGGGCCATGCTGCATGCCCTGGGCAACAGCCTGAAAGTGGGCCTGGCGACTGCCCTTTTGTCCACCATGCTGGGACTGGCCGCGGCGCGGGCGCTGACCCGCTATCGTTTGAAAGCCGCGGGCGCGGCGCTGGGCTTTATCTCGCTGCCCCTATTCATTCCCGACATCGTGCTAGGCCTGTCGCTAATGATGCTCTTGGGGGCCATGGGGCTGTCGCTGTCGCTTGCGGCCGTGGTGCTGGGACATCTGCTGATCTGCGTGCCCTTCGCGCTGACCGTGCTGATCGCGCGGCTGGAGAGCTTTGACCGCAATCTGGAAGAAGCCAGCGCAGACCTGGGCGAGGATCCCTGGATGACCTTCTGGCGGGTGAGTTTCCCGCTGGTGCTGCCCGGCATCGTCGCCAGCCTGCTGCTGACCTTCATCACCTCGTTCGACGAGTTCCTGCTCGCCTTTTTCCTGTCAGGAACCGAGGCCACACTGCCGGTCTATATCTGGGGCCAACTGCGCTTTCCGGGGCGCCTGCCCATGGTGCTGGCGCTGGGCGCGCTGATCCTGGCCGCGTCGGTGGCGCTGGTGATAGCCGCGGAATATGTCCGCAATCTGGGAAGCAAGAAGACCATGGTGGGCGCATGAGCTTTCTCTCTATCCAGACGGTGCGCAAAAGCTTTGGCGGTCCGCCCGTGGTGGATGGCGTGACCCTTGCGGTTGAGCGGGGCGAATTCTTCGCGCTGCTTGGGCCGTCGGGCTGCGGCAAGACCACCCTGTTGCGCATGATCGCCGGCTTCGAGACACCGGATGCGGGCGCCATCGCCATCGACGGCGAGGTCATGAACACGGTGCCGCCACACCTGCGCCCCACCAACATGGTGTTCCAGTCCTATGCGATTTTTCCCCACCTGAATGTCTTCGACAATGTCGCCTATGGCCTGCGCAAGCTGAGGCTGCCCAAAGACGTCTTGCGCGCCCGTGTCGAAGCCATGCTGGCCACGGTCCGGCTGGAGGGGCTGGACGGACGGGCCGCCGACCAGCTTTCGGGGGGCCAGCATGGCTT
>CAYFKU010000007.1:18838-60169 GCA_964343955.1 uncultured Rhizobium sp. | reverse complement strand
GGGCCAGCGCCAGCGCGTCGCGCTGGCGCGCGCACTGGTGCGCGAGCCCAAGCTGCTGCTGCTGGATGAGCCTTTAGGCGCGCTGGACAAGCGCCTGCGGGAAACCATGCAGGTCGAACTGCGCGCCATTCAGCGCCAGGTGGGGATCACCTTTCTGCTGGTGACTCATGACCAGGAGGAAGCCCTAAGCCTGTCGGACCGGGTGGCGGTGATGGGCCGGGGCCGGATTCTGCAAGTGGCGACGCCGCGCATGTTGTATGAGCGGCCCAATTGCCGGGAAGTGGCCGACTTCATAGGTGAAATGAATTTCTTTCATGCCACGGTGCGCCAGCTCACCGAGACCACCGTTACCGCCAATGCGGGCATTCTGGGCATCGTGACGTTTTCGGCCGCCAACCTGGCGCCGGGCATCAAGGCCGACGACCATATCCTGCTGGCGATCCGGCCCGAACATGTCGCCTTTGCCCAGACCGGTCTTGCGGGTGAAATCGCCGCTTCCACCTTTCTGGGCGAGCGCAATCACATCCAGGTCCGCATCCCCGGCCGCAACGAACCGATAGCCGTCAGCGCGGCCGGCGCACCACCGGATGCGGCGGCGCATCTGGTCTTTCCGCCGGAGCGGCTGATCGGGCTACCGTTCGAATCCTGATTGTCGCTGCGCCACAGGCGCTAGCCTGCCATCACCCGATTGAAAATCTCGCGTGTGGCGGTCTGGGCCTCGGCCAGTTTCTTCTGGGTTTCCGCAAAGCTTGCCGCCTCGGCCGCGCGGGTCAGCAGCGCCTTCAATCCCAGCGTCGCCTGCTCGATCTCCGGAGTTTCATCCAGCGCGATGCGCAGCACTTGCGTCAGGGCATGTTGCAGGCGCGCCGAAGCCAGCAGCACATCCGCATCCTGCTGCGAAAGAGCGCCCGCGCCCTTGAGCATGATCAGGGCGCCGATGGTGTTGGTGTCCAGCACGGCGGGCCGCGCCGGCGCGTGGACCAGTTGCAAGCCCTGTGCGATGAATTCGATATCCACCAGCCCGCCCGCCGCATGTTTGAGATCCCAGGGATTGCGGCCGGGAAAGGTCTCGGCCATGCGAGCGCGCATCGTGCGGGCATCGGCCAGAATCTCGTTTGGGTCGCGCCTTTCGGTGAGACGGCGGCGGATTTCCGCTTCCACCCTTGCGCGCAGCTTTTGCGGACCCGCCACCAGACGCCCGCGGGTCAGCGCCATATGCTCCCAGGTCCAGCTTTCGCTGGCGTGATATTCCGCGAAGCTTTGCAGGCTGACAGCGACCGGCCCCTTGTTGCCGGTGGGCCGCAGCCGCATATCGACATCATAGAGCGTACCGGCCGCCGTGGCCGTGGTCAGGGCCGCGATCAGCCGCTGCGCCAGGCGCGCATAATACAAGGTGGGCGACAGGGGCTTTGGGCCGTCGGATGATTCCAAGCCTTCGGGCACCTCATAGACAAAGACCAGGTCCAGGTCCGAGCTGGCCGTCATTTCGCAGCTGCCCAGCTTGCCCATCGCCACGACAGCAAAGCCGCCGCCCGGCAGGCGGCCCGCGCCGGCGGCCAGTTCCTCTTCCACCCGCGGCAAGAGACCGGCAATCACCGTTTCCGCAATATCGGCCAGGGCCGGTCCCGCCGCTTCCGCCGTGGCGGCGCCTTCCACGATCTGGACACCGACCCGGAATATCGCCTCGCGAGCGAAGCGGCGGGCGCCATCCAGCACATCCTCGTAATCGCCCTGCGTGACTTTTGCGAAACCGGCGTCCAGTTCGGGGCGGCTGGGCAAGCGGCTGAGAAACTCGGTATCCAGCAGGGCATCCAGGATGGCGGGATTGCGCGCCAGATAGCTCGCCAGGCGCGGCGTGGAGCCGACGATCTTGGCCAGAAGATCCAGAAACTGCGGCTGCGCCAGAAACAGCGAGAAAAGCTGGACGCCGGACGGCAGGCTGGAGAGAAAACGGTCGAACTGGGTGAAGGCGATATCGGGATCGGCCGCGCCGGCCAGGGCCTTCAGTATGGCCGGTACCAGCTTGGTCAGAAGCTCGCGCGCCCGCTGGCTGCGCATGGCGCGGACGCGGCCATGATGCCAGCCGCGGATGGCCGCCGAGACATGTGCCGCTTCCCGGAAGCCCATCGCCGAAAGCGTATTGAGCGTTTCGGGGTCTTCCTCCACGCCGGTGAAAACCAGATTGCCCGCGGACGATGTCAGCGCCGGGGCGCTTTCGAACAGCCGCGCATAATGGCCCTGGACATTCTCCAGCACGGCGCGCAGCTCGGCCGCGAAGGCTTCTGCATCGCCATAGCCCATGAAGCAGGCGACATGACCGACGCCCTCGACACTTGTCGGCAGGCTGTGGGTCTGCTGGTCTTCGATCATCTGCAGGCGGTGTTCGAGCTGGCGCAGATAGAGATAGTCGCGCTTGAGATCCTCGCCGACGCTTTCCTTTACACGCCCCTCGCGCACCAGCGCATCCAGCGCGCCTTGCGTGGTCGATGGACGCAGGCCGGGATGCCGCCCGCCCAGGATCAACTGCTGGGTCTGGGCGAAGAATTCGATCTCGCGAATGCCGCCGCGCCCCAGCTTGATATTGTGCCCCGACACCGCGATCTCGCCATGGCCGCCATGCGCGTGGATCTGGCGCTTGATGGACTGGATGTCCTCGATGGCGGCAAAGTCCAGATAGCGGCGCCAGATAAATGGCTTCAGAGCTTCCAGGAAACGCGATCCAGTCGCGGGATCGCCGGCGCAGGCGCGCGCCTTTATCATGGCGGCGCGCTCCCAGTTCTGGCCCATGGCCTCATAATAGTCCAGCGCCGCATCGGTGGAGATGGCGATCTGGGTGGCGCCGGCATCGGGGCGAAGGCGGAGGTCAACACGGAAGACATAGCCATCGGCCGTGGTCTCGGCGAGCAGCCTGACCAGGCCGCGCACGATATCCACCGCCGCGGCCCGCATGTCATCGCGCTTGGCGAAGGGAAATTTCGCCGCGTCATAGAAGACCACCAGATCGATGTCGCTGGAATAGTTCAGCTCGAAGGCGCCATATTTGCCCATCGCCAGCACGGTGAGGCCGCTATCTTTCTCCGCGACCGCTCTGCCGCCGCGCGCCGCTTCGCCGCGCAGCAGCCAGCGCAGGGCCGACCCGACACAGGCATCGGCAAAGCGTGTCAGTTCCGCCGTCACCCGGTTCACGTCCCACAGGCCGGCGATATCGGCCATGGCGATGGCCAGTGCCGCCCGCCGCTTGGCGGTGCGCAGCTCTTTCATCGCCTGGACCTCGCTTTCCGCCCGCGCGGCCGCATGCGCCAGAAGGATGGCGGCGTTCAGCACGGTTTCCGGCCCGGTCGCAAAATATTCGCCCAATGCGCCGGTTTCGCGCAGCGCCAGGCGGCCCAGATAGGGACTGTTGCCGAACACCGCATCCAGGATGGGCTCGCCGCTGGAAAATCCGCGCTCGGCCAATGCCTCCTTGACGCGGGCGACGCGGGCGGGATCGAAAGGCCTGGGTGGAACAAGGCGGAGCGCGGGCACGCGCCCTTATAGCCTACTCGGCGGCGTTTTTAAGCGGCGGCGCCAGTGGCCGGACCGCGCTCTGGGGGAAGCGGAGGACCACCTTGAGGCCGGTCGGATGATTGTCCTCCAGCACCAGTTCGGCATTGTGGAAATGGGCTACCGCCGCCGCCAGCGACAGGCCAAGGCCCGTGCCGGGCGAATTGCGGCTGGCTTCCAGGCGCACGAAGCGCTCGGTCACGCGCGGCCGGTCGGCCGCCGGAATTCCCGGCCCACTGTCGGCGACCCACAGTTCGATACCATTGTCGGTTGCGCCAACGCCCACCCGAACCTTGCCGCCGGCGGGCGTATATTTGATCGCATTGTCCACCAGATTGGCCAGGGCTTGCGCGATCAGGCTGCGATTGCCCTCGATCGCCACGGGGGCCGAAGACGCAAGCGCGAGCGATATCTTCTTGTCATCAGCCAGCGGTTCATAGAGCTCGGCCACATCGGCGGCGAGGCCCGCCAGTTCCAGGGGCGCCATGGCGGCGCGGGTGGTGCCCGCATCCGTCTCGGCGATCAGCAGCAGGGCATTGAAGGTACCGATCAACTGGTCGGTTTCGGCGATGGCGCGCTCGATCTCCCCGGTCATCTTTTCCTGCGACAGGGGGCCGGCATTCTGCAAACGGGCCAGGCTTTCCTCAAGCCGGTTCCGCAGCCGGTTCAGCGGGGTGCGCAAGTCATGCGCCACCGAATCGGTGACCTCGCGCAGTCCCTTCATCAGCCGTTCGATACGGTCCAGCATACGGTTCAGGTTTTCAGCCAGCACATCGAACTCGTCGCCCGAACCGTTCAGCGGTACGCGGCGGGACAGATCGCCGGCAATGATCTCGCCGCTTGTGCGGTTGATGCTGTCCACACGGCGCAACATGTTGCGGCTCAGCAGGGCGCCGCCGCCCGCGCCCAGCAGAAGGATCAGCAGAACCGTCCAGGGCAGTGTGGTGGTGAACATCCGCTCGGTCAGATAGCGGTCATGGACATCCTGGGCGACCAGCAGCAGGAAATCGCCCGGAACGATATACACCCGGCCCCGCGCGCGGCGTGTCTGCAGCCTGCCGTCGATCGGGCGCTCATAGTCGAATTCCACCAGCTCGCCCGGACGATCGGAAATCTGCGGCCAGGAATCCAGATTGCCGGCGACGGAATGATGCACGCCGTCCGCCAGCAGATAGAGCGCCTGGCCGGCATGCAGGGAGCGGGTTCGCACCGTCTCCGCCAGGCCCTGCAGGCCGAAATGGTGATATTCCTCATTCAGGCCGGTGATTTCGGCCTCTATGATCTGGTCGGTCTGGGCGTCGAGTGTTCGCCGGGTATTCCAGTAGGTGAAACCCAGGAGAGCCGTCACCGAAAAGGCAAACAGCAGCACATAGATCAGAACGATGCGAAAAGCCTGGGTCCGGAGGATGCCCGGTTTAGTGCGCACGGATCATATAGCCGGCGCCGCGCACGGTATGCAGCAGCGGCGCCTCGAAGCCCTTGTCGATCTTGGCCCTGAGCCGGCTGATATGCACATCGATCACATTGGTCTGCGGATCGAAATGATATTCCCACACGCTTTCCAGCAGCATGGTGCGCGTCACCACCTGGCCGGCGTTACGCATGAGATATTCCAGCAGGCGGAATTCACGGGGCTGAAGCTCGATATCGGTGCCGTTGCGCTTGGCGGCGCGCGACAGAAGGTCCAGTTCCAGGTCGCCCACATCCAGCCGGGTCTTGACCCCCGCCGGCGCCCGGCGGCGCACAAGGGCGTCGATACGCGCCAGAAGCTCCACAAAGGCATAGGGCTTGGTGAGATAATCGTCGCCGCCGGCCTTGAGGCCCTTTACCCGATCGTCCACTTCCGACAGGGCGGAAAGAAAGAGGACCGGCGTGATATTGCCATGCTCGCGCATGCCGGCGACGAGCTTCAGGCCATCCAGCCTGGGCAGCATCCGGTCCACGATGGCCACGTCATAGGCGCGGCTCAGCGCCAGGTTCAGTCCGGTCTCGCCATCGGAGGCTTCATCCACGACATGGCCGGATTCTTTCAAACCCTGCACAAGATAACGCAGGGCTTCCAGATCGTCTTCAACAACAAGGATCCGCATAACATCTCCCACCTTGGGCCCTGTGCCTTGAGTCAGGCCCGATCATGCGTTGACGTGAAAAGAGCGCGCGGGATTTCCGTCCCGCGCGCCCCGCGCATCACGTCTTGTCGATGTCGATGGCGACAAAACCCGTGCCGCCCTGGCCATGGGCCACCAGAAGCAGCACGCTGGAGCGGCCGCCCTTCTTGGCGTCGGCGACGCCGGCCTGGAAATCGGCAGGCGTCTTCACGGCGCGATTGCCGATACGAAGCACCACATCGCCGGGCTGCAGCCCTTTTTCGGCGGCATCGCTGTCCGGATCGACCTTGGTGATCACCGCGCCGGCGACGACCTTGTCGCCGATATTGAAGTTGCGCTTGGCTTCCGGCGTCAGCGCCGAAAGACCCAGGCCGGCGACACTGGCGGCCGGCCCCATGGGGCTGTCCTTGCCCTGGGCTGCAGAGGCGAGCTGCTGCTGGTCGGGCCTGACCGCGATGGTGGCCTTGAGCTGCATCGGCTTGCCCTGGCGCGAGATGTTGAAGGTCGCGACATTGCCGGTGGGCACGGAAGCGACGCGGCGCGTCAGGTCATAGCTGTCGTCCACGGCCTGGCCGTCGATGGCGGTGACGATATCACCCTGCTCGAAACCGGCCTTGGATGCCGGGCCGCCCGGCACGACTTCCGCCACCAGCGCGCCCTTGCTTTCCTTCAGCCCCATCGAGGAGGCGATTTCCGGCGTGATGCTCTGGATGTTCACGCCCAGATAGCCGCGCGTCACATGCCCCTTGGCCTTGAGCTGATCCACCACTTCATGGATCAGGCTGGCGGGAATTGCGAAGCCGATGCCCACGCTGCCGCCAGAGGGCGAGAAAATCATGGAGTTCATGCCGATCACCTGACCGCGCAGGTCGAAGGTCGGACCGCCGGAGTTGCCGCGATTGATCGGCGCGTCGATCTGGATGAAGTTGGTATATTGCTGGCTGCTTTCGATGTTGCGGCCCAGCGAGGAGACGATACCGGCAGTCACCGAATTGGACAGTCCGAAGGGATTGCCCACGGCCATGACCCAGTCGCCGACGCGCAGCTTCTTGTCGTCGCCGAAATCGACCATCGGCAGCGGCTTGTCGCTGCTGATCTTCAGCAGCGCCACGTCGGTCGCCGGATCGGTGCCGATCAGTTTGGCGACAAAGCTGCGCCCGTCCGGCAGCTTGACGGTGATCTTCTTGCTGGCGTCCACCACATGGTTGTTGGTGACGACATAACCGGAACGGTCGATGATGAAGCCGGACCCGGCGCTGACCGCGCGGCGCGGCTGTTGCGGCCTCTGACCATTGTTGAACTGGTTGAAAAAGTCGCGGAACGGCGCCGGGATATTGTCGGCGTCATTGTCATTGTCGGTGGTGGTGGTTTCCGACGTGATGGTGACCACCGCCGGGCTCACCCGCTCCACCAGATCGGCGAAGCTGAACGGCGCGCTGTTTTCCAGCATGCGGGGCGCGCGCGTCTCGTTGGCGGCGGCGATCAGCATCGGCTCGCCGGCGGTCTGGACATGGCGCACGGGCGGCAGAAGGGCGAAAGCGCCCAGGCCGACCACCACAATCGCGGCGGACGTACCCATCGCGACCAGGCGGCGCTGGCGCAGGCTGGGCCGGAATTTGTTCAGGTCTATACGGGACAGAATGCCGGTATGCGGCTTTTGTTGGTCTTGCATGGCATCTCCTTGAGAGCGTCTCGAAAATCCGAGGGTGTTCGGTCCAGCCGAAGTGAAGATAGGACTTCAACATGGCCAAACAATGTCTTAAACATTACTAGTTTGTAATGTTTTTGCCTTCCGCCTCGGACGCTTTCCGGACGGTGGTCCAGGCGACCATGCCCGCGATCCCCAGCACCGCCACCGGACCCAGCCACAGCAGCCAGGTATCGGCCTGCAGCGGCGGCGTCATCAGAATGGCGTCGCCATAGCGGGCAAGGAAGAAATCCAGAACCTGGCGGTCGCTTTTGCCTTCCGAGACCTGCTCGCGCACCAGGCGGCGCACATCCACCGCAAAGCTGGAATTGGATTCGTCGATGCTTTCGCCCTGGCAGATCAGGCAGCGCAATTGACGCTGGAGGTGCCGCGCGCGCCCCTCCAGAGCGGGATCGGAAAAGGTTTCCGGCACAGCCGTCACCGCCGCAAAGGCCGCATGCGGATAGACGGCCAGTCCGGGCCCCATCATCAGAGCTAGGACGATGAGTGCTTTCGCGCCGCGCCTCATTCGGCTGCAACCGCCACGCCGGGGGCGGAGGGCTTCTTCTCCGGCTCCCGCATACGCAAGCGTCCCGAAAGGCTGAGCGCGCCGCCAAGCGCCATCAGCAACCCGCCCAGCCAGATCAGCGGCGCCAGGGGTGAAACATAGGCCCGCAGGGCAAAGCGGCCATTGCCCCTGTCATCGCCCAGCGCCAGATACAGATCGCGCAATCCGGTGGTGTGAATCGCGGTGTCGTTCATGTCCTGGCCCTGATCGACATAGAGACGATGTTCCGGGAGCATGACCGCGGAAACCTTGCCCTCCTCCATGATCGCGATATGGGCCCGATCGGCGATATAGTTGGGGCCCTTTTCGCGCGTCACGCCGTCGAAGCGCAAAGTGTACGGCCCGACATGAAGGATCTGGCCCGGCGCCACCACGGTGAGCACTTCGCTGCGCCAGACCGTGGTGCCGGTGACGCCCAGCAGGCTGACGCCAAGCCCGGCATGGGCAAGGGCCGCCGCGAATGCGCTGGCGCGGGCGCCGCGGCGCTTGCGCATATCGAGAATGGAGGCGCCGATCAGCCAGCCGGCGACGCCACAGGCGGCGGCGGCCGCCAGACTGCGCGGCGTGACGATGGCCAGCACCAGGACGGCGGTGACGCCGGCAAGGCCCAGGGCCGGATAGAGCGACTGGACCGCCGTCTTCAGATCGCCGCGCCGCCAGGAAAGCTGCGGCCCGAAAGGCACCAGCAGCAGCAGCGCCATGAAGATGGGCGCAAAGAGCAGGGCATAATAGGGCGGCCCCACGGAAATCTTGGTGCCGTTCATCGCATCCAGCACGATGGGATAGATCGTGCCGACAAATACGCAGGCGCAGGCGGCGACCAGAAAGACATTGTTGAGCAGCAGGGTGGTTTCGCGGCTGACGGGTTTGAAAGCAGCCCCGCCCTGCAAGCTGGGCGCGCGCCAGGCGAAAAGGGCCAGCGCGCCGAAAATGGCCAGCGCGATCATGACCAGAATGAAGAGGCCGCGCGTGGGATCGCTGGCGAAAGCATGTACCGAGGAGATCAATCCGGAGCGCACCAGGAAAGTGCCGATCAGGGAAAGGGAGAAGCCGCCGATGGCCAGCAGCAGCGACCAGGTGCGGAAAGCACCGCTCTTCTCGGTGGCAAGCGCGGAATGAAGCAGCGCCGTGGCGACCAGCCACGGCATCAGCGAGGCATTCTCCACCGGATCCCAGCCCCAGAATCCGCCCCAGCCCAGCACGTAATAGGCCCACCAGCTTCCCAGCGCGATGCCGCAGGTCAGCGCCATCCAGGCGACCAGCATGAAGGGACGCGCCGCCCGCGCCCAGTTGTTGGTGATGGCGCTTTCCCCAACCAGCAGCGCCGCGGCGGCATAGGAAAATGCGGCCGACAGACCGACATAGCCCGCATAGAGCATGGGCGGATGCATGGCCAGGCCCGGATCCTGCAACAGCGGATTGAGGCCATTGCCTTCGAAAGGCGCAGGATCCAGCCGCAGGAACGGATTGGAGGTGAAAAGGATGAAGAGCAAAAATGCCGCCGCCAGCATGCCCTGAACGCCCAGCGCCGCGCTGGTCAGGCGCGCGCCTCCGCGCTGAAAGCCGGCAACCAGGGCTGCATAGATTGCCAGCACCAGCACCCAGAGCAGCATGGAGCCTTCATGATTTCCCCATACACCGCTGATCTTGTAGATGAGCGGTTTCAGGGTGTGGCTGTTGCTGGCCACGTCCAGGATCGAGAAATCCGACGTGACGAAGGCATAGGTCAGGGTGCCGAAAGCCAGGGATACAAAGACGAACATGCCGAAGGCCGAGCTGGTGGCGACGCTGCGCGCCAGGCCGGCATCCTCGCGCACGCCCATCAGGCCCGCCACCGTCATCACCAGCGACAGCGCCAGGGCAAAGCAAAGCGCCAACTGTCCCAATTCGCCGGTCATTGCGGCCCCTTCTGCCACTCACCGCTTTTCTTGAGGGCCTCCACCACTTCGGGCGGCATGTATTTCTCGTCATGCTTGGCCAGGACCTCGGTCGCCACGAAGGTGCCGGTGTCATTCATCGCGCCGGTGGCCACCACGCCCTGGCCTTCGCGGAACAGGGCCGGAAGCACGCCGTTGAAATCGGCCTGAACGCTGCTCTTGCCGTCGGTGACCTTGAAACGCACCTCCGCGCCGGAACCCCGCTGCACGCTGCCCTGCTCCACCAGTCCGCCCAGGCGGAAGGCCATGCCGGGCTTGACCAGGTTGGCGGCGATATCGCTGGGGCTGCGGAAATACATGGTGTTTTGGCCCAGCCCGTAAATGATCACCGCGGCCACGACCCCGCCCACCACCAGCAGCGCGGCGACAAAGGCAAGACGGCGTTTCTTGCGGGCATTCATGGATCGGTTCCCTAGTGATGACCGCCGGGGTGCAGAATCTGGTCTGCGATGCCGGTCTCATAGGCGATGCCGGCCGGGGTAAGCGCGATCTGATGCGGCCATTCCGACTTGATCAGCCCCTTGCGTGTCAGCGCGCTCCACACATTCTGATTTTCCAGTCCGGTGGCGTCGCGGCTGCTCACAACCCAGTCGCCGAGATGGAAATGATCGCCATGGGCGTGGGGAAAGGCGGTGATGGTGATATCGCCTTCGGGCGTCGGCGCCGAGGCATCCGGAATCTTAGCGATGACCTGCAACAAGGTCAGGGTCTTGAGCTGCAGCGGGTTGAGCTTGGCGGGATTGGCTTTAGGGGGCATGGCTCATATCAAAAGGAAAACGGCCGGACCTTACAGGCCCGGCCGTTTTCTAGCAAAGAGCGCCAAAGCGCGCGGACAGGCCCACGGTCAGTGATGACGCCCGCCATGGAACCCGTGGCCCCAGCCGCGATGACCCCAGCCACCGCCGCCGAAACCGATGCCGAAGGAAACACTGGGCCCGTAATAGGGGTAATAGGGATAAGCCGGATAGGCCGGATAATAATAGACCGGCGGAGGCGGCGGCCCATAGGCGTAAGCCGGAGGCGGGGGCGGCGCGTCATAGGCAGCCTGGCGGCCGGCATCTTCATGCATGCATTCGTAATAGGCCCGGCCGTAAGCCGCTTCCACATCGCGCGCGGCATGACGGGCATTGTCGGCGCCGATGGCGGTGCCGGCGAGAAGCCCCGCACCCGCACCGGCCGCGGCACCCAGACCGGCGTTACCGGCGGCCGCACCCAGCACCGTTCCCAGAACGGCGCCGCCGATCGTGCCGCCGACCGTGCCACGGGTCTGCTCGTCACGGGCGGCTTCCCGCGGCGTGGTATAGCCCGTGCGGGCGGCGGCATCGCGCCGGCAGAACATGTCGCGATCCGCTTCGGCCTGCCGCTGGTCCGGCGCATAACGGTCCGCGGCGCGCGGGGCGTCGTCATAGCCGCGCGGCGGCAACGGACCATCCGCATCGTCATAGTCGGGCGCGCTGCGTGCGCTATTGGACAGATTTGCCGGCGGTGCGCTGGCGGGTTGGGCCATCGCGGTGCCGCCCAGCAGGGCGACCGTCAAGGCGGTGACTATCGGCATGCGTAACATCGGGAACGTCTCCACGGATTTGCCCCTCGGCAATTCGATAGTTAGGAGACGCCGTGCCGGCATCAATGTCAAAGCAAACATCTTGGTAATTTTGCGGCATCTGACGCCTTCGTTCATCCGCCATTCAGGCGCGGTCTGAAACGCTGGACGTTCGGGGCTTGTATCTGGGCAAAAGCCGCACACCCCGGCGGGAGACGCCCTCAACAAGGCGGGCGTGCCTGCATGGCAGAAGGGCAACTAGGCAGCAGCAGAGGCCGCACGCCCGCGCCGGCGGAGCAATTCCGCCTCTTCCTCGCTGAACAGCAGGGACGTCAGTTCTATGCAGAAGGGGAACTGCGCGGCCACCACGCTGTTCTGCGGTTCGCTCTTCAGCGCGCGAACCAGATCCTCGTTGTAACGGCGCAGCAGGGTGCACATTTCGTCATTGGCATCCTTCTGCTTGGCCGCGAAGGAGGCGGCGGCGGCAAAATTCCGGCTGCCCACCACCAGCCTGGCATAGCGCAAGGCCATGGCGTGCTTTTCCGCGTTGAGCGGCTTGGAGAAATCGGCCCCGGCGGCCTTGTGGATCGGCAGGGCGGCGGAGAATTCGCGCTTCGCACGCTCCATGAAGGTTTCCATCACCTGGCCGATCTGCACCCGTTCGGCCAGAAGACGCTTGCCCCATTCGCCGGAACGTTTGAGGTCGCTTTCCTTGACGATATTGCTGGAGATGTCGGCAAAGCTTTTCGTCTGCTCCATCAGAACTTCCGCGTCGAAGTTGGGATGACGCGTCTGCTGGATCGCGGTCCTGAGGTCGTCCATGCGGGCAAACAGGATTTCGCCGACCAGACCCATATCGGTCTTGGATATCAGCGTCTCGTCGGATTGCCGCGACAGGCGCAGCGGCATGCGCAGCGCTTCCCAGGGCCGGGCCAGGCGCGCCATCACGATCACCGCCAGGTAAGGCGCAGCATCGGGATGGCTTGCGATCAGGCGATCATAGATCTCCCGCACCTCCCAGATCAGCTGGTCGGTGAAAACCGCAACCGGCTGCGGCAGCAATTCCTGGACTTTCTCCACGTCCGAACCCACCGACAGCAGCAGCGCCATTTCAGACGCGTCGGCGACGGCAAAGGCATCGCCCAGCACCTTCTCGGCGTTGAGGCGGCCGGCTTCGGTCGAGAGTGCCTGTTGCAGGGCCGCGGCAGCCACGGGCCAGAATTCGGCGGCGCAGGCGATGGCCGCATCCAGGCGATGGGTCAGGACCTGGGCCTTGGTTTCCTTGATATAGGCCTGGGTCTCGGCCGGCAGCAGAACCTGTGCGATCCAGTTCCAGCACGGCACCAGGGTGCCGCGCGCGATCACGCCCTTCTGCTTGGTCTTGCGCGACTGACAGGTGAGCAGATCCTGGAAGGGGCGGCAGAACAGGCGCAGCGGCGTCGGCGTGCGTTCGGAATTCTCGCGGTGCAATATCGGACGCAGGCCTTCGAGAATGTCCTGATGAGGGAGGGCATGGCCGTCCATCAACTTGTCGACTTCGACCGCCATGGCAAGACGCGCCGCTGCCGGACCGGGCAGGTTGCCGAGAAACGATTTCAGCAATCCGGTTTTGTCGTCAGACAACATCGGCTCCCGCAGCCTCCCTGCTGCCTGTGCCTACATTAGGAGCGACATCGTTAACGGGCTGTTTCTTCTGTTCGTGAAACCCGGCAGTTTCAAAGGATCGCCGGCAGTTCCAGCCGGGCCAGCAATCCCCCCATGGGGCTGGCATCCAGGGTGAAAAAACCCCCGTAAAGCTTGGATATATCCCGGACGATGGCCAGCCCAAGGCCCGTGCCCGGTACGCTTTCGTCCAGTCTTTCTCCCCGGGTCCCGACCTGGCCGCGCTGCTCCGCCGACAAGCCAGGCCCATCGTCCTCGACCGTCAGGACCAGGCGTCCTGACTCCTGGACGCAAACGACCCGGACCCGCCCCCTGGCCCATTTGCAGCCATTGTCGATCAGGTTGCCCAGCATCTCTTCCAGGTCCTGGCGCTCGCCGCGGAAATGCGCGTCCTCGCCGCAGGCGGTCTCGATCCGGATATTGCGGGCGGCATGGATGCGCTCGATGACGCGCGCCAGATCTTCCAGGACCGGCAAGACCTGGGTGCGGTTGCCCAGCACATCCAGCGAGCCGGCGGCGCGGGCACGGGCCAGATAGTGATCCACCTGCCGGCGCATCACCGTCACTTGACGCCGCACCATGTCCGCCAGCGGCGCGGCATCGCCGTCCTTGCCATGCGCATCGGCTTCCGCCGCCAGCACCGACAAGGGGGTCTTGAGGAAATGCGCCAGGTTCGAGACATGGGTGCGCGCGCGTCCCACCACCTCCTCGCTATGCTGGATCAGCGAATTCAGCTCGCCGGCCAGCGGCGCGATTTCGGTGGGGAAATGGCCGACCAGCCGGCGGGCCTTGCCATCGCGGATGCGCGCCAGGGCCTCGCTCACCCGGCGCAGGGGCTGAAGACCGATGCGAACCTGAACCAGAATGGCGCCAATCAGGCCCAGGCCCAGAACCAGGAACGACCAGAAAAGGGTGGTGTTGAATTCCCGCGTCTGGCGATCCACTTCCACCATGTCGCCCGCCACCAGGAATGTGTAATCGGCATCGGCACTGTTTTCCGGCGTCAGATCCACGCGCCGCGATACAACACGCAGATGCTGGCCTTCGGGCCCTTCGGCATTGCCCCAGGTCAGCGCGCCCTTGCGTATCTGGTTGAAGGGATGGATTTCCTTGTCGAAAAGCGAACGGGATATCTGGCCGCCGCGGTTGCCGGTGCGGATCTGGTAATAGAGTCCGGAATAGACACGATCGAAATTGTGATTGAGGAAGCGGCCTTCCAGCATCACGCCGCCGCCGGGATCGGGTTCGGCGGCCGCGATCAGCCCGTCCATGTCGGCCACCAGCGCCCCGTCGAAGCTGGTCTCGGCCGCGACACGAAAGGCATTGGACAGGACGGCACCGCCCGCCACAAGACCAAGCAGAGTCCAGACTGCCGCAGCCGCGATCAGGCGGGCGGCGAGGGACTCAAGCCTCAGCCGACGTGCCGCCCAGTTTGGGATCTTCAAGCGAATAGCCAAGTCCACGCACCGTCTGGATCAGGCCTGCATCAAGCTTCTTGCGCAGGCGGCCGATGAAAACCTCGATGGTGTTCGAATCCCGGTCGAAGTCCTGATCATAGAGATGTTCCACCAATTCGGTGCGCGACACCACCTTGCCGCGATGATGGGCCAGATAGGCCAGCAGCCGATATTCCTGGCTGGTCAGCTTGACCGGGCTGCCGTCGAAGGTCACGCGGCTGGCACGGGTATCGATTCGCAGCTTGCCGATCTCGATATCGGCGGTGGCGATGCCGGCGGCACGGCGCAGCAAAGCGCGCAAGCGCGCCAGCAACTCTTCGGTATAGAAAGGCTTGGCCAGATAGTCGTCGGCGCCCGCATCGAAGCCGGCAACCTTGTCGCTCCAGCGGTCGCGCGCGGTCAGGATCAGGACCGGCATGGCGCGGCCCGCGGCGCGCCACTTCTCAAGCACGGTGACGCCGTCCATCTTCGGCAGGCCAAGATCGAGCACCACCGCATCATAGGGTTCGGTGTCGCCCAGGAAATGGCCTTCTTCGCCATCCACCGCCGTGTCCACCACATAGCCGGCCTCGCTCAGCGCCTTTTTCAGCAGCCGCTGCAGGTCCTTGTCGTCTTCCACCAGAAGAATGCGCATCGAAATCCTCCGCCAAGTCTTCTTCAGCGCCGCCAGCGGCGGCCACCGTCGCCGCGCCCCCGCCAGCCGTCAGGTGGGCCTGGCGCATAACGGGGCGCATAGCGCGGGTTCGGGCCATAGGGACCGGGCGCGCCATAGCCGCCGAACCGCGATCCATAGCCGGGCGGCGGCCCGCCGCGATCCCGCTCATAGGCGCGGCCATAATCGGGGCCGGGCCCGCGAACATGATCGCCTTCGCCCCGCACATGATCGCCATAGCCTCTGACATGGCTGTCGAAACTGTCCCGCCCCGGCGAGGCGCGCAGCACGCGCCCGCTGCGCGCGTCGGTGTCGTACCAGATCACACGGCCATCCGGCGTCATCCACTTCAGGTGATAATGGGGATCGCCTGACGGCCCATAGGTGGGACCTTCGGCATCATAAAAATCGCCGGGATGGGCGCGCCGGATACCGGGAAGCAGCCGGTCCAGCGGCTGCACGCCATCGCCATAGGCGCCGCGATCGGCCGGCCCATAGGGCTGGGCAACGGCCGGCGCCGCCCCGCCAAAAGCGAGGGCGCATAAGCCGGCCAGGACTGCGGAAAAAATACAGGCGCGCATGGGACTTATGTACGGCTTCGGACATGAACCACGAATGAACACTCCGTCCAGATCCGGTTCAGGCTCGCACCCGTAAGGTACGCCTCATGGACGGCCGGGTTTCCAACAAAGCCGTCCGGACGAGATTGAAGGAGAACGACATGCTTACCATGAAAACACTTGTGAAGGCAGCCTCCCTTGCGATCCTGACCGCGGCCGGCCTGGGCGCGGGTGTCGGTGCCGCGTCCGCGGACCCCTGGGACCATCGTTTTGAGCGGCGCCTGGACCGCCATGACGAATATGGCCCTCGCGGCTGGGACCGCCATGACCGCTGGGACCGCCGGGATCAACATGCCTATGTGAGCCGGTGGCGGGTGGCGGACGCCCTGCGCTTCCATCGCTTCCGGATGACAAGCGACCCCTTCTTCCTGCATGGCCGCTATGTGGTGCGCGTGCATGACCGGTTCGGCCGCCCCGTGCTGGTGCAGGTGAACCCCTATACGGGCGCCTTCATCCGCGTGCTCTAGAAAGACTTGGAGCGCAAGGTTCTCTGGAATGCCCCTCCCCACAGGGCCTTGAGGCGTCAAGTGAGGCCCGCGCGATAAAAAGCGCAGGCCTCTTTTTTTTCAGGCCAGACCGACATCATTGCCGGCATGGGTGATGACGGCCTTTTCAAAGCGGCTTGCACGCAGAACCCTGAGCGCCGCTTCCAGCCCCTCCTTCACCATTCCGCGGCGGATATAGCCCAGCATCTCCTCGGTGTTGAGCGAGGTGGTGACCGCCTGGTGGCCGCGGGGACCGGGCAGCGAGAGAAACAGCGGCACCGAATTCATCAGCCCGGTTTCGACAAAATCCTGCAGCCATCTCTGCCGCACGGTCTTCAAAGGATTGCCCACCAGCATCAGGCCGATGCCGGTGGAAAGATCGAAATCCGACGAGATACCCTCGGTCTCGACATAGGGCATCACACCGGACATGTCGGGCCGCCATGCCACATCGAAGATGTCCACCGTGCGCCAGGCGCAGTACCAGGCGCGGCAGACCGGCGGCCGGCTGTCATAAATCGCGCAGCCGCCTGCCGTGCAATGGCGGCAGGTCACGCCGGATTCTTTCTGGATTTCCGGCTTGTTGATCGTCATGACGGTGCAGCAGACGGTGCAAGCACCGCAGTCCCGGCCCGGAATCAGGGTCATGCCTTCCCACATGGGGTCAACCTGCCACGGCAGCCCGAAGGCCGCACCTTGAAAGTGCCGCAAATATCGGTCAGCAATCGCCGCCATGTCGGCACCCCCCTGGCCAAAGGCCCCGAACCTTGGCGACTGGCGCGAATGGGCGCGGCGGGCGGAGCCTTATTCCAGGCCCTTCGCCATCGCCATGGCGCTTGTCGCATTGCCCCTGGCGGCGCTCTATCTGATGCCGCTGGCGCTGGGCCTGTTTGCGCCCAAGCTCGACCCCAAGCTGGACCTTTATGCCGTCAACCGGCCGCTGGCTTTCACCTTTCTGGATGCGAGCGGCACCGAAGTCGGCCATCGCGGCGCCATTGTCGGGCAGCGGCTGCCGCTCAGGGAGATGCCGGCTTATCTGCCCGCCGCCTTCATCGCCATGGAGGACCGGCGCTTCTATTCCCATAACGGGATCGATCCCCTGGGTTTGGGACGCGCCCTGCTGCTCGACCTGCGCGCCAGGCACTGGGTCGCCGGCGGTTCCACCATCAGCCAGCAGACCGCCAAGATCGTCTATACCAATCAGCAGCGCACCATGTCGCGCAAGCTGGTGGAGCTGATCGATGCGGCGGGGCTGGAGAAGTCGCTCACCAAACAGCAGATTCTTGAGCTTTATCTCAACCGCATCTATCTGGGCAGCGGCGCCTATGGCGTGGATGGCGCGGCCCGCGTCTATTTCGGCACCTCGGCCCGCGACCTGACCCTGGCCCAGGCGGCCATGCTGGCCACGCTGACGCGGGCGCCCTCGGTCTTTTCGCCGCGGCGCGATCTGCTGAAGGCGCAGCAGCGCGCCAGCCTGGTTCTGGATTCCATGATGGACAATGGCGCCATCACCGAGGCCGAAGCCGCCTTCGCCCGCGCCCATCCCGCCGTCATCATCGATCGCGCCACGCTGGATGCCCGCAACTATTACCTGGACAGCGCCGCGGACGAGGCGACCAAACTTGCCACCATCAACGGTATTGCGCCCGCCGCCGACATGGTGGTGCACACCACCCTGGAGCCAAGGGTGCAGGAGGCGGCGCGGCTGGCTGCCTCAGCCACCATCGCCAAATACGGCAAGAAGACCCGCACAACAGAAGCCGCCATGGTTGTGATGAAGCCCGATGGCGCGGTCAGCGCGATGATCGGCGGCGTGGATTATCGGGATTCGGTTTTCAACCGCGCCACCCAGGCCCATCGCCAGCCGGGATCGGCCTTCAAGCCCTTTGTCTATCTCGCCGCCCTGGAATCCGGCTTGTCGCCCTGGGAAACCCGCGAGGATGAAGCGGTCGATATCGGGGGCTATCGCCCCACCAATTTCGGCGGCAAGAGCTATGGCACCCTGACCCTGGCGGATGCGCTGGCCCACAGCGTCAATACCATCACCGTCAATCTGGCCCAGGAAGTGGGACTGCGGAATGTGGTCGCGGCCGCCAAGCGGCTGGGCATCACTTCGCCGCTGCAGGCCAATGCCTCGCTCGCGCTCGGCACCAGCGAGGTCACGCCCATCGAACTCACCGCCGCCTATGCCGCCATCGCCAATGGCGGCTACCGCGTTGCCCCTTACATGGTCACGCAGGTCGATATCGCCGGCAAGCCGGTCTATGTGCGCCAGCCGCCGCGCCAGGAACAACCGGTGATCGCGGAAAATGTGAACCGCGATCTCACCGCCATGCTCTGGGGCGTGGTGGCCCATGGCACGGGCGGCTATGCCTCGCTGCACGGGCGCGAGGCCGCCGGCAAGACCGGCACCACCCAGGATTCCCATGACGCCTGGTTCGTCGGCTTCACCACCGACTATGTCGGCGCCGCCTGGGTCGGCAACGACGATGCCTCGCCCACCCGCGGCGTCACCGGCGGCACTTTGCCGGCTTATATATGGCGCGACACATTGCTGGCCGCCGAACAGGGCAAGCCGCTCAGGCCGTTGAACCGGTCGATCGAGCCGCCCCCGGAGGAACGCGAGCTGGTGGCATCGGGCGCGGTATGGGGCAGCGGTGTCGATGACGAGCGGCTGACCCAGCTTCCGAACCTGCCCGCCGAGGAACCGGAAGTGACTCATAGCCAGAAGCGCCACCGTGGCGGTTTGCTGGGCTGGCTGTTCGGCGACGGTGAGGAGGAAGAAGAAGCGCCCCCGCCGCCGCGTTCCGGGCGATAATCTTCATGCTATAAGGCCGCCATGCTGCGCCGCCATTTCCTCGCTTCCGGTCTTGTTTCCGCCGCTGTAACCGGCCTTGCGCCTTCCGCCCGCGCGGCGACCACCATCCGCTTCGTCACCGACTGGAAAGCCCAGGCAGAACATGGCGGCTTCTACCAGGCGGTCGCCGACGGCCTTTATGCCAAGCGCGGGCTGGAGGTGAAGATTCTCCAGGGCGGGCCGGATGTGAATGTGCCCCAGCTTCTGGCGGGCGGCGCCGCCGATTTCGGCATGGGCTCCAACAGCTTCATCCCGCTCAATCTGGTCAAGGCCAACATTCCCATCCGCGCGGTGATGGCGATCTTCCAGAAAGATCCGCAGGTGCTGATTTCGCATCCGCGCCGCGACATCAATTCGCTGGCCGACATGCGGGGCAAGCCGGTGCTGATCTCGGCCGCCACCATGACCGCCTTCTGGCCCTGGCTGAAGGCGAAGTTCGGCTTTACCGACAGCCAGATCCGCAAATACACCTACAATCTGGCGCCCTTCATCCTGGACCCAAACGCGATCCAGGAAGGCTATCTGACCAGCGAACCCTATACGGTCGAGCGCCAGGCCAAGTGGAAGCCCAAGATATTCCTGCTCGCCGATTACGGCTATCCCGGCTATGCCAACATGGTCCTGGTGCCGCAGAAATGGATCGACACCAACCGCCGCGCCGTGCAGCTTTTCGTCGATGCCACCCGCGACGGCTGGCTGCACTATCTGGACAATCCCGCCAGGGGCAATGCGCTGATCAAGGGCGACAATCCCGACATGAGCGACGCGATCCTGGCCCAGGCCTGGGACAAGCTGAAGCGCTACAACCTGCTCTTGAGCGGGGACGGCGCCGCCTTTGGCCTGGGCAGCATGACCGACGCGCAATGGAAGCTGTTCTACGACACCATGGCGTCGGAAGGGATTTATCCCAAAGGCCTGGACTACAAGAAGGCCTATGACCTCAGCTTCGCCCGCGCCACGCTGCAGAAGTTTCGATGATCGCGCTTGAAGGCATCGGCAAGTGCTTTGCCAATGGCACCCAGGCGCTGCGCGATCTGTCCTTTAGCGTCGCGGCCGGCGAATTTGTATCGCTTCTGGGCACCAGCGGATGCGGCAAGTCCACAGCGCTGCGGATCGCGGCGGGCCTGCTGACGCCGGACAGCGGCCAGGTGCGCCATAACGGCGAAAAGCCCGAGACCGGCTTTGTCTTCCAGGAACCGACCCTGATGCCCTGGGCCGATGCCCTGACCAATGCCCGCCTGCCGCTGGACCTGAAGCGGATGGAGCGCGACGAAGCCGATGCCTGCGCCGCCGCCGCGCTGGCGCGCGTCGGGCTGAAGGGTTTCGAACAGGCGCTCCCGCGCGAATTGTCGGGCGGCATGAAGATGCGCGTATCCCTGGCGCGGGCGCTCGCGGCAAAGCCGAAGCTGCTGCTGCTGGACGAACCTTTCGCCGCCCTGGATGAGATCACCCGCAACAGTCTGGGCGAGGACCTGCTCAGACTGTGGAAGGAAGACGGGCTGACGATCCTGTTCGTGACCCACAGCGTCGGCGAAAGCAGCTATCTGTCCCAGCGGGTGCTGGTGATGACACCACGGCCGGGACGCATCGCAACCGAGATCGCCCTGCCCTTCGGCCGCGACAGCCGGCTGGCGCCCGCCACTGTCGGGGCACAGCGGGCCATCAGCGAGGCGCTGGACGGCGCGATGGCGCCATGAAGCGAACTCTCGACATCGCGCTGCCACTGGCGGTTGCCTTGATTGTTCTTGGCTTCTGGGAATGGGCCGTGGCGCATTGGCAGGTGCCGGTTTATGTGCTGCCCGGACCGTCGGCCATTGCCAGGGCCTTTGCGGACAATTTCGCCTCGCTGATGGCGTCACTCTTGTCCACGCTGACGGTGACCGTGGAGGCCTTCCTGGCCGCCTGTCTTTTGGGCCTGTTCACCGCCATCGCCTTCGCGCAAAGCCGCCTGCTGGAGCGCACGCTTTACCCCTATGCGGTGGTCCTGCAGGTGACGCCGGTTGTCGCCATCGCGCCATTGATTCTGATCTGGGTGGGATTTGAGCGCATCAACCTGGCGCTGGTGATCATCGCCACCATTGTCGCCTTTTTTCCCATTCTGGCGGGCGCGAGCCTGGGACTGAAAAGCGCCGACTTCAACCTGCTGGACCTGACAAGGCTGTACGGCGCCTCGCGCCTGCAGACCCTGTGGCGTGTGCAGTTGCCGACCGCCCTGCCCTATCTGCTTTCGGGCATGAAGACCGCCGGCGGTCTTGCGCTCATCGGCGCGGTCGTCGCCGAATTCGTCGCAGGCTCCGGCACCGCAACGGGCCTGGCCTGGCGGATTGTGGAATCCGGCAACCGCCTGGAGATCGCCACGCTTTTTGCCGCGCTTGGCCTTCTGGCCCTCACCGGCATCCTGATCTTTGCCGCCCTGTCGCTGCTGGAATGGATTCTGCTGCGGCGCTGGCACGAAAGCGCCATCAACCGCCAGTCCTGACCGGCGCCGTCTCGCGCATCGCCAGCATCGCCACGACGCCGAAGACAAGCGCCCCGCACATATAGAATGCCGGCGCCAGGGGAGAGCCGGTTGCCTCGGTGAGCCAGGCCACGACGAACGAGGCCGAGCCGCCGAACACGGTAATGGCGATGGCATAGATGATGCCGATGCCGCCGGAACGGATATGGGAGGGCAAGCACTCGGCCAGGAAAGTCATGGTCGCCGAGGAGCCAAGCGCCAGAAGCGGCGCCATCACCAGCACGCCGCCATAGAGCGATAGCGGCGTGCGCGATTGCGCCATGGCGTAGAAACAGGGAACCCCTGCCGCGCACAGCAACGCGAAGGCCGCGATCATCACCGGCTTGCGCCCGATCCGGTCGCTGAGCCAGCCGCCGATGGGATTGAAGATGGCGCCGCAGGTGCCGGCCAGGGCCACCGCGCCGAAGGCCTGAGCCGGCGGCATGCCCAATGTGTGGTTGGCGAAGACGTTTAGATAATTCATCGTATAGGTGGCAATGGTCATGCTGGCGACCATCATGGTGGCGAGCAGCGCCAGCCCCCATTGGGGACGCGCCGGGCCCGATTGCGCCTGGGCCTGGCGGTGGAAGGTTTCGGGCAGGCGCCGCCGCAGCATCAGCGCGAAGGGAACCACGGACACGCCCAAGAGCATGGCGACGCGCCAGCCCCAGTCGGTCAGTTGCGCAGGGCTCAGCAGACTGGACAGCGCGAAACCGACCAGACCGGAAACCAGAATCGCCACCTGCTGGGTCGCGAGCTGGAAGGAGACATAAAGCCCGCGCCGTGCGACCGGCGCCGCTTCCATCAGGAACGCGGTGCTGGGCCCCACTTCACCGCCCAGGGCAAAACCCTGAAGCAGTCGGAACAGCACGACCAGTACCGGCGCGGCGAGGCCGATGCTGGCATGGGAAGGGGTAAGCGCCAGCCCGGCAATGCTGAAACCCATCAGGCCGAAGGAAAACAGCATGGCCGGCTTGCGGCCGATCCGGTCACCCAAAGGTCCGATCAATGCCCCGCCCAGCGGGCGGGTCAGAAAGCCCACCCCGAATGTCGCCAGGGTCAGCAGCAGGCTGCCGGTCGCGTCCTTGCTGGGAAAGAATACCGCCCCGATCTGCACGGCAAAGAAGCCGAAAATCAGAAAATCGTAGAATTCCAAGGCGTTGCCGGCCACGACCGCCGCAAGTTGCGGCAGGCTCAGCGCTCTGGGCTGGGTGTTCATCGCTCCCCCTTTTTCCCAATAATGCCGGGTTCGGCGCACATAATAATACAAATATTTTTTGTTATTCCGATAAAACTACAGAAATACCATGTTGAAGTCTTGATTTCGCTCCCCGCTCATGGTCTTTGCCCGCTCCATGGCACACCAAAATCACGGCCCCCAGATGCTGACCGCGAACCGTCTGCGCGACGGTGACGTGCTCTATCGCAAGGGCGACGGCTGGGTCTTCCATCTGGCGGACGGCGATGTCTATGCCGATCAGGCCAGCGCCGACGCAGCCCTTGCCGCCGCCAACAGCGAACTGGTCCGCAACGAGGTCGTCGCGCCCTATCTGTTCGAGGTGCGCGAGAAGGACGGCCGGATCGTGCCGGTGAAGGAGCGCGAGATCATTCGCGCCGCCGGACCGACGGTTCATCCCCATACCGGCAAGCAGGCCGCCCATGCTTAACACACTGAACAAAGTGTCCCAGCCGAACATGTATCGCTATGACGAGTTCGACGCCCAGTTCGTGTCGGAACGCGTCGATCAGTTCGCCGGCCAGGTCGCGCGGCGCCTGTCGGGCGAACTGACCGAAGACCAGTTCAAGCCCCTGCGCCTGATGAACGGCCTGTATCTGCAGCTTCACGCCTATATGTTGCGCGTCGCGGTGCCTTACGGCACGCTGTCGTCCCGCCAGGTGCGCAAGCTGGCCCATATCGCCCGCACCTACGACAAGAATTTCGGCCATTTCACCACCCGCCAGAATCTGCAATTCAACTGGATCAAGCTGGTCGATGTGCCCGCCATCCTGCGCGAGCTGGCCGATGTGGAAATGCATTGCATCCAGACATCCGGCAATTGCGTGCGCAATGTCACTGCCGACCAGTTCGCCGGCGCCACGGACGAAGAGATCGAGGATCCCCGCCCGCTGGCCGAAATCATCCGCCAGTGGTCGTCGCTGCACCCCGAATTCGTCTTCCTGGCGCGCAAGTTCAAGATTGCCGTCGGCGCCTGCGAGCATGACCGCGCCGCCCTTCAGTATCACGACATGGCGGTGCAGATCGTCCGCAATGCCGAAGGCCGCGTCGGCTATAAAGTGATGGCGGGCGGCGGCATGGGCCGCATTCCCTATATCGCCCATGTGATGAGCGATTTCGTGGAGCGGGAAGACATTCTCGCCTATCTGGAAGCGGTGCTGCGCGTCTATAACCAGGACAGCCGCCGCGACAATATCCACAAGCAGCGCATCAAGATCCTCATCAATGCCATCGGGGCGGAGGAGATGCGGCGCCGGGTCCAGCGCGAGTTCGAAGAGATCAAGCGCATGGGCAGCCTGCAGCTTCCCCAGGAAGAGCTTGACCGCATCACGGCCTATTTCAGGGCGCCCGATTTCGAGACCGGCCTTTCCGACCAGTTGCCGGATGCCGGGCCGGATTTCGCCAACTGGGCGAAGACCAATCTGTCGAAACACAAGGCGCCCGGCTATGCCATCGCCACCATCACCCTGAAGACGCCGGGCCAGGTGCCGGGCGACGCCACCGCCGAGCAGATGGAAGCGATCGCCGACCTGATGGACCTGTACAGCCTGGGCGAAGTCCGCGTGACGCATGAGCAGAACCTGGTGCTGCCGCATGTGCGCAAGAAGGACTTGCCCGCGATTTACGCCAGGCTGAAAGAACTGGATTTCGCGGCGCCGAACGCGGGCCTGATCACCGACATCATTGCCTGTCCGGGGCTGGATTATTGCGACCTGGCCAATGCCCGCTCCATCCCGATCGCGCAGAAAATCGCCCGGCGCTTCGAAAACCTGGAACGCCAGCAGCAGATCGGCGAGCTGAAGATCAAGATTTCCGGCTGCATCAATGCCTGCGGTCATCACCATGTCGGCCATATCGGCATTCTGGGCGTGGACAAGAAGGGCGTGGAATTCTACCAGCTTGTGCTGGGCGGGTCCGGCGCCGAGGATGCCTCGATCGGCACCATCATGGGTCCCGGCTTCGGCGAGCATGAAATCGCCGATGCGGTGGAACGGGTGGTGAATGTCTATCTGGCCGAGCGCAGGAACGGCGAACGCTTCCTGGATACCTATCGCCGGATCGGCATGGAGAAGTTCAAGGCGGCCGCCTATGAAGGGGCCGCCGCAGCGTGAGCAAGATCATCAAGAGCGGCGCCTGCGCCCCGGACATCTATGCCGCCGTCGCCGATGATGCCGCCCTGCCGGAAGGGCCCGTGCTGGTGTCGCTTGCGCGCTTCAAGAAGGATCGTGAGGCGCTTCTGGCCCGCAACACCCCGGTCGGGGTCCGGCTTCAGTCGAGCGAAAATCCCGAACTTCTGGGCGATGACGTCAACCACTTTGCCCTGATCGCGCTGGAATTCCCGAAATTCCGCGACGGCCGCGCCTTTTCCTGGGCGCGCATGCTGCGCACGCGGCTGGGCTTTACCGGCGAGATTCGCGCCGTGGGCGATTTCCTTTATGACCAGGTCAATTACCAGCATCGCGTCGGCTTCGATGCCTGGGAAGTGCCGGACCATTTCACCGTCGAGATGTTCCAGCGCGCCCTGAACGAGATGACCAACGTCTATCAGCCCTCGGCGGATGGCAGAAAGACCATCCGCGAGCTGCGCGCGGCGCGTTAGGTCATCCTCCTTCAGCCGTTCATCTGAGGTTCATCTAGGTTACGCCTTATTCAGCGGCGCCGGTTCCACGCGCCCGCTAATATGCGGTCTTTGCAAAAGGAGTTTTCCATGCGCAAAACCCTCCTGCCGATGCTGGCTTCGCTTTTGATCTGCGGCACCGCGACCGTGGCGCTGATCGCCACCAGCGCGCGCGCGGGCCAGACGGCTCGCAACCCCGTCATGCTGATGGCCCAGAACCAGACCATGGCCCCCGCACGCGCCGCCGACGGCACCCCGCCGCCCATGGACCGGCGCATGCCCGGACGGGGCGAACTGTGCGAAAATCTCTATGCCTCCAGGGCGGCCGGAATTGCCTTTCTGGAAGCCAAGCTTCAGCTCAACAGCGCCCAGCGGCCGCTGTTCGCGCGCTGGAAGGATATCAGCCTGGATCGCGCCAAGCGCCATGAAGAGGATTGCCGCGCCCATGCCGGGCATCTGCGCGCCGGCGAGCGCCCTGACATGGTTGAGCAGCTGAGCCGGGAAGAAGACATGCTCAAGGCCCGCCTTGCCGACATCCAGGCCGAGCGACCCGCCCTGACCGCGCTCTATGCCGGCCTCACCCCGGCACAGAAAGAGGAATTTGCAGGGCTGGCGCGCCATGCCATGGGCGAGCGCCTGCAACTGGCGGGGCGGATGATGCACGGCGCGGAAATGGGCCATCGCTTCGGGCGCGGCCCGGACGGCGCGCCGCCTCCGCCTCCGCCGCCGCCACAGTAACAGCCACGGAACTGACATATCGGGGGCGCCCGCGGAGCATCTCCCGGGCGCCCTTTTTTGCCTGGGTCCGTTTTTTGTTGCAGCGGAGGCGGCAAAGCCTCACAAACGCCGCCCATGAACGCGCGCTCTTCCTTTCCGGCCGATCTCGATGCGCTGCCCCGCTTTGCCGGCGCGCAGAAGGCGATCGAGGCGCTGAAGCCCAGCGAACCGCTTTATCTGGTGCAGCCGGAAAAGTTCTCCGCCGCCGCCCGGCAGTTCCTGGACGGCTTTCCCGGCGATGTCCTCTATGCGGTGAAATCCAACCCGCATCCCATTGCGCTGACCTGTCTCTGGAAGGCGGGCATACGCCATTTCGATACCGCGAGCCTTGGCGAGATCGAAGCGGTGAAGGGACTGTTCCCCGACGCAATCTGTCATTTCATGGCGCCGGTCCGCCTGCCGGGCCAGGCCAAGGCGGCGTTCGAGAAGCATGGCGTCACCGATTTCGTGGTGGATAGCGACGCCGAGCTGGACAAGCTGCTGGCCGAAACCGGCAATCCAAAGAAGCTGCGCGTCTTCGTGCGGCTGGTGGCGCAGTTGGGCGGCGCGCTTCTGGAGATGAGCAGCAAATATGGCTGCCGGCCGGAAGAAGCCGCCAAGCTGCTCAAGCGCGTGCGTGCCGCGGGCGCCCAGCCCTGCCTGACATTCCATGTCGGCTCGCAATGCCTCTCGCCTTTCTCCTATGCCCAGGCGATCGAGATCGCCCAGCGCACCATTGCGCTGGCGGGCGTGGAGATCGCGGCCCTGGATGTCGGCGGCGGGTTTCCGGCCGCCTATTCCGGCCAGGAGCCGCCGCCCTATCACTGGTATTTCGACATGATCCGGGAAGCCTTGCATTCGCTGGGCCGCCCCAGCCTGAACGTCATGTGCGAGCCCGGACGCGCCCTGTCCGCGCCCGGCATCGCGCTGGTGACGCAGGTTGTGATGCGCCGGGGCGACCGGCTGTATCTCAATGACGGCATTTACGGCAGCTTCGACGAACAGCGCTTCACCAGCTTCGACGAGGATTACCCCCCCAGCGCGCTCACCCTGGACAGCAAGGGCAAGGCCAAGCCGGTGACTGGCGAGAAGCGGCCCTTTCGCGCCTATGGCCCGACCTGCGATTCCGCCGATGTGCTGCCGCGGCCGCTGCCACTGCCGGACAATATCGCAGCCGGCGATTACATCCTGTTCGACGCCATGGTCGCCTATACGGTCTCGTCGCGCTCGCCCTTCAACGGCTATTATCCGGACAATTGGGCGGTCATAGGCTAGCTTCTCAGCCTGCGCCGCCGAACCGACCTTAGTTTTCGGCATGAACCTCGTGACGCTCGCGCGTCTTGAGGAACTTCACGTTCGGAAAGCGCTCGGCGACATAACCGATTTCCCAGGCGCTCTTGGCCAGGAAGACCGGCGCGCCGTCGCGGTCGGTGGCCATGCCGCCCCGGTTGGCGGCGGCGAATTTCTCGATCTCTGCGTCGGTCCCCGAAAGCCAGCGGGCGCTGTCATAGGGCGAAGGCTCCAGATCGGCATCCAGATCATATTCGGCCACCAGGCGCGACTTGAGCACATCGAGCTGCAGCGCGCCGACCACGCCGACGATCCATTGCGAACCGATGGCGGGCTTGAAGACCTGGGTGACGCCTTCCTCGGCCAGGGATTCCAGCGCGCGCGCCAGATGCTTCTGCTTCATGGGATCGGACAGGCGCACCCGGCGCAATATTTCCGGCGCGAAGTTGGGAATGCCGGTGAAGACCACATTGCCCGATTCGGAAAGGGTATCGCCCACCCGCAGCACGCCATGATTGGGTATGCCGATGATATCGCCGGGCCAGGCTTCATCGACCGTCTCGCGCTCGGATGCAAAGAACAGGATCGGATTGTGCACGCCGATGGTCTTGGCGGTGCCGGACTGTTTCAGCTTCATGTTGCGGCGGAACTCGCCCGAAGCCAGGCGCAGGAATGCCACCCGGTCGCGGTGATTGGGGTCCATGTTGGCCTGGACCTTGAAGACAAAGCCGGTGACTTCCTTGTCGCCCGGCTCGGCGGCGCGGCCGACCGCCGCCTGGGCGCGCGGCGGCGGCGCAAATTCGGCCAGGGCATCCAGAAGCTGGGCGACGCCGAAATTCTTCAGCGCGCTGCCGAAATAGACCGGCGACAGATGGCCTTCGCGATAGGTGGCGAGGTCGAATTTGGGCAGCCCCTCGCGCGCCAGCATCACATCTTCGTCCAGCTTGGCCTTCAGCTCGCTGTCCAGCTTGCCGTGATTGAAGGGAATGAAGGCGTCGGTGGCGAGATTCTGAATGCCCTTGAAATTCAGTCCCATTCCGACCGGCCACATCATGGGCGCCGTCTCGATCTGGAGCTGGTCGGAAATCTCGTCCAGCAGCTCGAAGGGATCGCGCGCTTCCCGGTCCATCTTGTTGATGAAGGTCATGATCGGAATGTCGCGCAGGCGGCAGACTTCGAACAGCTTGCGGGTCTGGGCCTCGATGCCCTTGGCGGCGTCGATCACCATCACCGCCGAATCCGCCGCGGTCAGGGTGCGGTAGGTATCCTCGGAAAAGTCTTCGTGGCCGGGCGTGTCCAGCAGGTTGAACACGGCATCCTTGTATTCGAAGGTCATCACCGCCGAGGTGACCGAGATGCCGCGTTCCTGCTCGATCTTCATCCAGTCGGACTTGGCGCGGCGCGCTTCGCCGCGCGCCTTGACCCGGCCGGCGGCATGGATCGCCCCGCCCAGAAGCAGCAGATGCTCGGTCAGGGTGGTCTTGCCGGCGTCCGGATGGGAGATGATGGCAAAGGTCCGCCGTCTGGCGGCTTCGCTGGCGGGGGTACGGCTCACTTTAGAAATTCGCTCGCTTGGGCTCGCTCATAGGCCGGGGCAGTAGCAGGGCAGGCCTGCCCCCGCAACCGGAACTTAGGCCGATGGCCGGGACGCGGCCATCACCCGCCGGGCCCGGATACCCATCTCGACACTGCGCAGGGTGAACAGCATGGCGGTGAAGACGATGGAGACGTCGGAAACCAGCAGCATGTCCAGATGCATCGCCGGCCCTTCCACTTCCAGTCCGGTCCGCAAGCCGGCCCGGAACAGGACCAGGATCAGCAGAACCAGAATGGCGGCCTGGCCGCCCTTCACCATCAGGGTGCCTTGCTCCGGGTGAACTTCGATCTGCATGGTGCGGCCCCAATACCAGCCGCAGGCCGCGCCCAGGATGGCGGCCGGGACAAGCCAGGCCCAGGCCATCAGGGTCCAGCGATGCGCTTCCCCATGCGGGCCGGGCGCGATCATCACCATCGCGGCCAGCGCCAGAAAGGCGGCCGGACCGATCCACATCTGTTTCAGCTTCAGGGGCCGCGCCTGGCTGATACGGCGCATGCGCAGATAGAGGATGGGCACGAGGACAAGGATGGGAAGGAAAAGTTGCAGTAGCTGATGCTGGGTCATGTCCGCTATTGGCCGCCAACCGCTCGCTTAGATGATGGGTTCATCCACGAAGGCACGGCCCTCGCGGTCCTCGATCTCGACAATCCAGACATCAGGGTCGAACGACACCTGCTTGTCACACCATTGGGCCGCACGCGCCTCGTCGGTCCAGCCCCCCAGTGCCTGCGCCCAGGCCAGTTCGCCCTTGGCGCCGCGCACCTGATTCAGCACCAGCACGGTGCCGTCCAGCCTTGCCACCTTCAGGATGATGGCGCCGGCCTCCTGCGATCCGCTGCGCAGCACAAATGCACAAGCGCCGGCGACCTGGACGCGGCGGATCAGGGCGCTGACGAAGATGCCGGCTTTCAGCCGCGGTGTGGATTCCATGACCCTGTTTATCAGGAGGCCGCCTTGAAGGGCAGAACCTTGCCGCCGGCAACGGTGCGGACCGCCGCATGCGGCAGCCGCACCGTGACCGTCGTGCCTTCGCCCAGCCGCGACGAAATCCGCGCCTCACCGCCATGCAACTGCGCCAGCGAACGGACCAGCGCCAGGCCCAGGCCCGTGCCTTCCTTGGCGCGCACTGCCGCCGTTTCCACCTGTTCAAAGGGCTGGCCCAGCCGTTTCAGATCGTCCGGCGCGATGCCGCTGCCGGTATCGCGGACGCATATCTCCACCGCGCGATCGGCGCCGATGCGGGCCGTGACCGCGACTTCGCCGCCGGCAGGCGTATATTTGACCCCATTGGACAGCAGATTGACCAGGATCTGCTTGATCGCGCGGCGATCGGCATAGATCTGGCGCACGCCCGGCGCGATCTCCAGCTTCAGCAGCACGGCCGCGCGTTCCGCCGGAATCTTCAGAACCCGCAGCGCGCTTTCCGCGGCATCTTCCAGGCTGAACACCTCCTCGGCCAGCGAGAATTTTCCCGCCTCGATCTTGGACATGTCCAGCACGCTGTTGATCAGGTCCAGCAGATGCGTGCCCGATTCATGGATCAGGCGGGCATATTCCTGATAGCGGGGCCCGATGGCGCCGAACATCTCGCGCATGGTGACTTCTGAAAAGCCGATAATGGCATTCAGCGGGGTGCGCAGCTCGTGGCTCATATTGGCCAGGAAGCGGCTTTTGGCGCGCGAGGCATCCAGCGCCGCATCGCGGGCCTCCACCAGCGCCAGTTCATGCTGCTTGCGTTCGCCGATATCGCGGGTCACCGACACGATGTCGGCAGGCCCATTCTGCCGCGCTTCGACCGGCCGGCAGCGGATCTCGACCCAGACGGGATGACCGTCCTTGTGGCGCAGCCGCGCCTCGGCTGTGGCGGGACGGGCGAAATAGCTGGCCTCCATCATGGCCGCCTGCACCTTTTCGACATCCTCGGGATAAGCCAGCGCCGTGAACGTCGCGCCTTCCAGTTCCGCGCGCGTGAGACCCAGAAGAGAAAGAGTGGCAGGACTGGCGAACCGAATCCGGCCGTCGGCGGAGTGACGGGTGATCAGGTCCATCGCATTGTCGGCGAGAAAGCGATAGAGCAGCGCCCCTTCTGCCGCGGCGGCATCGGCCGCGCGCTGACGGTCCTGGGCGGCGATGGCGATCAGCACCGCCTGTGCCAGCGCGGCCAGGAGGGAACAGATGAACATCTGCCACAGCGGCAAGGTCAGTCGCGAAGCCGGCAGCATATCGGCAGCCTGAAGGCCCGCGACCGCGAGAAGGGCAACAGCCGCGGTCAGACCGGCGCGCACCACCGCGGCGCGCCCCCCGGTCAGGGCCGCTTCCGCAGGAACCAGGGCCAGCCAGATCAGCAGGGGCGACAGGGCGCCGCCCGTCAGCGCCGCCAGATAGCCGATCAGAAGCGCAAAAACGGCAAGCCCCGCCTGTTCCAGACCGGCCAGTGGAACCGGGGTGAATGCCAGGCCAGCGAACAGGGCGGGAACCAGAAGTCCGCCCAGCGCCACGGCCTCGGCGGTGTCGGGGCGGCCAACAACAAGAAGGAACAATGCCCCCAGCAGGGCGCCGACGCCGGCCTTGGCGGCCTGCACGGCGGCGAAAGCGCGGCGCTGACCGGGGCTTTCTCCATCGGCCGGCGCCAGCGAGGCAAGATCGTTAAGCGCCATCAAGATGTGGCCCGCGCATTTTCAGACCTGACCATTTTCAGGCAAGGATACTTAACGAAAGCTGAAGCGCGCATCGCCTCATTCATTTCTCCACAAGGATTGGCGGACCATGCGCCGATTCGGGCACCCCGACGATGCAGGAAGTTCCCTTTGCGCCGCCTCCCTAACCAAACAGCAAGGCGGAGGCGGTCATGATCGGTTCTAACAGGGCGAGAAACGAGCGTTGGGTCAGCAAGCACAGATTGCGAGCATGCCGGAATTTCCTGACGCACAGGCCCTGTTGCGGAGCCTGGACGGACTGCGTTCCGTCATCACGATCTTCGGCCCCGACCATCGGCTGCTCTTCACCAACGCCCATATCAACTATCTCTTCCGTTCCTTTCCGCCCTATCCGACCCTGATCGGCCGCAGCTATGAAGAGCTGATCCGGCTGGAAATCGACGGCGGCGAAATCGCCCCGGCGATGCTGACCGGCGGTTACGGGCCGTTCATCGCGCAGCGCATGTCCCAGCTTCTGGGAAAATCCTGGGCGCCGCGGGATATATGGCTGTCGGATCGCCGGATCGTCGAGATCAAGGCGCGCAGGACCGAAGACGGCTGCACCGTCCTGCTATGGACCGATGTCACCGCCGCGCGCGCCCATATGGCGCGCTTGCAGGAAGCGGTGTCGCTGTCGGCGGAAGCCTTCGCCTTTTACGATGCCCGGGACCGGCTGATCCTGGCCAATGATCTTTACGCTCAGCTCTGCGGGGTGAAGCGCCTGGATGAGCTGATGGGCAAGACCTTCGCGGAAATAGCCGCGCAGGTCGCCCATAGCGGCCGGGTGATCCTGGATGAAGCGCCCGAGCAATGGCTTGAACGCCGGCTGAAGGGCCATCGCGACCCGGTGGGCGCGATAACCCTGCGCACCAGCAGCGGCGGCGCCTATCTGGTGCGTGACCGGGCCGGCCAGGATGGCGGCCGGGTGCTGGTCTTCACAGACATTACCGACCGGGTACGCGCCGAAACCGCCCTGGCCGAGCAGCAGGATTCGCTGGCCGAGGCCCATGCCAAGGCGGAACAGCAAAAGGCCTATCTTTCGGACCTGTCGGCGCGCCTGGACCAGGCGAGCGCGAAGGTGGACAGCGCCAAGACCACGCTGTTGCGCACCATGGGACACGAACTGAAGACCCCCCTGAACGCCATCCTGGGTTTCAGCGACCTGATGAGCAGCATGGCCGAGCGCATGACCCCGGCCCAGATCCGGGAATATGCCGGCCTGGTGCATCAGGGCGGACAAAATCTGCTCAAGATCATCACCCAGATCATGGACCTCACCAAGATTTCGGCGGGGCGCTATCAGCTCAACTGCACGCCGGTGGATGCCGGAGGCCTCCTGTGGCAGGCGCGCGAAGCCTTCCTGCCCCGCGCCACCAGCCGCGGCATCGAAATCGATGCCGAGGGCTGCCCGGCCGGACATCTGGCCAATGCCGACGAAACCGTGCTGACCGGCATGGTGCACAGCCTGGTTGACAATGCCGTCACCTTCACCAGCGGCAATCGCATCACCCTTTCCAGCAGCCGCATCAGCCTGCCCGCCTTGCCGGGACAGGACTGCATCCTGCTGGTCGTGGAGGACAATGGCGCGGGCGTTGGGCCTGAAGACCTGGCGCGAATCCAGGAGCCCTTTGAGCATGCCGGCCACAGCGATGGGGCCGAACATACCAAGGGCGCGGGGCTGGGCCTGACCCTGGTCAAGGCCTTTGCCGAACTGCATGGCGGCACGCTTGAGCTGCACAGTGCCCCGGGCCAGGGCTTCGCCGCCCGCCTGACCATGCCGGCCATGCCGGTCTGAACAGGCCCGGACCGGGAAGGGGCGGATATTTTCCCTAAAATGCGATTCAATGTCGCCGCAAGTTTGAATCGAAGCCGCGCGCGGCCGTAAGCCCCTGGTTTTCGCTGATCGGCGGAACCGCAAACTAGCTTCAAATTTAAAGAAAGAGTTGAGCGCCCGGCAATGGCGCGCGCGCCATGCTCCTCGCGTCGATCACGCGAAGAGGTGTCATGATATTCCGGGCCATTTTCTGGATCGGTCTGGTGTCGCTTCTGGCGCCGCGCGAACCGGATCTCGGCCTGGGACGCCCGGGCGCCGGCACATCAGCCTCCTCGACCAATATCTCTTCCGGCGCCGACCGTCTCGCGGCGCCGGGCAGGGATTGCGGCATCGGATGTGCCGGCGGCCTCGGCTTTTCGGACCTGCTGCATCTGGGAAGCAATCCGCGCGTGGCAGCGGGCCTGGCCGATGTGAAGGCGCAAATCGCCGCCGACCAGCGCGCGCGCGCCGCTCGTGGCGGCGGCCTTTCCGCCCGCGCACTTTTTTAATCCTATTCGCGCTCAAACCGGTTACAAGCGTGTGACTGAACCCGGAGCAAGATCCTGCGCCGCGCCGCCACGCTGTTCTTGATGATCCTGCCGCTCAGCGGTTGCGCCCTGTTTGAAAGCAAGCAGACCCGCGCCCTGCGCCGCTCGCCCGACTATCGCGCAGGCTATCAGGACGGCTGCAACAGCGCCTGGGGGCCTGACGCCAACAAGCGCCACGATGACACCATCGTGCGCGACGATGCCCAATACAAGAACAACAAGGCCTATCACATGGGCTGGGATCGCGGGCTCAATGCCTGCCGCAGCACGGGCTATACGGGCGGCGCGCTGCCCGGCACCGTGCCGAGCGGGCCGGTGCCGGACATGAACCCGGGCAATGGCGGCAGGCCTCGGGGACTTTAGTCACAGGATGGAGCGCCGCATTTCGCGGCGCGGTCCGGCCGCTCTCACGATCTCGCGGCGTGCGGGTCGCGGCCGGCGGGCTCAAGGACAAAGACTTGTAATCTTCAACGTCTGGCGCGTCCGCTGGTCCAAAGTCTCGCGAGCCTCGCACAGGGGCGCGGCGATGCCGCGGGATTCAGCGCGGCGGTTCTGCGCCCGGACGGCAAGCGCCAGCAGCGCCTGGTTCCAGTCCAGGATGGGCTTGCCGATGAGGGGGCTTGCGGGCCCGACCTGGGCGACGTGACGGAAATAGGGCTCGGCATCCGTCGCATCCTCTTTCTCCAGCAGATACAGGCCGCGAAAGAAATGCGCGCGCGGATCGTCGGGATATTTTTCCACCAGCGACAGGCTGTCAGCCTTCATCGACTCCAGATCGGTGGGCAGCAATTGCGGCGGTATCACCGCAAGTCCCGGCCTGGCATAAGAGGCAAAACTGCTGGTGGAAGCCGCGAAGGCGGCGCCTGTCACGGCCAGCCAGAGGGCGGCCGCGATGGCGGCCGGGCCCCTGGCCGGAGGATTTTCCCGCTCGTCATTCCAGGCGATCAACATGGCAAAGGCCAGCATGGTCCCTGCCAGACAGCCGCCGAAATGGGCGTGGATATCCACCATGCTGCCGTCCGCGCCGATGGCAGGCACCAAGGCCGGAAAAAGCGAGCCGCCGGCCATGCGCCGCATCAGCGCGGGACGGCGGGCTCCCGCATGGAAGCTGAGGACGAAAAGAGCGGCCAGCATCGCCATGATGGCGCCCGAAGCGCCGACCGACAGCATGTCCGCGGGATTGAACAGGACGGAAAACAGGGCGCCCGCCACGCCGCCCGTGAAATAGATGGCGGCGAACCAGCCGATGCCGATCAAAGGCTCCAGCAGGAAGCCCACCAGCATCAAAGTGACGACATTGCCGATCAGATGTGCCGGCGAACCATGCAGCACCGTGGCGGTGAACAGACGCCACCATTCGCCCTGTCCGAAGACAAGCGCGCGGCTGGAAGCCCCCATGGCGAGAAGGCTGTAATGGCCGGGAGAAGCGGGCGCCAGAAAATCGGTCGCGGAACGCAACTCTTCCAGAAAGCGCGCCAGCAGCATGCCGCCGAGCGCAAGCGTGAACCAGGGAATGCGGGCGCCGATCCGGCGGCCCAGGCCGGCTTCGCCGCCGACCGGCGCGGCGGCCGCCATGGCGGCAACGGCCGTCGGCTCCGCCAGCCGCAGCGAGGCGCCATTGCCGCGTTTCCCAAAGCTGCGACTTGCGGACAAGTATCCCCACGGCCCCGAACGAGCCATGAGGATAGGTTGTCAGTCTTTCCGGCAGGTAAAACGCGAACGTTAACCCTTCATCTCCCGTCGCTTTCGCAGGGCTATTGCGCGGCGGGACGCACCGGCTGGGCTTCCCTGGTCAGGTTTTCCGAGGCGAATTCCCAATTCAGGAACTTGCCCAGAACCGCTTCCAGATATTTGGGCCGGGCATTCTGGTAGTCCAGATAATAGGCATGTTCCCAGACATCGACCGTCAGGAGACAGTTGATACCCTGGGCCATGGGCGTTTCGGCATTGGGCGTCTTTTCAATCGACAGCTTCCCCTGCTTGCTGACCAGCCAGGCCCAGCCGGAGCCGAACTGGGTTTTCCCCGCTTCGGCGAGCTGGGCAATCAGTTCGTCGCGGGAGCCGAAAGCCGCTGCAATGGCGCTGTCAAGCTGGCCGCTGGGACTGGTCCTGGCCGGCGTCAGGCTGCGCCAGTAAAAATCGTGATTCCAGACCTGGCCGGCATTGTTGAAGAGCTGCTTTTGCTTTGGATCTCCCGCGCCATGAGTAGCGCGCACGATCTCTTCCAGCTTCATGTCGGCATATTCGGTGCCCTGCACGAGCTTGTTGAGCGTATCGACATAGGTGCGGTGATGCTTGTGATAATGAAAGGAAATGGTGTTGGACGAAATGGTGGGGGCCAGCGCGTCCTCATCCCAGGGCAGGGGCGCAAGCGTGAAGGGGGCAGACATGACAACTCCTTTACAAATGAAAATGGACCATGCGGCGACCCGTTAACGCCTGGACCGGCGAAAAGCTCCGCAGGAAAGGGCCGGTGGATTTATTTTTTGCGGGACAATTCGTGATGCGCTGTAACTCAAATGTCATTCGACATTCGCAGGGCGGTCGCGCAAAAAGAAAATAAGCGGGGACAACAGATCAACGAGCTTCTGGTGCCAGCACCAGTTAACGGATTTCGGAGCCGCTCATGCCTGCCTATGAAATCTGCTACCTCAACGAGGACGGATCGCTTACCTATAAATTTTCCGCCACCTGTGATGACGACCGGCGCGCCAAGATACTGGCGCATGCCATGAAGCTTCCCAGCGTCCGGAAACTGGAAGTCTGGAGCGGCGAGACCCTGATCTATGCCAGGCCCAGCGCGATTGCCGATCGCCAGGCGCTCAGGGCCTGATCAGCCCATCAGGCCTTCGTGGCGGACCCAGTCCAGGGTGCGATTGAGGCCCCGTTCGAGACGATCGAACAATTCACCGATCTCCGCCTCGTTGATCACCAGGGGCGGGCATAGCGCAATGCGATCGTGGAGCAGCGCGCGCACGATGATGCCTTCTTCTTGGCAGAACTGGCCGCATTTGGCGCCCACCGCCTTGGCCGCCTCGAAATTGCGCTTCGATTTCTTGTCCGGGGTCAGTTCGACCGCGCCGATCAGGCCGACGCCATCGGCCTCGCCAACCAGGGGATGCGCGCGCAGGGCCCTGAGACGATCCAGGAAAACGGGCGACACCTTGCGCACATGGCCGAATGTGTCGCGCCGCTCATACAGTTCTAGCGTCTTGACCGCCACCGCGGCGGATACGGGATGGGCGCTATAGGTGAAGGCGTGCCACAGGCCGCCGATCCGCACCGCTTCCTCCTCGATGATCTCGACCAGCTCCGGCGACAGGAGCACGCCTGAGATGGGCAGATAGGCAGACGACAGCGCCTTGGCGATGGACATGGAATCCGGCTGGTAATTGTAGGTCTGGCAGCCGAAGGGATTGCCGGTGCGGCCAAAGCCGCAGATCACTTCATCGTCAACCAGATAGATGCCGTATTTGTCCAGCACCTGGCTGATGGCCTCGAAATAGCCCTTTGGCGGCACCATGGCGCCGCCGGCCCCCATGACCGCTTCGACGAACATGGCGGCGATGGTTTCAGGGCCTTCGCGCTGGATGGTGGCGTCCAGCTCATCGGCGAGACGCCGGGAATATTGCTCTTCGGTCTCGCCATCGCGGCCGCCGCGATAATAATGGGCTTCGGGCACCCGCACGGTGAAATCGAACGGCAGGTCGAAGCTTTTGTGGAAGGCGTCCAGGCCCGTCAGCGAGGCGCTGGCCAGCGTCACGCCATGATAGGCCTTGTTGCGGGCTATGATCTTCTTGCGGCCCTTTTGGCCGCGCGCATTGGCCGCGTACCACATCAGCTTGATCTGGCTGTCATTGGCTTCGGAGCCGGAATTGGCGAAGAACACCTTGCCGACCGGGAAAGGCGCCATCTCCTTCAGCTTTTCGGCCAGGGCGATGGCGGGCTCATGGCTCTTGCCGCCGAAGATGTGGGAGAAGGACAGCTTGCGCATCTGCTCGGCGGCGGCCTGGACCAGTTCTTCCTCGCCCCAGCCGAGCGCCGTGCACCAGAGTCCGCCCATGGCCTCGACATAGTCCCGGCCATCGGCGCCATAGACGAAAACGCCCTTGCCCCGCTCCAGCACCAGGGGGCCGGTCTGGCGCAAGACCGTCAGGTTGGTGAAGGGATGCAGCAGGCTCGCCATGTCGCGCGCCTGGGTGTTGGAAAGCGTGGGGTTGGCGGTCGAAAGAGACATGCTGGCGTTCCGGCTATCGCGGCGGCGGGAAATCTACCTTATGGTTCGCCAAGCACGAAACGCCCCAAATCCGATTAGCTCCCATGCGCTTTCAATTGCTCGCGGCCCGCGCCGCATTCGCCGCCCTTGTCCTGGGCATGGTGCTGGCCATTGGGGCCGTGGGCGGGGTGCGATCGGGCCAGCTTTCCGACCCGGCGGCCACCGCGCTGATGATGCCGGCCACAGGCCTGGGCATCCTGGCGCTGCTGCTGGCCCTGGTCTGGCTCTGGTCCGCCCTGACCCGCAACGAACGCACCGGCCGCCGCCTGGGACTGGCCGCGCTGCTGGGGTCCATCGCCCTGCTCTATGCGCCCCTCACCTACGCCTATTATGGCTTTGCCGCGCTTCCCATCCACGACGCCACGACCGATCCTGAGGACCCGCCCCAGTTCGTGGCCCTGGCCCGGGTGCCGTCCGCCAATTCCCGCAGCTATGACGGCAGCCGGCGCATCCCCTATCCGGGGCCGGACGCCCGCTATCGCGGCCAGGAGGTGACGGTCGATTATGCCTTTCACGAGAAATATCCGGCCCTGACCCATCGGCATGCGGGCCTGCTGGTCTCGCCCCAGAAGACTTTCTGGCGGGCCTATGGCGCCGTGCAGAAGCTGGGCTGGACAATCGTGGATGCCAGCGAAAAGGATCTGCGCATCGAGGCCACGGACAGGAGCTCCTGGTTCGGACGCACCAGCGACATCGTCATACGCATTCGCAAGGCCGGCGCCATAGGCAGCCGCATCGATGTGCGTTCCATGAGCCGCGAGGCCGGCAAGGATCACGGCCGCAATGTCGCCAGGCTCAAGGCCTTTTTCAAAGTGTTCCATTTCTGAAACCGGGCGGGCGGCAGGTCAGCTTTTCCGCCGCCAGACATCGCCGTCGCACAGCACCTTGCCCCGCTCGGCCAGATGCAGCAGATGGGCGCGAACCTGCTGCGCGGCCGCCTTGTGCAGCGCCGGCGCAAGGCCCTCATAGAGCAGCGGCACCAGATCGGCCGTGCTGCCTTGGCCACGGCGCAGAACCTCCAGAATCTGGGCCTCGCGCGCGCGGCGATGATCGATCAGGCCTTGAACCCAGCGATGTGCATCCGCGATCGGACCGCCATGGGTGGGATAGAAAAGTGTTTCCGTCCGCGTCAGCAGCTTGCCCAGACTGGCAAGATACAGGCCCATATCGCCATCCGGCGGCGCCACCACGCTGGTGGACCAGCCCATCACATGATCGCCGCTGAACAGCGAATTTTCCTGGGTCAGCGCATAGCAGACATGATTGGCGGTATGGCCGGGCGTGACGACACATTCCAGATTGAAGCCGTCTGCCGCCACCTTCATCCCGTCCTGTACCGGCACGTCCGGGACAAAGTCATGGTCATGGGCTTCGTCCACCGCACCTTCTTCCGCGGATGGCCCCGCGCGGTCCGGCAAGCCATAGACCGGCGCGCCGCTCCACTCTTTGAGTGCCGCGGCAGCAGGCGAGTGATCGCGATGGCTATGGGTGATCAGAATATGGCTGACCCTGCGCGCGCCGATCGCCGATTTCAGGGTGGCGAGATGTTCGGGCATGTCAGGCCCCGGATCGATCACCGCAAGGCTGTCGCCCGCGCCGACCAAATAAACGCCCGTGCCCCTGAATGTGAACGGACCGGGATTGGGCGCCAGAAGCCGTGACGCCAGCGGCGTCAGGCGCACCTCCACCCCATAGGGAGCGCTAAAGCCTCTGTCGAATTTCAGCATATCGATCCTGCCTGCCGCCTCAGCCTAGCGCCGGACTGCCGTGTAACACGACCCTCGCATTTGCCGGGCGCTAGCGCGCTTTGCGCCCAGGTTCGGAGAGGTATGCCCGGGCGTGGAACTTTTGGTACCATCGCGCCGTTTTCACGCCGAATTGAACCCAAAGGATATTGCCCCATGCGCAAGCGCTTTTCCCTCAAAGGGCTGGCAATGCTGGCTTATGCCGCATTTGCCGCCGCCTTGCTCACCCTGCCCGCCCGGGCTGATGACAAGACCGATCTGCTGCGAGACGCCAACCGCACGGTCCGACATTTGCGCAGCGATCCGGCCTTCGGCACCGCCCGCACCATGCTGCAGGGCGCCGAGGCGGTCTATATCGTGCCCAAGCTGATCAAGGGCGGGTTCATTTTCGGCGCCGAGGGCGGCGATGGCGTGCTGCTGAAGCGCACCGGCAAGGGCTGGAGCATCCCGCGCTTCTACAGCATGGGTTCCGCCAGTTTCGGCCTGCAGGCCGGGCTGCAGCAGGCGGAACTGATTTTCATCATCAATTCCCGCCGCGCCCTGGCCGGAATTGAAAAGGGCGAGGTCAAGCTGGGCGCCGGCGCCGGCCTGACGGTCGTCACGCTGTCCAGCGGGGCCGAGGGCGCCACCACCACCCATGGCGGCGATATCGTGGTCTGGACGTCGGGCACGGGCGCCTATGCCGGCCTGACCTTCAACGGCACCGTCATCAAGCAGGACAAGGAAATGAACGAGGTGCCCGCCACCGGCCCGGCCGCCCAGGCGCTGCGGCGGAACCTGGCCGGCATCTGGTAAGTCGTTTGACTAGGGGGCCGCAGGCACGGACCATCTGGTAACCGGCCGCATTTGCGGAGTAATGTTCGGGGCGTCCGGAGCAACCGGGCGCCCCGAATTTTTTGGCTGAGAGGAATACCCCAATGAAGAAGATCCTGTTCCTGGCCGGCGCCGCCGCGCTGCTGGCCACGCCCGCCTTCGCCGACCTGGCAGGCGAGCTTGCAACGGCCCAGACCCATGCGGGCATGGCCGCCACCCAGACCGACATCGCCATGGCGCAAAAGCATCTGCAGCACGCCGTGAACTGCCTGGTCGGCCCCAGCGGCGCCGGCCAGGAACAGGATCTTCTTCATTGGGGTATTCCTC
>CAYFKU010000007.1:8144-18828 GCA_964343955.1 uncultured Rhizobium sp. | reverse complement strand
GCCCCAGCGGCGCCGGCTTCGACGCCGCCGCCGGCAATCCCTGCGGCAAGGCGGGCAATGGCGCCATCGCCGACACCACCGACGCCGCGCAGAAGGCCAAGCTGACCGCGATCGCCGCCGCCGCCAAGACCGGCATCGGTTCGACCGATCTGGCCACGGTGCAGAAGGCCGCCAAGACCGCCGCCGACGCTGTCGCCGGCGCGAAATAATTTTCCCGTTCTGGAATGAAAAGGGCCGCCCCATCGGGGCGGCCCTTTTTGTTTCATGCCGCGTAGCGGGCGACGGGTTAGTGGTCCTTCGGCTTTTCGGCGCGGTTGCCGATCCAATCCATCGCCGCGAACAGCAGGCCCGAGAAGACGAAGGTCATGTGCAGGACCAGCATCCAGCGCAGACGCACCTCATCAAGGCCCGACTGCGGATCGGTCAGGGACATGAAGGCCCGCAGCAGCGAGATGGCCGAGATCGCCACGATCGAGCCGATCAGCTTCATCTTGAGGCCGGAGAAATCCAGGGTGCCCATCCAGCTTGGACGATCTTCGGCATTCTCGGTGTTGATCTTGGAGACGAAATTCTCGTAGCCGGAGAAAATCACGATCACCACCAGATTGCCCGCCAGCGACAAGTCGATCAGCCCCAGCACAGCCAGGATCACCGCTTCCGGATCCACCTCGTCCAGGCGCATGGCGCTGGGCAGGGCATGCAGCAATTCGGCAAGGAAGGCCATCAGCAGCATGATCAGCGCGAGCACCATGCCCACGTAAAAGGGCGCCAGAAGCCAGCGCGACTTGAAAAGGGTCTGCTCCAGAATCTTCTCGACCAGGTTGCGCTGATGCATCGAAAGTCTCCAACGCCGGAATCAGGCCCCACCGCCCCGGCGACAGAACATCGCCCGCCCGGCCCGCTTCCGCAAGCGCCGCCGCCGCGCTAGGCTTTCGCCCATCGCAAAAAAGAAAGAGCGGGCAGATGCTGGACCGACTGCTGGCAGGGGTGGTGGAGGTCAGGCCGGGCGAGCGGCGGGCGCTGTTCTTGTCCTTCGCCTATTTCTTCCTGATCCTGTCGGCCTATTACGTGCTGCGCCCCCTGCGCGACAATGCCGGCATCACCGGCGGCACAAAGGCCCTGCCCTGGCTGTTCACCGCCACCTTCTTCGTGATGCTGGCCGCCGCGCCGCTCTACGGCTGGGTGGTGGCGCGATTTCCCCGCCGCAGGCTGATCCCGCTGGTCTATCACTTCTTCGCCGCCAACATCGTGATCTTCTGGCTGCTGCTGACGGCGGGGATCGGCCAGAAGATCGTGTCGCAGATCTTCTTTGTCTGGCTGACGGTGTTCAGCCTTTTTGCCGTGTCGGTCTTCTGGTCCTATCTCGCCGACCTTTATCGCAGCGACCAGGGCAAGCGGCTTTATGGCTTCATCGCCGCCGGCGGCTCGCTGGGCGCGCTGGCCGGCCCCCTTCTGACCCGCGGCCTGGTCGAACCGCTGGGCCCCGTGAACCTGTTCCTGCTGTCGGCGGTGCTGCTGGAAGCGTCGCTGTTCTGCGCCACCCGCTTGGGCGATGCGGCAGAAGGCTTCAACCAGACGCCGCCCGCCCCGCCCGCCATCGGCGGCAGCGCCTTTGACGGGCTGGTCGCGGTGCTGCGCTCGCCCTATCTGGGCGGCATAGCCGGATGGGTGGCGCTGCTGTCCCTGACCGGGACCATTCTCTATCTGACCCAGGCCGAGCTGGTGTCGGCCGCCACCCAGGATGCGGCCGCGCGCATCCGCATCTTCGCCACCATCGATCTGTGGTCGGGGGCGCTGCAGATTCTGTTGCAGCTTGCGCTGACTGGCCGGCTGATCAAGCGTTTCGGCACCGGCCCCGCCGCCGCCTTCGTGCCGCTGGTCTTTGCCCTTGGCTTCGGCGCCCTGGCCGCGGTCCCGGCCCTGCTGGTGGTGATGAGCTTTCAGGCCCTGCAGCGGGTGGGCAATTTCGCCGTCTCCAATCCGGCGCGCGAGATCCTGTTCACCGCCGCCGACCGCGACGACAAATACAAGGCCAAGAATGTGGTCGATGGCGTGGTCTTCCGTGGCGCGGACATGGCATCGAGCTGGATATTCCACCTGCTCTATGCGCTTATGGGCCTGAGCGTGCCGCTGCTGGCTGCCATAATGGTGCCGGTTTCACTGGCTTGGATGGGCCTGAGCCTTCTTCTGGGCCGGATGCAGGAAAGGCGCGCCGCCCGCCAATCCGCGAACTGAAAGGACCGCGTCATGGCTTTTAACCTATCCCGTGGCGACCTGTCCCGTCGGGCCCTGCTGGCATCATCGGCCGCCGCGCTGCTGCCGCGGACCGCCCTGGCCCAGAATGCAAAGGACGCAACCCCGATCCTGAAGCGCAAGGTGCCGCAGACCGGCTATATGCTCCCGGTGGTCGGCATCGGCACGTCCATCGTGTTCGAATTCGAGGAGGATGCCGCCAAGCTGGAAGAGCGCAAGGCGGTGGTGCGGGCGCTGGTGGCGGGCGGGGGAAGCCTGATCGACACCGCCGCCGGCTACGGCACGGCGGAGAACAATGTCGGCCTGGTGTCGGACGAGACCGGCCTGCGCGCCAGGCTGTTCCTGGCGACCAAATTCAGCAGCCGCGATTCCCATGCCGATGCCGAGACCGAGATGCGCCAGTCGCTGGGCCGTCTGCGCACGACCTATGTCGATCTGCAGCAGGCCTGGAATGTCAGCGATCCAAATTTCTCCTGCGCCCATCAGAAAGCCTGGAAGGCGGCGGGCCTGTGCAGGCATTTCGGCATCACATCCAGCTTCGACAGCGCCTATGAGGCGCTGGTGCCTGTGCTGAAACGCGAGAAGCCGGAATTCTTCCAGATCAATTATTCGCTGGGCGACCGCGACGCCGAAAAGGTGCTGCTGCCCCTGGCCCAGGACAGCAGCTGCGCCGTCCTCACCAACCTGCCCTTCGGCCGCGCCTCGATGTTCCGGCGGGTGCAGGGCAAGCCCCTGCCTGATTTCGCCAGGGAGATCGACTGCACCAGCTTTGCCCAGCTATTCCTGAAATATAACCTGTCGCATCCCGCCGTGACGGCGGTGATCCCCGGCACCGACAAGCCGCAATATATGCTGGACAATCTGAATGCCGGGCGCGGCCGCATGCCCGACGCCGCCATGCGCAGGACAATCGAAAAATGGTGGGAAACGGTTTGAGGTTTTCGGCTTAAAAAACAGGGCCTATCTCCCTATATTGGCCCCATGGCCCACAATAACGGCATGGTTCCCAAGGCGCCGCGCAAGCGCGCCTCCAAATCCGGTTCCCCCGCCGCCCTTTCCGACAATGAATCCCGCTTCCAGGCGGCGATGGCCAAGGCGCCGCTGGCGGCGGGCACCGTCGCGCCGGATGACGCCATCGACCCTGCCTATGTCACGGTGCCGATCAGCCAGTTCGTGCCCTATCGCCCGGCCCGCCCCGAGAAATCCGAAGGCGGCAAGACCTTCAAGCTGGTCTCGGACTATACGCCGGCGGGCGACCAGCCCACCGCCATCCAGGAGCTGGTGGCGGGCGTGGAAACCCAGGAACGCGACCAGGTGCTTCTGGGCGTCACAGGTTCGGGCAAGACCTATACGATGGCGCAGATCATCGCGCGCACCCAGCGCCCGGCCCTGATCCTGGCGCCCAACAAGACCCTGGCCGCCCAGCTCTACAGCGAGTTCAAGGCCTTCTTCCCGGAGAATGCGGTCGAATATTTCGTCAGCTATTACGACTATTACCAGCCGGAAGCCTATATCCCGCGCACCGACACCTATATCGAGAAGGACAGCTCCATCAACGAAGAGATCGACCGCATGCGCCATTCGGCGACGCGGGCGATCCTGGAACGCGACGATGTGATCATCGTGGCGTCCGTGTCATGCATCTATGGCATCGGCTCGGTCGAGACTTATTCGGGCACCGCCGTCGGCATCAATCGCGGCGACCGCATCGACCGCAACGCCGCCATCCAGAACCTGGTGGCGCTGCAATACCGGCGCAATGACGACAATTTCACCCGCGGCGCCTTCCGCGTGCGCGGCGATGTCATCGACATTTTCCCGGCGCATTATGAAGACCGCGCCTGGCGGGTGGAGCTGTTCGGCGATGTGGTGGATGCCATTACCGAATTCGACCCCCTGACCGGGGCCAGAGCGGGCGTGCTGGATGCGATCAAGATCTATGCCAACTCGCACTATGTGACGCCGCGGCCCACGCTGCAGCAGGCGATGAAAGGCATCAAGGCCGAGCTGCTGCACACCCTGGCCGATTTCCGCGCCAAGGGGAAATTGCTGGAAGCCCAGCGGCTGGAACAGCGCACCAATTTCGACCTGGAGATGATCGAGGCGACGGGAAGCTGCGCCGGCATCGAGAATTATTCCCGCTGGCTGACGGGCAGGAAACCCGGCGAACCGCCGCCCACCCTGTTCGAATATCTGCCCGACAATGCGCTGGTCTTTGCCGACGAAAGCCATGTGACGGTGCCGCAGATCGGCGCCATGTACAAAGGCGACTATCGCCGCAAGTTCACCCTGGCCGAATACGGCTTCCGCCTGCCGAGCTGCATCGACAACCGCCCTCTGAAGTTCGAGGAATGGGACATGATGCGGCCCCAGTCGATCTATGTCAGCGCCACGCCCGGCAACTGGGAGCTGGAACGCACCGGCGGCGTCTTCACCGAACAGGTCATCCGCCCGACCGGCCTGATCGATCCGCCGGTCGAGGTGCGGCCGGTGGAAAGCCAGGTCGATGCCCTGATCGCCGAATGTCATGCGATCGCCAAAAAAGGCTATCGCGCCCTGGTCACCACCCTGACCAAGAAGATGGCGGAAGACCTGACCGAATATATGCACGAACAGGGCATCCGCGTGCGCTACATGCACAGCGATGTGGAGACGCTGGAGCGGATCGAGATCATCCGCGATCTTCGCCTTGGCGCCTTTGACGTCCTTATCGGCATCAACCTGCTGCGCGAGGGGCTCGATATTCCCGAATGCGGGCTGGTCGCCATTCTGGATGCCGACAAGGAAGGTTTCCTGCGCAGCGAGACTTCGCTGATTCAGACCATTGGCCGCGCCGCCCGCAATGTGGACGGCAAGGTGATACTTTATGCCGACAGGATCACCGGCAGCATGGAACGGGCGATGGCCGAAACCAGCCGACGCCGCGCCAAGCAGGAAGCATACAACAAGGAGCATGGCATCACGCCCGCCAGCGTGAAGCGCAACATCGCCGACATCATGGGTTCGATGTATGAGCGCGACCATGTCACGGTCGATGACGGCATGCTGGCCGCCGCCGAGGAAGGCCGCGAATTCGTCGGCCACAATATCAAGGCCATCATCGCCGATATCGAAAAGAAGATGCGTGCCGCGGCCGCCGACCTGGAATTCGAGGAGGCCGCGCGCCTGCGCGACGAGCTGAAGCGGCTTCAGGCAACGGCGCTGGCGGTGGCCGACGATCCGTTCGCGCGCCAGTCCGATGTCGCGAAGGCGGCGCTGGATGCCGAGATCAGTTATTCCAGCGAGGACGGCACGTCCAAACCGATACCTTCAAAGAAGGGCAAGCGGCTGGGCCGGCCGGGGCGGCCGAAGACTTTTGGATCAAGGGCGCGCTGAGCGCGCCGGGGTGGCGAAAAGCGCACGGTAGCTCTGGCCCGCGCAGGCCGCTAACCTGCGCCGCATGCACCGCCAGCTGCTCCCCGTTCCGGCCCATCACGACCTGGAAGAGGTGATCGATCATGTCATCGCCCTGTGCCTTCGCAACGGCCCGGCGCATGAGGGCCATGGCCGCGTATCGGTCGCGGACCTGATGGACATGATCGGCGAGCGCAGCTTCGGGCCGCTGCTCCTGGTGCCCAGCCTGATCGCGGTGTCGCCGGTGGGCGCCATTCCCGGCCTGCCCGCCTTTACCTCGGTGGCGATCGTGCTGATCGCGGGCCAGATCCTGCTGCGCCACGAGCATTTCTGGATTCCCGGCTGGCTGGCCCGCCGTTCCGTCGAGGCACACCGGATGGAACAGGGACTGGAGAAGATCCGTCCTGTCGCGCGCATGATCGATCATTTGCTGATGCCGCGCCTGACCTGGCTGACCACCGGCGCGGGTTTTTATGCGATTGCCCTGATGTGCCTGCTGATCGGACTGGTGACGCCGATCCTGGAGCTGATTCCGCTGGGCGGCATTCCGCCCAATGCCGCGGTGGTCGCCTTTTCGCTGGCGATCACGGCACGCGACGGCTTGTGGGCGCTACTGGCTTTCCTGTTCAGCGGCGCCAGCATCGCCCTTCTGGCATGGCCCTTCCTGAATTGACCGGTTCCATCGGGTAAGCGCCTGTTTGCATGCGATAAAGGCCCGGTCATTGTAAATTAAGGCCCCGGCGCCTATGTACAGGCTACGTGGTTCTTGCGCCCTGTCCGAAACAGCCCTTTTTAGTCTTTCTGACCCGATCTTCCTGGAATCGCAGGATGGGCGCGCCGGACGAACCGAAAAAAACTTTTCCGACCTTGTGTCTTACGCCACGGCCGCTTTTGCATTTCGCAAAGGCGGAACCCGATGTCCCAAAGGAAATCACATGACCATCGGAACCGTGAAGTTCTTCAATTCCACCAAAGGCTTTGGCTTTATCGCGCCGGATGACGGCGGCAAGGATGTGTTCGTGCATGTCTCGGCCGTCGAAGCCGCCGGCCTGCGCGGGCTGAGCGAAGGCCAGAAGCTGAACTTCGACATCCAGCCCGACAAGCGCGGCTCCAAGGCCGCGAACCTGTAGGTTATCTGACACACGGGCGGCGCAGCCTTGCCGGTTGCGCCGCCTTTGTTTTTTGCAAGGAACGCCCCATGACCAGCCCCAAGCAGCGCAGCAATCCCTCGACGCCCGCCGGCGCGGCGGCGGTGTGGCAGACCCGCACCGATCTGGTGAAACAGGAAATGGCCGCGGCCAGCGCCGCCGCCGACGCCAAGACCGCGCGCCTGAAGGCGCTGCGCCTGGAAAAGGAAGCCCAGGATGCCGAAGCCGCGCGGCTTGCGCCGCCGGAACCTGCGGGCCGCAAACGCAGGAAATGAAACCCGCGCCACGCATTTATTTTCGCGCGCCCGTCGCTTTGCATGACCGAAGATGATAGGATTTTGCGGTCGCCGGTTCCGATGTGCATACCGGCGCTTGAGAGACATACGTGACAGGGAATTGAACTCAGTCCGCGCTCCCGCATCATCAGAGGAGCTTTGTCATGTCATACTCATTGCGATTGCTGGACGCCGAAGGCCGCGTCGTTTCCCACCACGCCCTGCTGCTGCAGGACGATCTGGACGCGCTGGATGAAGCGGTGCGCCGGTCGGACAGCCAGGCGGTGGAAATCTGGCAGGGACCCAGGCTGGTCGCTCGCGTGAAGCCGGGCAATGCCCCGCTGGATGTGCGCGATCCGCGCAGCCTTTAGCACCAGCCTTTAGCACCAGTCTTTAGCATCGGCCTTTAGCATCGGCGACCCGGCCTGGATGCGGGAGACAAACACGCCGTCCCCGCGTTAAACTTGCCCGACATCCCCGCGCCACAGAGCGGCACATCCGTGCCGCGCCCGTGCAAGCATGGGGGCCAGCACAAGAAGTTTTCCATGTCCCGCGCCTTTGTGAAGGAAACAGCCGAGTCCGCCGCCCCGCCCGAACGGATGGTGGATGACGGCCCCAACCTGGTCACCCCCCAATGGCGAGAAGCGGCGCGCGTAGCGCGTGAGCAGGTCCAGTGGACCTGCGAGAGCGACGAGCGCGCCGAGCTTGAGCGAGGCGCCGGGCCGGCCCATCAGGGTTTCGTGTGATGTCTCGAGCTTTTGTAAAGGAAACTGCTGAGTCTGCTGCACCACCCGAGCGCATGGTGGATGAAGGTCCAAACTTGGTTACCCCTGAAGGACTCGCTCAGATCGACGGCCATATCGCCCGCATCGAAGCCGCCATGCAGACAGAACCCAATGTGCTGCTGCACGAGACGCTGGCGCGCGACCTTCGCTATTGGGAAATCCGCAAGGCCAGCGCCGAACTGGTGGCGCAGCCAAGCGACGGCACGACGGCTTTCGGTTCCACCGTCACCATCGCCCGCAAGGGCCGCGAGCAGACGTTTCGCATCGTGGGGGTGGACGAGGCGGATGCGGCGCGCGGGCTGATCAGCTTTCGCGCGCCCCTGGCGGCGGCGATCCTGGGCGCAGGCGTCGGCGATATTGTCGAGGCGGCGGAACCGCTTGGCGAAATCGAGATTCTCAAACTCTCCTAGCGGAGCCGGCCGCTCGCTTCAGCTCGCGGCGTTTAGACCCTTTCGCAGGTCCACAAGACCTGCTCACGCGCTTTGCGCGCCGGGTCTTCACGGCGAGATCGAGATTCTGAAGGTCACCTGACCGGAACGATCCGCCCGGCCCGGGCTTACCTTTCCGGAGCGGTAAGGAAGCGCGTCATGGCGACCGAAAAAAGAGGCAATCGCAACAGTCTTCTGATCGGGGCGGCGGCGGTGATCGTGCTGGTCGCCGGCCTGTTCCTGTTCAGCGGCGGCCATAACAATGGCCAGCCCAGCTCCCCAACCGGCCCCGGCAACGCGATGCAGAACGACCAGGGGCGGTAGGAGAACAACCTGGAAGATCACATCTCCGGCTGCTTGGGCGCAGTCACCCCGCCGCGCGGCACATCCAGCCCGGCGATCCAGGCGATGCCGTTGAGGAGATAGCGGCGATAGCTGTCCACGCTGTGCAGATTGTCGTGGAAGTCGGCGCCGCCCCACACAAAACTCCGCCCGCCATCGGGGCGCGCATAGGCCCAGGAGACGGGGCCCCAGGCCAGGCCGTTCTTCGGATCGGCGGGCTTGGCCTCTAGAAGCTCGGTGCGGCCCGGATTGTCGAACAGGAAATAGCGGGAATACATCTCTTCCCGGTAATCCCAGGGCGTCACGCCGTTCAGGATCGGGTGCGGCACGGCCAGCGGCCGCACGCTCCACTGGTCCACCGGATTGTGCGAGGCATAGGGAATCCAAAGCCCGCCGAACCAGTCCAGCAGCGCGCTGCGCCCGGCGCGGTTATCGACCCACATGGAATAATGGAAGATCGCCAGCCCGATATGGCGCCGCTTGATCAGCGCATCCAGATCCTTGAGCCAGGCGGTGGTCGCCGCGTCGTAATGGATGCCGTCGGTATCGGCCATCTGGGGAAAGAGGATGCCGGTTTCGGTCTTCAGCCAGTCGCCATTGCCGTCGATCACCACGGCATCGGCATCTTCGATGATCTTCAGGTCGCGCGGCGCGCCGCCCACCACGACCTGCGTCGTGACGCCCTTGAGGTTGGTGGCATGTTCCAGCGACCAGGCCAGCTCGCGCAGGTCCTTTTCATATTCATGGCGGCCCGGCGCGCCATGCTGCTTGGGACCGGCGAGAAAGACGATCTTCCTGGGCGTCTGCGCCTGAACGGCGCCGGTGACCAGCAGCGCCAGCGCCGCCGCCAGCACAGACCGCATCGCATGTTTCATCCTGTTTCCCCCTGCTTTGCGGCGATGATAGCCGATCAGAGCAGGTTCTTCACCAGATCGCCCGGGCGGCACAGTCCGGCGCCCTTGTCCGTCACCACGATGGGCCGGTTGATCAGCACGGGGAATTTCGCCATCGCCGCCAGCAGCGCCGCATCGGGCGAGGCCGCGTCGATCCCCGCTTCGGCCGCCGCCGCTTCCTTGAAGCGCACCAGCGTGTGAACCGGCACGCCCATGCGCGCCACCAGGGCGCCAAGCTGGTCGGCCGTCAGCGGCGTCTTCAGATATTCGACGATCACGGGTTCGATGCCGCTTTGCCGGATCACCTCCAGCGCGCGGCGGGAATTGGAACATTGGGGATTGTGATAGATGGTTACTGTCATGGCCTGGCTCTAGGTCTTGATGGCGCAAGGCGGCGCATCGCCAGATGCGGGTATCGCAGGCGGGAACCGCCGTCCAGCGCCGTTCCGCCACCCGCATTTGAGAACGCGCCGCAAATGGCGCAACCGCGTTTGCATCTGCGAACACGAAAGATTTCGCATGGTTGCCGCCCAGCCGCCTTCTGTGTATTGTCCGCGCACGTGGCGTTACGGCCCGTTACAGTGAAGCGCACCTGGACTATCTCCCTGCCGCCTTTCAAGTGCGCGCCTGGACGGTTGAACCAACTTCCCTGCAACGCCGGAATTCCGCGTTCCACGCGGCATATCGCTTCGCGGAAAATCTTTGCAGGACAAATCTATGACGATCGGAACCGTGAAATTCTTCAACACCTCCAAGGGCTTTGGCTTCATCGCGCCGGAAGGCGGCGGCAAGGACGTGTTCGTCCATGCCACTGCTGTCGAAGCGGCCGGCATGCGCACCCTGACCGAGGGCCAGAAGGTGTCGTTTGACATCGTGCCCGACGCCCGTGGCGCCAAGGCGGCGAACCTGAAGCCCGCCTAATAACGCGGTCCGAAGAGTCACGCGAAAAGGCCGGCAGGTTTTCCTGCCGGCCTTTTCTTTTCCATGGCCGGCCTTGAGCCGGCCATCCAACTTTCCAGCGGGACTTACTGGGCCGGCACGATCACCCTGGGCGCGGCATTGGCCGGCACCGGCCCATGGTCCGACGACGCGACCGAGGGCGTGCCCGCGGGCACCGGGAAGGTGATGGTCACTTCCTTCTGGCCCGATGACGGCGCGGTGAAAGTG
>CAYFKU010000007.1:0-8134 GCA_964343955.1 uncultured Rhizobium sp. | reverse complement strand
TGCCGCCGATCAGGCTGGCGGTGGCGCTGTAGCTGCCGGGCGCCAGGCGCGCCAGCACCCAGAGCGCATCACAATCCAGGCCGGCGACATCCTTTCCACCCCGTGCGATGGCGACATGGGCATTGGCCAGGTTGGCGCCGCCGCTGGTGGCCAGCACGATCTTGACCGGATAGGCGCTCCAGCGCGGATCGTCCTTGGCCGAGCCGACGCCGGTGCAGACCAGCTCCACGCCATTGATGGTGACCGGCCTGTCCTGCGCGGCCTGCGCGCCGGTGGGGAACATCAGGCTGGACAGTGCAAGGCAGGCGGCGGCCGTGATCGTAACGTGACGCATGGAAGACTCCCTCTTTTCCGGGCGGGTGCATGACCCCTTGCCAAAGCGTGCGGACCGGCTTGCCGGTTCCCCCGCTTTGCGCGCTATGGCAGGCTGTGCGGATTGGCGGAGGGTGCCGTGAGCCGTTTTCTGCTTTTGTGCGTTATGACGCTTTGCCTGGCATCGCTTTCGGCCCAGGCCGCGCGCAAGGCCCATGCCGTGGCGCGACTGGTGAACCGCGACGGCAAGCCGGCCGGCAGCGTCGATTTCGCCACCGTCAATCGCGGCGTGCTGATCACCTTCGACCTGCAAGGGCTTTCGCCGGGTCCGCATGCGATCCATCTGCACACCAGCGGCAGTTGCGATCCCAGGACCGGCTTTACCAGCGCGGGGCCGATCCTGACCCTGATCCCCGGCAAGCAGCATGGCTATCTGGCCGAGGGCGGTCCCATGGCGGGCGACCTGCCCAGCCAGTTCGCGGGCGCCGACGGGCGGCTGCATGCCAGCGTGCTGGCCACCGGCTTCAGCCTGGGCAACGGCAAGCGATCCATCTTCGATCGCGACGGCGTGTCGGTGATCGTGACGGCGCGGGGCGACGATTACCGCACACAGCCCATGGGTAATGCGGGCGAGCGGATCGCCTGCGGGGTGGTGATCCGCACCGTGGGGCCCGCCGCGCGGCCCCCGCGCAAGGCCGGCCAACCGCTTCCCGTTGCGAGCCCAGCCGGCCGGCGTTAACCGGCCGGGTGGTAACCCCTGCCCCCGCATGACATGATCCGCGCCGCCATGGGCCTTGAGAAACCCGCCACCCTTCCCCTGCGAGAGCTGATCGATGCCGACGCCATGCGCCGGGGCCTGACCGCGCTGGCGCGCGAGACCGGCGATCTGGGCGCCCGCCGCAAGCTGGGCCTGGACCTGATCAAGGAGACATTCAACAAGGGGCGCGAACGCGTCCGCTATGCGGTGGAAAAGGAAGGCTTGGCGGGCCTGGCGGCGGCGCGCGCCCTGTCGGCGCTGCAGGATGCGGTGATCCAGGTCATCTATGACTTTGCCACCAAGCATGTCTATTACGCCCAGAATCCCTCCAGCGCCGAGCGCATCGCGGTGGTGGCGACCGGCGGCTATGGCCGCGGCGAGCTGGCGCCGGGGTCGGATATCGACCTGCTGTTCCTGCGCCCCTTCAAGCAGACCGCCTGGGGCGAAAGCGTCATCGAATTCATTCTCTACATGCTGTGGGACCTGGGCCTGAAGGTCGGCCACGCCACCCGCAGCCTGGCCGAATGCGTGCGCCTGGCCAAGCAGGACGTCACCATCCGCACCGCCATTCTGGAGACGCGCTTTCTGTGGGGCGACGAGGCCCTGTATCAGGAACTGCGCATGAGATTTTGGACCGATGTCGCCACCGGCAATGGCCGCGACTTTGTCGAAGCCAAGCTGCTGGAGCGCGGCCGCCGCCATGAGCGCCAGGGCGAAAGCCGCTATCTGGTCGAACCCAACATCAAGGAAGGCAAGGGGGGCTTGCGCGATCTGCAAACCCTCTACTGGATCGGCAAATATCTCTATCACGTCGAGAATACCGTCGAGCTGGTGAATCACGGCGTCTTCACCCGCGAGGAATATCGCACCTTCCAGAATGCGGAGGCCTTTCTGTGGAATGTGCGCGTCAGGCTGCACTATCTGCTGGGCCGGGCCGAGGAACGGCTGTTCTTTGATGTGCAGCCGGCCCTGGCGGCGGAGCTGGGCTATGTCGATGCCGAAAAGCCGCGCCGCGCCGTGGAAGCCTTCATGCGCGCCTACTTTCTGGTGGCCAAGGATGTCGGCGACCTGACCCGCATCTTCTGCGCCGCGCTGGAGGAACAGCACAAGAAGCCGCGCCGCGACCTGACTCGCATTTTGCCGGGCTTCCTGCGCCCGCGCAGCCAGGACGACGATTTCTATGTCGAGAATGGCCGGCTGAACGCCAATCCCGCCGTGTTCCGCGCCGATCCCGCCAATATCCTGCGCATGTTCCATATCGCCGACATCAAGGGCGTGGACATCCATCCCCATGCGCTGCGCACCGTCACGCGCAGCCTGGACCTGATCACCGATGCGGTGCGGGGCAATGCCGAGGCCAACCGCGCCTTCCTGGAGGTGCTCACCTCGCGCCACGATCCGGAACGGGCGCTGCGGCTGATGAACGAAGCGGGCGTGCTGGGCCGCTTCATCCCCGAATTCGGCCATGCCGTGGGGCTGATGCAGTTCAACATGTACCACCATTATACGGTGGACGAGCATCTGATCCGCGCCGTCGGCAATGTCGCGGCCATCGAGCGCGGCACCCACAAGGAAGACCATCCCCTCACATCCGATATCATCAAGCGCATCCAGTCGCGCAATGTCCTGTATTGCGCCATCCTGCTGCACGACATGGCCAAGGGCCTGCCCGGCGATCACAGCGATGTCGGCGCCGCCATCGCCCAAAGCCTGTGCCCGCGCCTGGGCCTGTCGTCCAACGACACCGCCGCCGTCGCCTGGCTGGTGAAGAACCATCTGGTGATGAGCGATACCGCCCAGCGCCGCGATGTTTCCGATCCCAAGACGGTGCGCGATTTCGTGGAGCTGGTGCAGTCGCCGGAAATGCTGCGCCTGCTCTTGATCCTGACCGTGGCCGATATCCGCGCCGTGGGACCCGGGGTGTGGAACGGCTGGAAGGGCCAGTTGCTGCGCGAGCTTTATTACGCCGCCGAGAACATGATGATGGGCGGCGACCAGGTGCCGTCGCGCTCCAACCGTGTCGCCGCCGCCAAGCAGGCGCTGGAAGCGCGGCTGGCCGATTTCACCCCGGCCCAGCGCGAAAAGGCGCTGACGCGCCACTATGACAATTACTGGCTGGCCTTCGACGAGGACGAGCTGGAGCGCCATGCCCGCGTGCTGGCCAGGGCCGATGCGGAAGGAAAGCTGCTGGCCCTGGATGCGGTCACCAACAATTTCCGCGCCATCACCGAAGTGCTGCTCTATACCCCGGACAATGCCGGCCTGTTCTCGCAATTTGCCGGCGCCATCGCCACCGCGGGCGGCACGATCGTCGATGCCAAGGCCTTCACCACCAGCGACGGTTTCGCGGTGGACGTCTTCTCGATCCAGGACCAGGAGGGCGAGGCCTTCGGCGACCCGGAGCGGCTGGCGCGGCTGCGCAAAACCATCGAACGGACCCTGCGCGGCGAATTGCGGCCCCGGCGCGAACTAGCCCGCAAAACCGTGCGCAGCAAGGCCAGCGCCTTCAGCATCCAGCCCATGGTGCATTTCGACAATGAGGCCAGCCGCATCGCCACGGTCATCGAGGTGGAATGCCTGGACCGGCCCGGCCTACTCTATGACATCACCCAGGCCATCTTCGAGGCGGGGCTTTCCATCTCCACCTCCATGGTGGCGACCTATGGCGAGCGGGCGGTGGACGTTTTCTATGTGCGCGACGGCTTCGGCCACAAAATCGTGCATCCGGCGCGGCTGCAGGCGGTGGAAAAGCGGCTGAAAGCGGCCCTTGCGCCCACACCCCTTGAAGGCAACGCGCCCGCCAAGGCATAAGAGCTTTTTTCAGAAGGAGGCCGCATTTTCGGAAGAAAATGCGGGGGCCATGAGCCACAAGCAACTCGTCCTGTCGGGCATGCAGCCCACCAACACCCTGCACCTGGGCAATTACCTGGGGGCGCTGAAGAACTGGGTGAAGATGCAGAAGCAGATGGATTGCCTGTTCTGCGTCGTGGACATGCACGCCATCACGGCCGATGCCGGCTATGCCAGGCCGGAAGAACTGGCGCGCTCGATCCGCGAGGTCGCGGCCGCCTATATCGCCGCCGGCGTCGATATCAACACGCCCATCTTCAACCAGAGCCGCGTGCCCGAACATGCCGAGCTGGCCTGGGTGCTCAACTGCGTCGCGCGGCTGGGCTGGATGGACCGCATGACCCAGTTCAAGGAAAAGTCGGGCAAGCACAAGGAGCGGGCGTCGGTGGGGCTTTACACCTATCCGGTGCTGATGGCCGCCGACATTCTGGTCTATCGCGCCACCCATGTGCCGGTGGGCGAGGACCAGAAGCAGCATCTGGAACTGGCGCGCGACATCGCGGGCAAGTTCAACAATGACTATAAGGTTCCGGATTTCTTCCCGCAGCCTGAACCGGTGATCACCGGCACGGCGACCCGCGTGATGTCATTGCGCGACGGCGCCAGGAAAATGTCCAAGTCGGACGAAAGCGACATGAGCCGCATCAACCTGACGGACGATGCCGACACCATCGCCAACAAGATCAAGCGCGCCAAGACCGATCCCCTGCCCCTGCCGTCCAGCAAGGACGAACTGAAAGACCGGCCCGAGGCGGAGAACCTGCTGAACATCTATGCCGCCCTGGCCGACAAGGACCTGGACACGGTGATCGCACAATTTGCCGGTCAGCAATTTTCCGGCTTCAAGACCGCGCTGGCCGACCTGACGGTCAGCGAACTGGAGCCGGTGAACCGCAAGATGCGCGAGCTTCTGTCCGACCCGGCCGAGATCGACCGCATCCTGGCACAGGGCGCCGCCCGCGCCCGCGCCATCGCCACCCCGGTCATGGACGAGGTGAAGAAAACAATCGGGTTTCTTAGTTGAAAAACGTTCTGGTCACCGGCGCGGCCAAGCGGCTGGGGCGGGCCATCGCCCTGGACCTGGGCAGCGCAGGCTGGAACGTCGCCATTCACTACAACGGCTCGGCGGCCGATGCCGAAGACGTGGCGTCGCAAATCCGTTCGCATGGCGTTCAGGCCGTCACGATTCAAGCCAATTTCGCGCAAGAAAGCGAGGTGGAAACCGTTGTGCCGGCCGCGGCCAATGCGATCGGGCCGCTGACCGCGCTGATCAATTCCGCCTCCCTGTTCGAGAATGACGACTGGCGAAGCGCCACCCGCGCGAGCTGGGACGATCACATGGAGGCCAACCTGCGCGCGCCTTTCCGGCTGGCGCAGATGTTCGCCGCGCAACTGCCGGCGGATACTGGCGGCAATATCGTCAATATCATCGACCAGCGGGTGCTGAAGCCGACGCCGCAGTTCCTGTCTTACAGCCTTTCCAAGGCGGGCCTGTTCTGGCTGACCAGAACCCTGGCGCAGGGCATGGGCCCGCAGATCCGCGTCAATGCCGTGGGGCCGGGACCGACCCTGAAGAATCCGCGCCAGTCCGATGAGGACTTCAACCGCCAGCGCGACGCCACCATTCTGGGCCGTGGCGCCGATCCCGCCGATATCTGCGGCGCGGTGCGCTATCTGCTGCAGGCCGAAGCCGTCACCGGCCAGATGATTGCCGTGGATGGCGGCCAGCATCTGATCTGGCAGACCCCGGACGTGATGGGGGGCGAATGAGCAAGGCTGAGGCGCCGCGCTTCGCCAGCGCCGTGCGCGGCATCCGCCATGTCTTCATCCGCAATCTGGAACTGCCCGCCCATATCGGCGTCTATCGCCAGGAAGTGGGCCGCACCCAGAAAGTGCGCATCAATGTCGATCTGGCGACCGACGACATCGCCGACGCCCAGGACATGCTGGAAAATGTCGTCGATTATCACGCGGTGGAAAAGCGCATCCGCGCCATCATCGCCGAAGGCCATGTCCGGCTGGCCGAGACCCTGGCCGAACGCATCGCCGCCGCCTGTTTCGAGGATGCCCGGGTCCGCACGGTTCGGGTCCGGGTGGAAAAGCTGGAAGCCCTGACGGCGGCCGAAAGCGTGGGAATAGAAATTGAGCGTACCCGCTAATATATTGCGGACATGAATTCCCCTGACGCGCCCGACGAAACACCCCTGAAAGGGCCCGAGCGCATTGCCGCTTACCTGAAAACCCTGCCGGACGCACCCGGCGTCTATCGCATGCTGAACGCGGCGGGCGATGTGCTTTATGTCGGCAAGGCCAAGAGCCTGAAGAAGCGCGTTGGTTCCTATGCCCGCGGCGGGGTGCATGCCGACCGGCTGACCCGCATGGTGGCCGAGACGGCGGAGATGATCTTCGTCACCACCGCCAGCGAGACCGAAGCGCTGCTGCTGGAATCCAACCTGATCAAGCGGCTGAAGCCCCGCTATAATGTCAGCTATCGCGACGACAAGAGTTTCCCCAATATCCTGCTGCGCGAGGATCATCCTTTCCCGCAGCTTCTGAAACATCGCGGCGCCAGGACCACCAAGGGCGTCTATTTCGGGCCCTTCGCCAGCGCCGGCGCGGTCAACCGCACCCTCAACACCCTGCAGCGCGCCTTTCTGCTGCGGTCCTGCTCGGATTCGGTGTTCGAAAGCCGCACCCGACCCTGCCTGCTGTTCCAGATCAAGCGCTGCAGCGCGCCTTGCGTGAATCGCATCGACCTGGCCAGCTATCACGAACTGGTCGAGGAAGCGGAAGCCTTCCTTCATGGCAAAAGCCAGGTGGTACAGGACGAACTGAAAGCCGAGATGACCAGGGCATCGGACGCCATGGATTTCGAGGCCGCGGCCAAGTTGCGCGACCGGCTCAAGGCCATGAGCCATATCCAGTCCTCGCAGGGAGTGAACCCCTCCACCTTCGAGGAAGCCGATCTGTTCGCCGCCTACAGTGAAGGCGGCCATACCTGCATCCAGGTCTTCTTCTTCCGCGGCGGTCAGAACTGGGGCAACCGGCCCTATTTCCCCCGTCACGGCAACGACGTGCCGCTGGCGGAAGTGCTGGAGAGCTTTGTCGGCCAATTCTATGACGAGCGCACCGCGCCCAGGCTGATCCTGACCAGCGAGGAGCTGACCGGCTGCGAGCTGCTGTCCGAGGCGCTGGGCCTGCGCGCCGGGCACAAAGTGGAAATCTCAAAGCCCCAGCGGGGCGAAAAGCGCGAGATCATGGAACGGGCCATGGCCAATGCCCGCGAACAGCTCGGCCGCCGGATGGCCGAGAACAGCGCCCAGACGCAATTGCTGGAAGGCGTGGCTGACACCTTCGGGCTGGACCAGCCGCCGCGACGCATCGAGGTCTATGACAATTCCCACATCCAGGGCGCGCATGCGCTTGGCGCCTTCATCGTGGCCGGGCCGGACGGCTTCGAAAAGAACCAGTACCGCAAGTTTAACATCAAGACCGAAGACCTTACGCCCGGTGACGATTACGCCATGATGCGCGAGGTCCTACGTCGACGCTTCCATCAGGCTGAAGAAGCGCATTTACCCGATTTGATCCTCCTTGATGGTGGGCAAGGGCAACTGAATGTTGGACGTACGGTCATGGAAGAATTGGGCCTCGGGTCCATTCCTTTAGTGGGGGTAGCTAAAGGCCCGGAGCGTAATGCAGGACGAGGACGGTTTTTTATGACAGATCGGCCCCCGTTTATGTTCGAGAGTACCGATCCGCTTCTTCACTATCTCCAGCGTTTGCGGGATGAAGCCCATCGATTTGTCATCGGCACCCATCGCCACAAACGACAGAAAAGTCTGTCCCAATCCCGACTGGATGACATCAAGGGTATTGGGATGAAACGTAAGCGCGATCTTTTACAATACTTTGGATCTCTTCAGGCGATTTCGGAGGCGGGGGTTTCGGATTTACAGAAAGTGCCGGGTATTAATATAAAAATCGCCCAGATTATTTATGACTATTTTCATTGACCTGGAGCATTTTTGATTTAAATCAACAATGCTCTAATCTATTCTCAGCTATCTTGAGATCCTCGGGTGTATCAACCCCCAGCGGGAGGGCATCCGTAATCGCCGCGCCAAAGGTATAGCCCACTTCAAGGGCGCGGAGTTGCTCCAAACGTTCTTGGAGCTCAAGAAGAACGTCGTGTCGAAAAATCCAAAAGGTCTC
>CAYFKU010000006.1:0-71075 GCA_964343955.1 uncultured Rhizobium sp. | reverse complement strand
GGCCATGCGGGATCAGCGGCCACATCTTGTCGAGATCCGGCCCGAGCTGTCCGGACTCCATGCTGCGGCGGCGCGCATTGATCCAGTTCACATTGCCGCGCACCGTGTTGATCTCGCCGTTATGGGCGATATAGCGATAGGGATGCGCCAGTTTCCAGGACGGGAAGGTGTTGGTGGAGAAGCGCTGATGCACCAGCGCCACCGCCGACACGGTCAGCGGATTCTGCAGGTCGCGATAGAAGCGTCCGACATCATGCGCCAGCAGCAGGCCCTTATAGACCACGGTGCGCGTGGACATGCTGGGAATGTAGAGATGCTGGATGGCCGGGTTCTTGTGCTTCTTGGCCAGGTCGGCAAGCGGATTCTGGGCCTGCTTGCGGATGGTCAGCAGCTTGCGCTCGAACTGGTCCTGGTTCTTGGTGTGGGGGCCGGCGGCGATGATCGCCTGGCGGATCAGCGGCATGCCATCGAGCACGGTCTGTCCCAGTCCGGCGGGATCGGTCGGCACATCGCGCCAGCCCAGCAGCTTCTGGCCTTCCACCTTGATGAAATGCTCGAACTGCTTGACGACGATCTCGCGCGCCTTGGCTTCCTGCGGCAGGAAGCACATGGCCACGGCATATTTGCCCGGCTCCGGCAGCTTCACGCCGGTTTCCTTCGCCCATTCGCGGAACAGGGGATCGGGAATCTGGATCAGGATGCCCGCGCCATCGCCCACCAGCGGATCGGCGCCGACCGCGCCGCGATGGTCGAGATTGATCAGAAGCTGGAGGCCCAGCCCAATGATCTCATGGGACCTGGCGCCCTTGATGTTGGCGACAAAACCAACACCGCAAGCGTCGTGCTCGTTGCGCGGGTCATAAAGACCCTGTTTCGGCGGCAAACCCATACTCGAACCCCAACCAGCGATGCGAACGGACGCACCTCCCCAGCCCTCCTCAAGGAAAGCCAAGAAAATGCCCGTTTCTTAGAAATTACCCGGCATGTGAACACGCCGCCAGTTGCGGCGCAACATGCCAGATACGCACTAAGCTTATGCGTGTCTATGCGCTCGAAGAATGATTCACAAACAGGAACTTACGCATCCGGGCGATTGACTCTTTTCGGCCTTCAAGCATTATAGAACGTATCATGAACAAAAGTGCAAAACTGGCGAAATTGCGCCATTTTATGGCGCGATATGGCTTGCCTGCCGATCGGGCGCCCATCCCTTTGGGGGCGCTAGCGGTCGATACCCTGCTGGGAGGGGGGCTGCGGGCCGGCGCCCTGCATGAAGTTTTGGCCCAGGGATGGAGCGGCGGCGGCTTTGCCGCAAGGAGATCATGGGTTCACGCCTGCTCCTGGCCGAAGGCAAGGTGCAGAGAAGCCCGGAAGGCATCGTGCATCTGATGGCCGAGCGGCTGATCGACCGCAGCTCGGATCTGCGCCTTCTGGCGAGCCAGGACCTGCCGAACTCCCGGCCGGCGCAGCGTCACCCCAGGCAGGTGCGCATCCTTCCCCCATCCAGGGATTTTCACTAGGCGCGCGCGCGCACCGTGCCGTGGCGTTCCAGCTTGCCCCAGCCGACAAAAGGCCCGCGCAATGCCGTCCAGAGGGAGCGCACCACCACATAATACATGATCTGGCGATAGCCGAAGCGCTGCAGCGGCAACCACCAGAGCAGCCGCCAGTCCTCGCCCTTTTCCATCACGAAGCCGACCATGGCCGCCAGAATATCGACCACGATGAAGATCGCATAATAGATGCCGACGATCCGCAGATTGTCGCCCGTATAGGTGCCGACATGCTGGGTATAGTTGATATATTCGGCGATGAGCTGCCAGAGCAGCAGCAGGTCGGCGACCGGCGCCAGGGTGGTGAGCAGAATCTGGAACAACCAGACCTGCGGCAGCGCCACCAGCCCCAATTCGCCATACTGGGCATTGAAGGTGATGCGGCGATACTTCCACAGGCATTGCAGGGTGCCATAGGCCCAGCGGAAACGCTGCTTGGCCAGGCCCTTCACCGTGGCGGGCGCCTCGGTCCAGGCGACGGCGCTGGGATCGAACTGCACCCGATAGCCCTGGGTCTGGATGGCGATGGTCAGGTCCTGGTCTTCCGCCAGCGTATCGGCGGGAAAACCGCCAAGCTCGCGCAGCACATCGCGCCGCCAGGCGCCCACCGCGCCCGGCACCACGGTCAGCGTATCCAGCGCCGACAGTGCCCGGCGCTCCAGATTTTGCGCCACGATATATTCCAGCGCCTGCCAGCGGGTGATCATGTTGATGCGATTGCCGACCTTGGCATTGCCCGCCACGGCGCCGATCTCCGGGTCGCCGAACCAGCGCACCAGCCGGGAAATGGTGGTGCGCTCGAACTGCGTGTCGGCATCCAGCGCCACCACCACTTCGCCCTTGGCATGCTCCATGCCGACATTCAGCGCATTGGCCTTGCCGCCATTGGGAATACTGAGGACGCTGACACGCCGCTCATCCCGGAAATGTGACCGGGCGATATAGGCGGTGTGATCCTTGGAGCCATCGTCGATCACCAGCACGTCCAGGTTGGGATAGTCGCTGGACAGGATGCGCTCGATGGTGGTGACGATCACCTTCTCTTCATTGAAGGCGGGGATCAGCACGGTCACGACGGGCTTTGGGCCGTCGGACTCTGCCGGGGTCCCCGGCCCGCGGATGCGTTTCCAGAGCGCAAGGCCTGCCAGCGCGAACAGCCGCGCCAGGCCCAGCACGATCGCGCCGATGAAACAGTAATAAAGGAACTGGCCGACATGGCTGATGGCAAGGAACACGGCCCGGTCGGCATAAAGCGACATGGTCAGAGGCAGCTTCGGCATCACCTCGTCGCGGGTCTTTCCCACCAGCTCCGACAGCGGCACGAACTGATACCCCTTGGCGCGCAGGGAATCGATCAGTTGCGGCAGCAGCAGCAACGTCTTGCTGCGGTCCCCGCCCGAGTCATGCATCAGGATGATGTTGCCGCGCAGATCGGGATTGGGGTGGTTCAGCGCCTTGTACACATTGCCCATCATCTCAGGCACCGTCTCGGCCTGCCAGTCCAGCGTGTCGAGATTGGAGGTAACCTCGATATAGCCCAGCGCCTGGGCCTGCTTGATCGGCTCGATCTCCTCGGCATCGGACGGATTGGAGTCGCTGAGATAGGGCGAGCGGAACAGCATCAGCGAGCGTCCGGTCAGAGCCTGGAACAGGCGCTGGCTGGCGTTCAGTTCCAGCCTGGTCGCCGCCAGCGAGGTTTCCGCCAGATTGGGATGGGTAAAGGTGTGGTTGCCCACCTCATGGCCTTCCTTGACGATCTGCAAGGTCAGGCCGGGATGCGCTTCCATGTTCGCGCCGATGGTGAAGAAGGCGGCGGGAACGTGCTTTTCCCTTAATATGCGCAGGATCTCCGGCGTCCAGGCGGGATCGGGACCGTCGTCAAAGGTTATCGCCAGCTTGCCCGGCACCCGGCCGCCCCGCCGGATGATGTAGCTGGTGGGAAGGCTGTCGTAATTTTCGTCGATGATATCGCCGGTCGCCTGTTCGATGGTCAGGCTGCGCGCGCCCAGCGCCGGATCGCCTTCCACCCGCAGGAATTCGCCCTGGCCGTCATAATCGACATTCTCCAGATTGTTGGCGATGCGTTTCAGGCTGTCCGGGGCGGGCGTGCCGTAAGGCCTGCCCAAAAGGGGAATAACCGACGGGTCCTCGAATCCCAGCTTCCACAGGGCATAGCCCGCCGGACGATAGGGATCGGCGGTGTGAATCTGGTTGAAGGCGGTGACGCCATCCAGAAACCAGACATGATGGGTTCCGTCGGTGTCCTGATAGCTGAAATGCGGATTGTTGGAAGCGGGATCGAACAGCACCGTGGCGCCATTGTCCCGCGCCGCGGTCATCGCATCCTCGAAACTGTCCGCCTTGGTCTGGCCGCCCTTCACCCAGTCATAGCCATAAGAGCCGATTGCGATGACGGTGGAATCCGCCGAGAGCTGCTTCATGCGGTTGTCGAGAATGCGCTCGAACCAGCCCTGGCCCGCGACCGGGCCGGGGCCGCTCTTGTCCTCGAACTGGTCGTAGGCCATCAGGATCGTGTAATCGACGATGTCGGCATAGGTGCGGTAAGGCCAGGATTCATCGTCAAAGGGCACCGACTGGGTGATGATCCAGTCATGGGGCGCGAAGGCGGCCGACAGTCGGCTGAGAAAGTCTTCCAGATCCTTGTGGGCGCTCGCCGGCACATCCTCGAAATCGATGGTGATGCCCTGGAACTTGTTGGCGGCGACAAAGCCGACGATCTGATCCAGAAGCTGATCGCTGCGGGCGCGGTCGGCCAGAAGCTTGGCCAGCCCCTCGCCATCCCATTCGCCCGCGCTGGCGTTCTGCACGATGGGCAGGATGGCGATGCCGGGCTTGTTGGCGCGCATGAAATCCAGGCCGCGCTTGTCGATCCAGGTCCGGAATTTCATGTCGGGCCCGTCCAGCGTGGCCCAGACCGGTATCACCCAGTCCAGCGTCTTCAGAGAACGGCGCAGCGACGGCCAGCTTGGATCGTTCTTGCCGCCCCAGTTGGTGTAGAAGCCGATCGCCAGCGGCCGGCCGTCTTGCGGTTTCAGGATTGCCGGCAGGACCCGGCTGGGCAGCGTGCCCTGGGCATGGCGCTGCTTGGCGATGTCTTCCAGGCGGCGCAGCCTTGCCGCGGCCGCCAGCCGTTCGGCGCGGGGCAGCAGTCCGGGCTTCTGCGCCCGCTTGACCAGGTTGGGCGCCGTAAGCGTCCGGCTGCCCGGCAGGTTCAGGCCGGCAACGGGCGGCGACAGGACCAGGCTGGTGACAAAGCCGACGAATATGACCAGGGCGGCAATGCTCACCACCCAGGCCACAACCTTGATCCGCGCGGCCCGGCGTCCGGAGGCATCGAAGAAGATCGGCTGCGTGGCCATTGGCTTTTGATACCGCGATGATGGGGGCAATTCTAGGACAAGACCGGGGTGAATGCGCGGCGGCGCGTCACGGCGTCGCCCTCTGCCGGACCAGCGTGGCGGCCTAACGCGTTCATGCTAAGTCCTTGGCCGTATCGATTTGAACCGGGTTGTCACGTGCCAACATACAATTGCGCCAAGTGTCCGGGCTATTGCTGCTCCTATCCGCTGATCCAGCTCACCAAGCGGGATGTCGAGCGGCTGGCCCGCCATTTCGGGCTGGATTTCGAGACCGCCCGCAAGAAGTTCACCAAGGTGGACCCGGAAGCCAAATATGCCATGCGCCGCAAGGCCGATAAGCATTTCGGCAAGATCTGCCAGTTTTTCGATACCGAAAAGCGCCGCTGCACCATCTATACAGCCCGTCCCACCATCTGCCGGGAATATCCCGGCGGCGGTTGCGGCTATTACACCTTCCTGATGGCCGAGCGCAGCTCGCAGGATGACCCCGATCACGTCGCCTCGACCTGGAACGCCTGACAGGGCTTTTACGCGGCGCCAAATGGTGCAGTGCAGCTTTTAAATGCCTTGGCCGAAACGGTTTTTTTTGATTTAACGCTTCCCAAGAAAGCGGGGATCTGAGGGGGTTTAGCGGGGCATCCCGAGCCGGATCGCGACGGCGAGCCGCGTTCTTCCCGTGAAAGCCACATTCACAAAACCTCGAACCGGCGCGCCGCACGATGCGCGCCGGCAGGCATGGGGACTGGCGCGCGCGCCAAAGACGGAGGGACCAAGATGTTCAATCAATTGCTGACACCCGTGGCCGACAGTCTGGGCCTGTCCTTCCTGGTCGCGGCCATACCGATCGTGGTCGTGTTGGTCATGCTGGGCGTATTGCAGCGCCCGGCCTGGCAGGCATCGCTGGCCGGCCTCGCCTCCGGCCTGATCGTCGCCATCGGGGTCTGGCAGATGCCGGTGGGCCTGGCGCTGGACGCCACCGCCGCGGGCGTCGCCTTCGCCCTGTGGCCGATCATGTGGATCGTGTTCGCCGCGCTGATCCTCTACAACACCGCCGTCCTGTCGGGGCGGTTCGACGCCTTCCGCCGCTGGGTGCTGGCGCACCTGCCCAACGACCGCCGCATCGTGCTGATCGTCATCGGCTATGGCTTCGGCTCGCTGCTCGAAGGCGTGTCCGGCTTCGGCGCCCCGGTCGCGATCACTGCCTCGCTTTTGATCATGCTGGGATTCAAGGCGCTGGACGCGGTGGTCTATGCGCTGATCTTCAATACCGCCCCGGTGGCCTTCGGCTCGCTGGGCATTCCGATCACCACCCTGGCCGGCGTCACCGGCCTGCCCGATTCCACCCTGGGCGCCATGGTCGGACGGCAGCTTCCCTTCTTCGCCCTGCTGCTGCCTTTCTATGTCATGGCCATGTTCGGCGGCATGAAGTCGGTGCGCGCCCTGTTCCCGGTGCTGCTGGTCGCCGGCGGCGCCTTCGCCACCGGCCAGTTTCTGGCTTCGAACTATCTGGGTTATCAGCTCACCGACGTCATTTCGGCCGGTTCGTCCCTGATCTGCACGGTGCTGTTCCTGAAGGTCTGGCAGCCCGCCTATAGCGCCGAATATGCGCTGGTGAAGCCGGTCGAAGACCCCAACTCGGCCCATGCCAGGGTGCCGCTGTGGCAGGGCTGGCTGCCCTGGCTGGTCATGTGCGCCGTGGTCATCCCCTGGACCCATTTCAAGGTCGCCACATGGGGCCAGCAGGCGATCCAGTGGCCGGGCCTGCACAACCAGGTCTTCATCACGCTCTATGGCAAGCCCTATGCGGCGGTCTGGAGCTTTCAGCCGCTGGCCACCGGAACCGCCATTCTGGTGACCGCCATCCTGACCGCCCTGGTCACCGGCGTCGGCATCTCGAAATTCTTCCAGGCGATCGGTACGGCCTGGAAGCAGATCATGCTGCCGACCCTGACCGTGACCGCCATCGTGGGTCTGGCCTATCTGGCCAACTATTCCGGCATGACCTACACGCTGGGCAAGGCCGTTGCGTCGGCGGGTCCGCTGTTCCCGCTGCTCTCGGCCTTCCTGGGCTGGGTCGCGGTGTTCCTGTCGGGCAGCGATTCCTCCGGCAATGCCCTGTTCGGCAACCTCCAGGTCGTGGCCGCCAACCAGGCCGTTCCGCCCCTGAGCCCGGTGCTGATGGCCGCCACCAACTCGTCGGGCGGCGTGTTCGCCAAGATGATCTCGCCGCAGAATATCGCCACCGGCGTGGCGGTGAGCGAGCTGAAGGGCCATGAGTCCGTGATCTTCCGGCGCACCTTCATGCATTCCATCATCTTCACCGTGCTGCTGGGCATCCTGGTGTTCCTGCAGCAGCATGTCTGGCCCTGGATGATCCCAAGCTGACGGGGCCGACAAAAGCCACCGAACCAAGGCCGGGCCCGCTGGGTCCGGCCTTTTCGTTTGGGCCTTTCCGTTTGCAAGGGGCCGTCTTAATCTTCCGCTCCCTCTCAAATTCCTCACAAAGAAGAGCGTCATGGTGGAAAGAATTACGGTTCATGGTCTGCAAGTGGCGCGGGTGCTGCACGACTTTGTGATGAACGAAGCCCTGCCGGGCACCGGCGTGGAAGCAGACAAATTCTGGGTGGGCTTCGCCGCCCTGGCCACCAGGCTGATGCCGGAGAACCGGGCCTTGCTGGCCGAACGCGACCGTCTGCAGGCCGCCATCGACGCCTGGCACAAGGCAAACCCGGCCAGGCCCATAGATCAGGCCGCCTATACCGCATTCCTGAAAGAGATCGGCTATCTGGTGCCGGAGGGAGACGACTTCCAGATCGGCACGCAGAATGTCGATCCCGAGATCGCGACCATCGCGGGCCCGCAATTGGTGGTGCCGCTGACCAACGCCCGCTTCGCCCTGAATGCGGTCAATGCCCGCTGGGGCAGTCTTTATGACGCCGCCTATGGCACCGATGCCATCCCGCAGGACGGCGAGCTGGCGGCGGGCAAAGGCTATAACCAGAAGCGCGGCGAAAAGGTGATCGCCTTCGCCCGCGACCTTTTGGACCGCGCCGCGCCGCTGGCGGGAACCTCATGGGCGGACATCGACGGTATCGCCATCGAAAATGGCCGGCTGGTGCCGGCGCTCAAGGACCCGGCCCAGTTCAAGGGCGTCGTGGGCGACCCAAAGGCGCCATCGGCGATCCTGCTGGCCCATAACGGCCTGCATATCGAGGTCCAGTTCGACAAGACCCACCCCATCGGCAAAACGGACCGGTGCGGCATCAGCGATGTGGTGCTGGAATCGGCCATCACCACCATCATGGATTGCGAGGATTCCATCGCCGCCGTCGATGCCGAAGACAAAGTGGGCGCCTATCGCAACTGGCTGGGCCTGCTCAATGACACGCTGACCGCCACCTTCGAAAAGGGCGGCAAGATGATGGAGCGCCGCGCCAATCCGGACCGCGGCTATACCGCGCCCGACGGCACAAGCTTCACCCTGCCCGGCCGCAGCCTGCTCTTCATCCGCAATGTCGGCCATCTGATGACCAGCGATGCCATCCTGCTGCCGGATGGCAGCGAGATCGGCGAGGGCCTGATGGACGGTGTCATAACCAGCCTCATCTCCCTTCACGACATCAAGGGCAAGCGCCGCAACAGCCGCAAGGGCAGCATCTATATCGTCAAGCCCAAGATGCATGGGCCCAGGGAAGTCGGTTTCGCCAACAGCCTGTTCGACGGCATCGAGGATATTCTGGGCGTGGCGCGCAACACCCTCAAGATCGGGGTGATGGACGAGGAACGGCGCACCACGACCAACCTCAAGGAATGTATCCGCGCCGCCAGGGATCGCATCGTCTTCATCAATACCGGCTTCCTGGACCGTACCGGCGATGAGATGCACACTTCGATGTATGCCGGCCCGATGGTGCGCAAGAGCGAGATGAAGACCAGCAAATGGCTGTCCGCCTACGAAGACCAGAATGTCGATATCGGCCTGGCCTGCGGCTTCCAGGGCAAGGCCCAGATCGGCAAGGGCATGTGGGCCATGCCCGACAGGATGGCCGACATGCTGAAGGCCAAGATCGGCCATCCCATGGCCGGCGCTTCCTGCGCCTGGGTTCCCTCACCCACCGCCGCCACCCTGCACGCCCTGCACTATCACCAGGTCAGCGTGAAGCAGCGGCAGGACGAATTGAAATCGCGGCCGCGCGCCAAGCTGTCGGACATTCTCACCATTCCGCTGGCCGACCGGCCCAACTGGAGCCCGGAGGAAGTGCAGCAGGAGCTGGACAACAATGCGCAAGGCATCCTGGGTTACGTCGTGCGCTGGATCGATCAGGGCGTGGGCTGCTCCAAGGTGCCGGACATTCACAATGTCGGCCTGATGGAAGACCGCGCCACCTTGCGCATTTCCAGCCAACACATCGCCAACTGGCTGGAACATGGCATCACCACGCCGGCGCAGGTGAACGAGACCCTCAAGCGCATGGCTAAGGTGGTGGACCAGCAGAATGCCGGCGATCCGCTCTATAAGCCGATGGCGCCAGGCTATGACGGCATCGCCTTCAAGGCGGCCTGCGATCTGGTGTTCAAGGGCAAGGAACAGCCCAGCGGCTACACCGAACCGCTGCTGCATCAGGCGCGAAGAGACCTCAAGCAGGACTAAAGAAAAAGGCCCCGCAAGGGGCCTTTTTTATTCGATGTAGCGAAGCGTTACTTCGACTTGTCCAGCGCCTTCATGATCGCGTCGGTCATCTGGGTGGTGCCGACCTTGGTCATGCCGGGCTGCATGATGTCGCCCGTGCGATAGCCTTCCGCCAGCACGGTATCGACCGCCTTTTCCAGCCGCGCCGCCTCGTCCTTCAGGCCGAAGGAATAGCGCAGGCACATGGCGAAGGAGAGGATGGAGGCGATGGGATTGGCCAGGCCCTTGCCCGCGATGTCGGGCGCCGAGCCATGGATCGGCTCATACAGCGCCGACGGCAGGCCGTTGGCCTTCTTGTCGCCCAGCGAAGCCGACGGCAACATGCCGATCGAGCCGGTGAGCTGGGCGGCTTCGTCCGAAAGCACGTCGCCGAACAGATTGTCGGTCACCAGCACGTCGAACTGTTTGGGATTGCGCACCAGCTGCATGGCGGCATTGTCGGCCAGGATGTGATGCAGCTCGACATCGGCATATTCGCGCTTGTGCAGCTCGGTGATCACTTCCTTCCAGAGCACGCCCGTGACCATCACGTTGGACTTTTCGGCGCTGTGCACCTTGTTGCCGCGCAGCCGCGCCATGTCGAAGGCGACGCGGCAAACGCGCTGGATCTCGCTGGTGGTATAGACGCCGGTATCGACGGCGCGCTTCTGGCCATCGGGCAGGTCCTTTGTCTCTTTCGGCTCGCCGAAATAGACGCCGCCCATCAGCTCGCGCACGATCAGGATGTCGAGACCAGACACGATCTCTGGCTTCAGGGTCGAAGCATCCTTCAGGGCATCGAAGCACAGCGCCGGACGCAAATTCGCATACACGCCCATATCCTTGCGGATGCGCAGCAGGCCGCGTTCGGCGCGCTGGGCGAAGGGCAGGCCGTCCCATTTGGGACCGCCCACCGAACCCATCAGCACCGCATCGGCGGCATTGGCCGCAACGAAAGTCTCATCCGGATCGGGGCGCCCAACCGTGTCGATGGCGACGCCGCCCAGAAGCGCTTCCTCGGTCTTGTAGGCCAGGCCCTTCTGGCCGAACCAGCCCACCACCCGCATGGTGGCGTCCATCACTTCGGGGCCGATGCCGTCGCCTGGCACCAGCAGGAGCTTATATTCGTTCGTCATGATTTTATCCGCTTTATTTGTTTGACCGCTCCGGCTCGCGCCTGCGCGGCTAGATCCAGGGCTGCTGGATGTGCTGCTGCTGTTCGAAGGCCGCGATCTTGTCTTCGGTGCGCATGGTCAGGCCGATATCGTCCCAGCCGTTCAGCAGGCACTGCTTGCGGAAGGGATCGACCTCGAACTTGATCGTGCCGCCATCCGGGCCCTTGATCTCCTGCTTCTCCAGGTCGATCGAGATCACGGCATTGGCGCCGCGCTCGGCATCGTCCATCAGCTTGTCCACATCGGACTGGGGCAGCTTGATCGGCAGGATGCCGTTCTTGAAGCAGTTGCCATAGAAAATGTCGGCAAAGCTGGGCGCGATGATGCAGCGGATGCCGAAATCCAGCAGCGCCCAGGGCGCATGCTCGCGGGAAGAACCGCAGCCGAAATTGTCGCCCGCCACCAGGATCCTGGCGCCGCGATAGGCCGGCTTGTTCAGCACAAAGTCAGGCTTCTCGCTGCCATCGGTATTGTAGCGCATCTCGTCGAACAGGGCCTTGCCCAGCCCGGTGCGATGGATGGTCTTCAGATATTGCTTGGGGATGATCATGTCGGTGTCGACATTGATCATGTTCAGGGGGGCGGCAACGCCCTCGAGCGTCTTGAAAGGTTCCATGGGGCCGGGACCATACCCATTTCCCCAAAAAAGTGAACCCGCAAAAAAGCCCGTCCCAAATGCCTTTGGGAACAGGCTTTTCGCGCGATCCCTGGGCGGTCAGACGACCGGGCTGGTGGTGTCCGGCGCCAGCTTTCGCCCGGCGTCGATCTGGGTAAAGAGCAGGGCTCCCAGCATCGAAAGCGCCGAGACGGCATAGAAAGCCGAGTTCCACCCATAGGCGCTGACGATGAAAACCGTCACCGTCGCCATCAGGGCGCCTCCGATATTGCCGGCGGTATTCATCACCGCCGAGCAGGAGCCGGCGAAGCTGCCGCCGATATCCAGTGTCACCGCCCAGGCATTGCCGACAACCAGTTCCAGCCCAAAAACCGTCAGGCCGAACAGGGCTGCGCTGAGATAGCGGTCGGGTTCCCACACGGCCAGGGGGCAGCAGATGGCGGCGATCAGGAAGCCCACGATCGCCACGCTCTGGCGGGCGAATTTGATGCGGCCGGTCTTGTGAATGATCATGTCGGAGAACAGGCCGCCGCAGATATCGCCCACCACGCCCGCCGCAAGGGGCAGGCTGGCGAAGAAGCCCATTTCCTTCAGCGAATAGCCGCGCGCCGCATCCAGATATTTGGGGTAATAGGCGATGAACATGTTGAGGGCATAGCCGTAGCAGAAATACATGCCCGCCACGGTCCACATCTGGCGCGAACTCAAAATGAGCTTCCACGGGATCGGCGGCCGCCCCTTGGCATGGCCCAGCGCGGAGACGATCTTGTGCCGCTCGCCCTCATTGACGCCGCCATGCTCGCTGGGCACGTCGCGGTAATACCAGACCCAGACCGCCGCCCAGACAAGGCCGATCGCACCGAACAGGAAGAAGGGCGCGTGCCAGCTATAGGCGGCAATCAGCGTGGCAACCAGGAACGGCGTCAGGGCACCGGCCAGGCGCGAGCCGGCATGGGTCGCGCCCTGGGCGATACCGCGTTCGCTCGGCAGCATCCAGCGCGACAGGGCGCGGTTGGCAATCGGAAATGCGCCGGCCTCGCCGAAGCCGATCAGCGCCAGGCAGATCATCAGCATGGTGACCGAAGCGGAAAAGCCGGTGATGATGGTGAAGATGGACCACCAGACCACGACGCTGGCCATGGCGATGCGCGGACCGGCACGGTCGCCGAACCAGCCGCCCGGAATCTGGAAGAGCGCGTAAGCCCATTGATAGCAGCTCTGGATCAGGCCCAGGGTAACGAGGCTGAATCCGAATTCCTTCTGGATCACGGGCAATGCGTTGGAGAGCAGCACCCGGTCCAGATAGGTGATGAAATAGACCAGGATCACCAGCCCCAGGATGGTGTGGCGCACGCGCGTCGGCTTTGCAGTGTTCATGGTCCCCCCAAAAACGCCGGGGCGCGGGTTGTAGCCCGCGCCCTCAGCGCTCATATGCGGTGTCTATCTCCCGTCACGAAAGCGGCGTTTCCGTGACCGGTCAATAAGGCATGTGCGGCACGTCGGTGGACTTGCCGGTGCAGGCATTGGCCGGCCGGTCGCGGCAGGTCTGCCAGATGGTCGGCACAGAGTTACCCGCCACATAGACCTGGGCGATCATGTGGGTGTTGCGGATATCGTCCAGCGGGTTCTTTTCCAGCACCACCAGGTCGGCCCACTTGCCATTCTCGATGCTTCCGATGGTCTTGTCGCCCAGCCAGCGGGCATTGTCGCTGGTGGCGGACTTGATCGCCTCCATCGGGGTGCGGCCGGCCAGCACCTGCATGGCCATTTCCTCATGGGCATTGAAGCCGGGATAACGGCCATTGGGACCGGAGTCCGTGCCCATGCCGACATTCACGCCGGCCTTCACCATCGCCTGCCAGTTCTCCATCGCCTGGAACAGGGTGCGGTCCATGTCGGCAAAGACCTGCTTCTGATAGGGCAGGCCCGGGAATTTGGTAAAGCCCAGCATCACATTCTTCTGGCGGTCGCGGCTCTTGAGCGCGGTCACCGTGCCGGGCGTGACGCCGCGGGTAAAGAAGGGATCCTGCAGCCAGGGCATGATGGCCAGGCTGTAAGCCATTTCACGGCTGAGGGTGCCGGACACCTGCCAGGCGCCCTTTGCCTTCATCATGTTGAGGAATTCCTGGTCCACCGGCACATCGCGCACCATGTGGCCGAAGCCGTCCACGCCCTGGCGCAGCAATTCCTTGCCGTCGGCGAGATAGAAGATATGCGCGATAACGCGCAGCTTGTGCTTGTGCGCCTCGTCGATGACGGCCTTGGAAACGGCATAGGTCATCTTGACCGGGATCGTCTTGCGCTCGTCATCCATCCAGAGCTTTATGACATCCACCCCCTTGGCGGCCTGCTCGGCGACCAGCTTGCGGGCTTCTTCCGGCGTGGAGACCGGTATGGTCACGCCCAACAGGCCGCCATAGCCGCCTTTCTGGACCACGCCCCGGCCGGCGCTGAACAGCCGCGCCATGTTGGGGCGGCCCTTGCGCTGCTGGTTGCGCATGTCGAGCACAAAGTCCTTGTCGGTGCCCAGAACCTGAACGGCAGTGACGCCATAGGCGGCATAGATCTTCAGGTCCGCCGTGACATTCTCCGGCGTCTCGAATTTCTCGTCCTGGGTGACATCCTTCATCATGCCGACATGGATGTGGGAATCGATGATGCCGGGCATCACGAATTTGCCGGACAGGTCCACTTCCCTGGCGCCGGCCGGCGCCTTCAGGCCGGAAACGGGGCCGACATAGGCGATCTTGCCGTCGGTCATCACAATGGCCGAATTGGGCTTGGCGGGAGCGCCGGTGCCGTCGATCACCGTGACATTCTTCAGCACCGTGCTTTCGGCAAGCGCCGGCGAAGCCGCGGCCAGCAATGCCGTCACAGCGGCACCAAATTTCAGAACCCGCATCCTTTAAACTCCCTGAAAGCGCCCTTTACGCGTGGCAGTTCTTTACGGCACAGGCGCCGGAAAAAAAACACAAAAGCGTTTCGCTGCACTGCGGCATGCACCGGCACCTGGCGCCACGCTCAAAAAAGAACGCCGCGCTCCTTTCGAAGCGCGGCATCCGAGTGCGGGTTCGTCCCGCTTGTCCTGTCCCCAGCGGGGCCGACCGAAGTCCGCCGCGCGCTTTGCGATCTTGCGCCGATAAGGTGTTGATTTTTGTTGTTTCCTCGACCCCAGCCGACGGTCTTGTTGCCGCCTTCGCTGACGCAGCTCCCTTTGGCGGGGCCACTTGCAAGCCAGATTATGTCAGAAGCCGCGGGATGACAAATCCCGCCTCGCGCTTTTTCCGCACGCCGATTTATGCGAGAGGGTAAAAGGGATACGCGCGTGGAAACCGCGCAAATTTCGCCGGAAAATTCGGGAGGGAAAGATGGATCGCCGCACCTTGATGAAGGGCCTGCTCAGCACTGCCGCCGCCGCAGCCTGGGTGCCGCCGGATGCCTATGCCCTGGGACTGCCCAAGGACAAGATCAAGCGCATTCGTTATTACAAAACGCCGACCGACGCGGCGGGTCGTCCCAATATCCACCAGCCGACCTTCAACCAGTCCACAAATATTGTGGTCATCGAAACCCAAGGTGGGTTGATCGGCGTCGGCGAAGGCGGCGAGCCCTCCACCATGGAACAGTGCGCCGGCATGCTGATCGGCGAGGATCCGTTCCGCATCGAGCATCTGTGGCAGATGATGGAGCGCGGCTATTTCTACCCCGCCGGCCGCGAAAAGACCCATTCCCTCGGCGCGCTGGATGTCGCGCTCTGGGACATGAAGGGCAAGGCCCTGGGCGTGCCGGTCTGGCAGCTTCTGGGCGGCAAGAGCCGCGACCATGTGGAATGCTATGCCACCTCCTATCCCACCCCGCCGGGCGGGACCCTGGAAGATGCGGCGCGCGCCTGCATCGCCGAAGGCTTCCGCGCCTATCGGACCGGCGTGCGCGAAAATGCGGTGTTCGATCGTTTCCGCGCCGTGGAGCAGACCATCGAGGATTGCCAGGCCATCCGCCGCGGCGCCGGCAAGGACGGCGCCTGGGCGATCGATTTCCACGGCACCATGGACCCGCAGGACGCCATCACCCTGGCCACCGCGCTGGAGCCCTTGCGGCCCTTCTTCTGCGAGGACCTGATCCGGGGCGAGAATATCGAGATCTACAAGAGCCTGCGCCCGCGCCTGCGCGTGCCGGTGGCGGTGGGCGAGATCTATGGCGTGAAGTGGGAAATGAGCCCGCTGATCGAACAGAATCTGATCGATTTCGCCCGCTGCACGGTGCCCAATGTCGGCGGCATCACCGAATACATGAAAATCGCCGCCCTGTGCGAGACGCATTATTGCGGCCTGATCCCGCACTTCACCGGCCCGATCGGCGAGACCGCGCTTGTCCACTGCCTGACCGCCACATCCGTCATCGCGCTGATGGAAATGACCAGCGCCGGCCGCCAGCCCTGGCCCTATCTGCCCCAGGCTTACGACTTCAAGAATGGCAAGCTGTGGCCGAACGAGCGCCCGGGCCTGGGCATCACGCTGGACACCAGCAAGCTGCAACTGGTCGGTGACTGGTCGGAGCCGTACAAGGCGATCCAGATCAACAAGCGCCCGGATGGGAGCTACACCAACTGGTAGATTCCGGATTGTCATGCCCGCGAAAGCGGGCATGACATTTGTGACAGTCAGTCCGCGGCCTTAAACGCCTCGACGCACTGTTTTGCCCGCGCGGCGATCTCCGCGTCCGTGAAATCGGGCTTGAAGAGATCCGAACCCAAACCGAAACCGGCGGCACCCGCGGCGCGCCATTCCTTCATGTTGGAGGCGCCCGCGCCGCCCACGGCATAGACGGGTATATTCTTCGGAAGCACCGCCAGCATGGCCTTGAGATGGCTTATGCCGCCGGTCGAGGCGGGGAACAATTTCAGATAGCGCGCGCCGGCCGCCACCGCCGCGAAACCCTCGCTGGGCGTATAAAAGCCCGGCATCACCGTAAGGCCCTTGGCCACACCATGCGCAATCACGGCCGGATTGGTGTTGGGCGTGACCAGCAGCTTTCCACCGGCGCCCGCGACGTCATCGACCTGTTGCGGCGTCAGCACGGTTCCGGCGCCGGTCAGGCAATGGTCCCCAAATTTTTTCGCCAGACGCTCGATGCTCTTGAGGGGGTCGGGCGAATTCAGCGGCACTTCGATGGCGCGAAATCCGGCATCGAACAGCGCCCCCGCCACACCCTCGATCCGGGCCGGGGTTACGCCGCGCAGGATGGCGACCAGCGGCAGTTCCGAAAGCAGGGCATGGGTCATGAAAAGATTTCCGCATGGGCCAGGATCAGGCCGGATAGAGACGCGCGATTGCCGTCAATCAGCGCACTGGGAATATCATAGGCGGCCAGGGCGCGGGCATAAAGCGCGCCAAGTCCCGGCGAACAGATCAGCCGCACTGTGTCTTGCAGATCCAACAGCCTGGCCGCGGTGCCGACATCCTTGCCCACAATCAGGCCCGACAGATAGGACGCGGCATCGGCCTTCGGCATCTCGCCGGTCACAACGCGCGAGCGGGTGCTGAACACCAGATAAAGCAGGTCTGCATCGGGATTGGACCTGGCGAATGCCACGCCCCGCAGGAAGGCCTCATTGTCCGCCACCTCGCCACCGTCGCGCGCCAGCACGCTGTGACGGCGCAACAACTCGAACAATTCGCCCGACAGCGCCGTCTGGAAACGGACCACCGCCCCGTCTTTCAGCTCCACCCATTTGACATGGGTGCCCGGCATGCAGAGGACATGGCGGCCCTGTCGCAGTTCCGGATGCAACCGCAAGGCGCCCAGAATCTGGGTCTCCTCGCCGCGCATGACATCGACCGCGCCGGTTTTGCCGGTGCAGGACAGGCCAGGCAGAATGGCGATGGCGCGGCCATCGACTTCGAAGCGCAGGGCAGCCGCCGCAATGGCAGACGGATCGGCGGGGCATTTCAGATAAGGCACTTCCTTCCAGCCGATGGTGGAGCCGACCATGCCGCAGAAAATGGCCGGCAAAAGCCCGTGGCTGCGATCCCAGTCCGAAACCGCCTGGGCAAACCGGCCGGCGCAATCGGGCACGGCCGCGCCCTCCCCCTCGCCGCGGGCGAGCACCTGGCCGGCCGCGTCACACAGGTAAAGCCGCAAGTTGCTGGTGCCCCAGTCGCCCGCGATAAAAGCTGCCTTGCTCATAAGGCCGCTTCATACAGAGCCGATCGGGCCTTGTCGAACAGGGATCGCCGGCGGCACCGGGCACCAGGCGGGCACCGCTTGCACGGCAGATGGGACGGTCAGGCGTTGGTGAGTTCCACCGCGAGCGCGCAGAGCTGTTCGAGATTGAACGGCTTCTGCAGCAGACTGACATGGCCCCGCAGCGCCAGTGGCGGCTCCTGGGCGTAACCGGTCATCAGAAGGACCTTGAGCGCGGGCTTGAGTTCGAGCCCGGCCTGGGCCAGCGCATAACCATCCATGCGCGGCATCTTGATGTCCGACACCAGCAGCGAGACGTTGGGATGGGCCTTCAGAAGCTCCAGCCCCTGGACGCCGTCCATCGCTTCCAGAACCTGAAAGCCGGCGTCCTGGAGCATTTCGACCGCCAGGATTCGCAGCATGGCTTCGTCCTCGGCCAGAACCAGAATGGGCTTGCCGTTCATGGCCCCTCCCGGTCCTGAAGCATCAGGACGACCTTGCAGGCGCCAGGCCCCACGCCGCTCTTCATCGGAAGTTCTCCGCCCGATCGGCGGACAAAGCCGAAGCTCATGAAGGCTGCAATCCCGCTCCCTTGCCCCGTGGCGCGGCGGCATGGAAAGGCGTCCAGCACCCGCCGGCGCGCATCTTCGGGCATGCCGGTCCCCGTGTCGATTACCAGCCGCCCGCCGGTCAATGCAGCAGGCCCCGGTGCGCCATCATGGGGCCGATGTCTGGGTCCTTGCCGTAAAAGGCTCGGAACATGGGGCCGTAATCCATCGTGTGGCCCCTGGAAAGGATGAGATCGCGGAAGCGCTGGCCATTGGCCCTGGTCAACCCGCCATGCTGGCTGAACCAGGCATAGGACGCATCGGCCAGCATCACCGTCCATTGATAGGCGTAATAGCCGGAGGCATAGCCATTGGCCCAGATATGCAGGAAGTAGCTGGAACGATAGCGCGGCGGCACATTGACAAAATCCGTCCCCGTATCCCTGAGCGCCCTGGCTTCGAAGACATCGACATCCTGGCGCGGCGCGCCTGCGGGCAGCGTGTGCCACTTCAGGTCCAGCATTGAGGCGGCGAGAAGCTCGCCAAGGGCATATCCCTGCCCCCATTTGTCCGCCGCCTTTATCTTGTCCACCAGCGCCTGGGGAATGGGCGCGCCGGTCTTGTAGTTGACGGCATAATGCTTGAGCACGTCGGGATAAAGCGCCCAGTTCTCGTTGATCTGCGAAGGGAACTCGACATAGTCGCGCGCCACGTTCGTACCGGAGACCAGCGGATAGGTCTGGTTGGCGAACAGACCATGCAGCGCATGACCGAATTCGTGAAACATGGTGTTGACGTCATCGAAGCTGATCAGCGCCGGCTGCCCCGGCGCCGGCTTGGTGAAATTCGCCACATTGTAGATCACAGGCTTGGCGCCGAGCAGCCTGGACTGACCGACGAAATTGCTCATCCAGGCGCCGCCGGATTTGTTGTCGCGCTTGAAATAGTCGAAATACATCAGGCCCAGCGGTTTACCGTCCTGCTCGAAGACTTCGAACACCATCACATCCGGATGATAGACCGGAATGTCCCGCCGCTGCTTGAAGGTGATGCCATAGAGGCGGGTGGCCGCATAGAAGACACCGTCTTTCAGCACCTTGTTGAGCTCGAAATAGGGCTTGAGCTGCGCTTCATCCAGGTCGTAGCGGCTCTTGCGCACCTTTTCGGCATAACGCTGCCAGTCCCAGGGCTTGATCTCGAAATTCTGTCCGTCCTTGCGGATCGCCTCCTGGATCGCCTTGCCCTCTTCCGCCGCCTTGGCGCGCGTGGGGGCCACGAGCTGGCCGATGAATTTTTCCACCGCCGCCGGCGTCTGCGCCATCTGGTCGTACAGCACATAGGCGGAATAATTCGGATAGCCGAGCAGCCTGGCCTTTTCGGCGCGCAGCAGCGCCAGGCGCGCGATCACCGCGCGCGTGTCATGCGCATCGCCTTTTTCCGCCTGCGTCCAACTCTGGTTGAACAGCTTCTCACGCACGCCGCGGTTTTCGAGCGAGGTCAGGAGTGGCTGCTGGGTGGTATTCTGCAAGGGCAGGACAAACTTGCCGGGCAGTTTGCGCGCCTTCGCCGCTTCCGTGGCAGCCGCCACTTCGGCGTCTGTCAGCCCCGCCAGGTCAGCCTTGCGATCCACCACCAGGGCCGCGGCCTTGGCCGCCGCCACCAGCTTCTGCTGGAACTGCGCTTCCAGGCCGGCGGCTTCCCTGTTGATCTGTCTCAGCCGGATCTTGTCCTTGTCGGACAGCAGCGCTCCGGCATGAACGAATTGCCGGTAATAAAGGGTCAGGACCTGAAGCGCTTCAGGCTCCAGCTTCAATGTGGCGCGCCCGTCATAAAGCGCCTTTACCCGGGCGAACAATCTGGCGTTCAGAAAAATGGCGTCGGTATGCGCCGCCAGTTTGGGCGCCTCCAAAGTCTGGACCTTGTCCAGCGCGGGATTGGTATTGGCCTGGACCACCGCGAAGAAGGTGTTGTTGACACGCTCCAGCATCCGCCCCGACCGTTCCATGGCGGCGATGGTGTTGGCGAAACTGGGCGCGGACGGATTGGCGGCGATGACGTCGATTTCCGCCAGTTGCTGCTTCATGCCCGCCTCGAAGGCCGGCTGATAGTCACGGTCCCTGATCTGATCGAAGCGCGGTGCCTGATAGGGCAAGGTGCTGGCGCTGTCGAAGGGACCGGCCATGGCGGCACCGGCCCAGAAAAGGCCGGGCAAAGCCACGATGAAAATGTGCGATCTGGCCATATCCGTCCCCGGCTCTTGCTGGCGAGGATATTACCCGGCTTCGACCGGTGCGCCAGAAGCAAGAGAAGAGCAGCAAGGCCATAAAATGGGCATAGCAAGCGGCCGCAAGGCCGCCGGCGCTGCGCGGTCAGGGTTGCGCGATCCGGCGCAGATGCGCGCTCAAGGCTTTCACATCGCCGTTATTCTGCGACAGGACCGACATGAACTGCGCTCTTTGCGCCAGCGCCAGCCATATGCCGCCGACCGCGACATCGAGCAGCAGCGCCGATGCGCCATCGATTCTGATGCGAAAATCCACGGGCATCGTCTTGCCGCCGGTCATTTCCGTGCTGACGACAAAGTCGCCGGGCGCGCGTTCGCGCGACGAGACCAGGCGCAGGCTCTGGCCGGCATAAAGCGCGAAATAGGACTGATAGACCGACATCAGATAGGCGCGATAGGCAGCGGCATAATCGTCGAGATCGGCTGGCGCGGCCTTTTCCGCATAGGATCCGATCAGAAACAGGGCAACTCGCCGCACATCGGTGAGACCGAGCAGAAAGGTCGCAAAGCGCTGCCGGCGTTCGTTTGGTTCCGCGCCGGCATCGTTGAGGATGTCGAAGCCTTTCAGGATGCTGGCGGAAACAAAATCCTCCGCCGCGTTTGCGGCCGCCCGGGCGGGGAGCGAAAATGAAAGCGTCAGCGCTCCGGCGCCAGCCAGCAGATGTCTGCGATGCATGGAAAAACCTTCGACCGATATCCGCGTCGCGCGGAGGTTATGGCCCCTGGACGGCTTTTTGCTACACAATCATGCCGGAAATGGGGCGCGCCGTACCTGGCTCGGTAAGTTCATGATTCCACTCTCGGTTCTGGATCTGTCGCCCATCAAGCAGGGCGGCGATGCGCGCGCGGCCCTGGCGGAAAGCGCGGCCCTGGCGCGTCATTGCGAGGCCCTGGGCTATCGCCGCTACTGGCTGGCCGAACATCACAACATGCCGGGCATCGCCAGCGCCGCCACGGCAGTCGCCATCGGGCATGTCGCGGGCGCGACAAGCCGTATCCGCGTGGGCGCGGGCGGCATCATGCTGCCCAACCATGCCCCTTTGGTGATCGCCGAACAGTTCGGCACCCTGGCGGCGCTCTATCCCGGCCGCATCGATCTTGGCATCGGCCGCGCGCCTGGCACCGACCCGCGCACGGCGATGGCGCTTCGACGAGACTTGCAGAGTCATGTCGACAATTTCCCGCGCGATGTGCAGGAGCTGCTGGCCTATCTGGCGCCGGCCGTGCCGGGGCAGGCCGTGCGTGCCATTCCAGGCGAAGGCAGCCAGGTGCCGGTCTGGATTCTGGGCTCGAGCCACTACGGCGCCCAGCTCGCGGCGGCGCTCGGCCTGCCCTATGCCTTTGCCTCGCATTTCGCGCCGGACGATCTGGATTTTGCCTGCCAGCTCTATCGTCGCGATTTCCGGCCGTCCGCATGGCTCGCCCGGCCTTATGTGATGCTGGGGCTGAATGTGTTTGCGGCCGAAACGCGCGAGGAGGCGCAGCTTCTCCTCAGCTCGCTGGAACAGGCCTTCGTGAATCTGCGCACCGGCCAGCCGGCCCCCTTGCCGCCGCCCCGGCCGGGATATGCCGACACCCTGGACCCCCGCATCGCCGACATGCTGGAGCGCGTGTTGCGCTGCGCCATCGTGGGCGGACCCGTTGATATCGCTAACGGCCTGGAGCAGTTCATCGCCGCCCACCGGCCCGATGAACTCATGGTCACCGCGCAGATCTTCGACGCGGCTGCCCGGCGCCGGTCCTACGAAATTCTGGCCCGGATCCACCCGCCGCAAGGCGACTAGAGCGCCATGCGGCACCCGCGACGCTGGCCCCCCGAACACCCCCCTGCTAGTGTCAATTCATAAAGGAAAGCCTTTTTTCGAAGGCTGCTGGGAGGATCCATGAAAATTCATCACTGGGCCGTCATGGCCGGACTGTCGCTGATCGTTGCCTCTGACGCCTTCGCGCAGACCCAGGCCCAGGCGACCGCCCCGGCAGCCGGTTCCAAGAACGTGCTGGCATGGGCGGCCAAGCCCGCCAAATTGCCGCCCTATGTGGCGCCCAACAAGCTGGTCTGGCGCCTTGCCGACGTGCTGGCCAGGCACAAGGGCAAGCAAAGCTGGATGCAGCCGGTCTTTCACAGCCGCGATTATGACGGGGCATGGATTTCCATGGCGCCGGGCGAAAAGACCAAGACCCAATTCTATGCCGATGACCGCGTCTTCTGGGTGGTACAGTCCGGCCAGATGAAAGTGACCATCGAAGGCCAGGAGCCTTTCATCGCCAGCAAGCATTTCCTGATTCAGGTGCCCAAGCGCCTTCAATACAGCATGGAAGTTGTCGGCAACGAGCCGGCGCTGCGGTTCGAGATGCGGCCGGCCGGTGAATCGCCCGACTATCCCCTCAGCGAGACGCCGACGCCGGTGAAGGGCGTGCAGTATATCCAGGCCGTCTATAGCGGCCATGGCACCTATGACGGCAAGGTGAATGTCCCCTATATCGATTTCGAAAAGCAGATCGTGCAGGGCGGCGAAAAACGCGGCGTCTGGCTGCGCGACGACAACAACTATGTCACCATCCTGCGCTCGCAGAAGGGCGTGCCCACGCCGCCGGACAATGTCTGGGGCCATTTCCACGCCAACTTTCCGGAAATCTGGCTGATCATCGAGGGCACCCAGCAATTCCTGGTCGAAGGCGAAAAGCTGGTCACCGTGTCGGACGGCGATCTGGTCGCCGCGCCGACGGGCCGCTGGCACCGCGCGATGCCCTTCAGCGAAGGCCCGTCCACCCGCCTGGCCTATATCCCCCGTCCCGACAATCTGCACTGGTATCAGCCGGAGCAGGCGAGCGGCGGCGGCAACTGATCTCTGAAAGGAGCTTTGACGTGTCTCGCACCCTTTGCCTGGCGCTGGCCTTCACGGCGATCGCAACGCAGGTTTTCGCGGCGGACTATCAGGTCAATCTCGGCCCCATGCCGCTGGATGACGAAACCAAGCAGGTGATCGCCGGCCGGGGGGAAGCCACCATCACCACGGACGGCAAGACCATGAGCGTGAAAGGCACGTTTCAGGGCCTTCCGTCCAACGCCACCGAGGCGCATGTCTTCACCAGCCCGGCGCCGGGCGTGCCGGGTACCAAGATCCTCGACCTGGACGTGACCAAATCCACCAGCGGAACGCTTTCGGGCAGCCATGCCCTGAGCCCCGCCCAGGCCGCCGCGCTGCGCACAGGCAAGCTCTATATCCAGCTCAATTCGGAAAAGGCGCCCGCGGAATATCCGTGGGGGCCCAAGGGCACCTTGTGGGGCTGGATATTCCCCCAGCATGAGACTGCGGGCCAGGACGAGCCCCAGCAGGATCACTGGTTCATTCCCCAGGCCGACATTCCCCAAAGCTGAACGCGCGGACCGTCGGAACCTGCTTCCAGAATTCATCGAGGATGAAAATGCGCAACAAGACTCTTTTGCTGGCCGGCGCGAGCATTGTCCTGGCCGCCGCAGTCGGAACCGCCGCCATCGGCCAGGCAAACCGCCCGGTCAAGCCGGGCCCCTTCACCGCCGCCCAGGCCGCGCGCGGCCATCAGCAGTTCGAAGCCAATTGCGCACCCTGTCATCTGGCGGACCTGACCGGCACCAATGACGCGCCCGCCCTGTCGGGCGTGCCCTTTATCGGCGCCTGGGGCAAGCGCAGCACGGCCCAGCTCTACAGCAAGATTTCCACCAGCATGCCGCTGGGCGCCGGCGGAAGCCTTTCGCCCCAGCAATATACCGACATCGTCGCCTACATCCTTGAGCGCAACGGCGCCCGTGCCGGCAAGAAGGCCTTTACCGGCACCACCGCCGTGCAGATCGACACCGTTGCAACCGGCAAGGCATCAGCACCCGCGCGCACAGCGGCCACCCCGTCGGCGGACGGCGGCGCCGTGGCGCAGGCCAGCGGCCGCCAGGAAGCGGCGCCCGCAGCGGGCCAGGGCAACGCTCTCGCGCAGGCAAATGCGCAGAGCAACTTCGCGCGCGCCATGGCGGGCGAACGCGTGCGCGATCCGGGCGCCTTCGGCCTCCCCACCAAATTCGGCCTGACCCTCAAGGGCAACATCCAGAATTACCAGCCCGTCACCGAGCAGATGATGCTCAACCCGTCCGACAATGACTGGTTGATGTTCCGGCGCAATTACAAGGGCTGGAGCTACAGCCCGCTGAACCAGATCACCACCGCCAATGTCGGCTCGCTGCAGCTCAAATGGATGTGGTCTCTGGAATCGAACGGCACCCTGGAAGGCACGCCCATCACCCACAATGGCGTGATGTTCGTCTGGAGCGCTGGCAACACCGTCCAGGCGTTGAATGCGGTGACGGGCGAACTGCTGTGGGAAAATCGCCTGGGGCCGGCGCCGCGCCGCCCCGGTCCCGGCCCTTCCACCGAAGAGACACGCAGCCTGGGCCTGTGGGGCAACAATGTCTATGTCAACACGCCCTATGGCTATCTCTATGCCCTGGATGCGCGGACCGGCGAACAGATCTGGAAAACCCATATCACCGACGAAAAGCCGGCGCCGGGCGGCGGCATGTTCGGCGGCTCCACCGGCGGCATCATCATCATCAAGGGCCGCGTGCTGGTCGGCATGACCAATTGCGGGCGCAATGGCGACGACAATCACTGCTATATCAGCGCGTATGACGCGGCCACCGGCAAGCGCGACTGGAAATTCGTGACCACCGCATTGACCGGACAGCCTGGCGGCGACACCTGGGGCAAGCTGCCTGACAATATGCGCAAGGGCGCCGAGACCTGGATTGCCGGCACCTACGACCCCGAACTGAACCTCACCTATTGGGGCACCGCCCAGGCCAAGCCGTGGCGGCGCGACTTGCGCGGTTCGGGCGACGGCGCCACCGACTATGCCAACTCCACGCTGGCGCTGGATCCCGAGACCGGCAAGCTGAAATGGTACTACCAGCATGCGCCGGGTGAATCGCTGGACCTGGACGAAGTGTTCGAGCGGGTGCTGGTGGATCACGGCAACCAGAAATCGCTGCTGACCATCGGCAAGCCCGGCATCCTGTGGAAGCTGGACCGCGCCACCGGCAAGTTCATCGCCGCCAAGCAGACCGTCTATAACAACGTCTACGAGAATTTCGACGAGAAGACGGGCAAGGTTACCTATCGCAAGGACATTCGCGACCAGAAGGTCGATCAGTGGCTTGCCTCCTGCCCCGGTCCCGAAGGCGGCCATGACTGGCAGGCCATGAGCTATCACCAGCCGTCCGACGCGGTGATCATCCCGCTGTCCCAGTCCTGCGTGTTCATGCTGGGCAACGGCTCGCAGACCTATTTCGAGATGCCGGGCACCGACGGCAATATGGGGCGGCTGTCCGCCTATCGCGCCGCCGACCTCAAGCCGCTCTGGTCCTTCCAGCAGCGTGCGCCCTTCCTGACCGGCGTGATCTCGACGGCGGGCAATGTCGCCTTTGTCGGCGACTTCGATCGTGTCTTCCGGGCCGTCGATACCAGCAACGGCAAGACGCTGTGGAAGACCCGCCTGGCCACCACGGTCCAGGGCTATCCGGTGACGTTCAGCGTGGATGGCAAACAGTATGTCGCCGTCACCACGGGACTGGGCGGCGGCAGTCCGCAGGCCAAGCCCGGCACCATGCTCAGCGAAGTGCACCGGCCGCCCCATGGCTATGCGCTCTATGTTTTCGGTCTGCCCGACGGCAAGTGATCGCCGCCCGCAGGAATACCGGACTTGCGACAGGGGCGCCGCGCCGGCGGCGCCCCTAACCTTTTGAAAAGCCTGAACTATAAATCCCGGCACCCACCCGCTTGACGGGGGTGGGGCGGCATAGCAAGCAGAGACCGCCATTTCCCCGGAGAGTCCTCGTGCTGCGCTTTTTCCAGGCCCTGATGCCGCGCGAGGAGAAATTTTTCGCCCTCTTCAACGACCATGCCCGCACCCTGGTGGACGGCGCGGTGGCCCTGCGGGACCTGCTGGAAGGCGGCCCGGGCGTGACCGATGCCTGCCGACGGATCGTGGCCCATGAAAACCAGGCCGATGCCATTGCCCGCGAGGTTCTGCTGGGCGTGCGCCGCAGCTTCATCACCCCCTTTGACCGGGGCGACATCAAGGAACTGATCAACCAGCTCGACGATGCCATCGACCAGATGCAGAAGACGGCCAAGGCCATCACGCTGTTCGAAGTGACGGCGTTCGAGCTGCAGATGCGGCAGATGGCCGACATCATCCTGCGCTGCGCCGAACTGACGGTGGAAGCGGTGGGACTTCTGTCGGCGATGCAGGCCAATGCCACCCGCATCAATGCCATAGCCGAGGAAATCACCCGGCTGGAAGAACAGGCGGACGAGCTGAACGACCAGGGGATCAAGGCCCTGTACCAGAAGCACAAGGGCGGCGACGCCATGGCCTTCATCATCGGCAACGAGATCTATGACCATCTGGAAAAGGTGGTGGACCGTTTCGAGGATGTGGCCAACAAGGTCAGCGGCATCCTCATCGAGCAGGTCTGATGACACTGATCATCATCCTGATCGCCATCGCGCTGATCTTCGACTTCCTCAACGGCTTGCACGACGCCGCCAATTCCATCGCCACCATCGTCTCAACCCGCGTGCTGTCGCCGCGCTATGCCGTGGGCTGGGCGGCCTTCTTCAATTTCATCGCCTTTCTGGTATTCGGCCTTCATGTCGCCGCCACGGTCGGCAAGGGCATCATCTCCCCCAGCATGATCAACGATCAGGTGATCTTCGGCGCCCTGATGGGGGCCATTGTCTGGAATGTCGTCACCTGGCTTGCCGGCATCCCCTCGTCATCGTCCCATGCCCTGATCGGCGGCCTGGTCGGAGCGGGGCTTTGCCGCGGCGGCTGGAATGCCGTCGTCTGGGACGGGTTGGGCAAGACCGCCGCCGCGATCGTGGTTTCCCCCGCGACCGGCTTCTTCCTAGCGCTGCTGATGGTGCTGCTGGTGTCCTGGACCTTCCTGAAAGTCACGCCATTCAAGGCGGACCGGATTTTCCGGCATGTCCAGTTCATCTCCGCCAGCGCCTACAGCCTGGGCCATGGCGGCAATGACGCGCAAAAGACCATGGGCATCATCGCCGCGCTGCTCTTCGCCAATGGCATGGAGAGCGGCGACTTCCATGTTCCCTTCTGGGTAGTCCTGTCCTGCCAGGCGGCGATGGCTGCCGGGACCCTGTTCGGCGGCTGGCGTATCGTGCGCACCATGGGCTCGCGGATCACGCACTTGACCCCCGCCCAGGGGGTTTGCGCCGAAACGGCCGGATCCATCACGCTTTTCGCAGCCAACTATATGGGCATCCCCGTGTCCACCACCCACACCATCACCGGCGCCATTGTCGGCGTGGGCGCGGCGCGCCGCGTGTCCGCCGTGCGCTGGAATGTGGCCAAGGACATTGTGGTGGCCTGGATCATCACCCTGCCCGCCGCCGGTCTGATCGGCGCGGTCTTCTATCTGCTGGGCGGCGTCATCGGACTAAAATAAAGCGCAGCGCAAGGGTCACGGCGCTGCGAAACAGAAACGGGCCTGCGCAAAGAAGCGGCGGCGGTTTCGCCTGGCCCATGCCCGCGGCGCGCTAATTTGACCGTAGGCGGATCAATTATAGGATGGCCTTTGTCGAATCATGGCAGGCCGGCAATGGACGAGCCTCTTTTTCGTGCGCATGGCAGGCAGGTGGCGGCCCTGTGCTGGCGCATGGCAGGGCCGAGCGGCATCGAGGTCCTGCTGATCACGTCCCTCAATTCCCGGCGCTGGATCCTTCCCAAGGGCTGGGTGGAAGCCGATCTCACGCCGTCACAAAGCGCTGCCCGCGAAGCTTTCGAAGAAGCCGGCATCACCGGCAAGATCGACGCCGAGCCCGTCGGCAATTTTTACTATCTGAAAGAGAAGAAGGACGGCAGCGGCATTCCCTGCCGCGTCGATGTCTTTGCCCTGTCGGTCACCGATCAGTTGGACGCATGGCCGGAAAAAGGCGCGCGCAGCCTGCTTTGGCTTTCGCCGGAAAAGGCCGCCGCCAAGGTGGCCGAGCCGGGGCTGCGCCATCTTTTGAAGTCGTTCCGCGTCCAGAATTTCGCGGCAAGGCGGCGGGGGACCGCCACCCTCTAGTCGTTCGCCAGGTCCAGCGGATAAAGCGGCCGCGTCACCCTGGTGAAATTGAGCTTGCGCATGTTCAGGCCGGTCGGCCCCGGTGTATCGGCCAGGAAAATGCGCGCCGCGATCGGCGCATAAGACACCCGGAAATGCGAAGGTGAGCGCACAAAGACCAGCGCGGCCCGCGCCGGATCAAGCCCCACGGATTTGTGGATGCCCAGATCCCATTCGAAATGGGGAATGGAACGCAGGTTCAGCCGGATCGAGCCTATGGCCAGGACCACCGTCACGCCCATCTCGCCGGCCATGCCGTTGCCGCCGGGCCCTTCCAGTATGTAAGTGCCGTCACTGATCACCTTGACCTTGCCGGTGACGGTGAGCGGTTCGCCCAGGCCGGAGCGTTTGTGGCCCACCTTCAGGGTAATCGTCTTGCCGACACCGGCCCTGGCAGCTTCCCCGGCGGCTTCGGCATCGCAAATTGTGCAGATGGAAATGCGATCAGCCTTGTCCGCGCCCGCATGCAGCAAGGCCGACAGCACGGCGGTGGAATCGGCTGCGCCGCCACCCGACGGCGTGTCGCCCGCGTCGCTGGCGACAGTCAGGCCGGGTTCCGACAAACCGATGCGGATGATTTCGTCCAGGGGCGTGACATCGGGTTCGAATTCCTTGCGCCGGTCCCAGGCCATCTGCACCAGCCTGTCGGCGGCGGCTTGCGCGGCAGCCTGGCTTTCGCCGCAGACCAGGGCGGCAAAACCCAGGTCGGGCGTATCGATCCAGGGCTGCACCGGAAAGAGCGAGACATGCAGCACCTCGCCCCGCGCTTCCATGGCGCGGCCCTCGGCCACGATATCGGCCAGCGGCGGCACGGTGGTGCGCGCGGTATCGGGCGAGAAGATCATGTGTCGCTTGGCCAGCGCCATCACCGGCTTCACCTTGCCGGCGACCCAGTCGATCAGAAGCCGGGTGGCGCGATAGCCGGTCTCATACATGTCGATATGGGGGAATTCGCGATAGCCGATATAGGCCACATCCGGCTGCAGCATGGCGCTTGTGATATGGCCGTGGAGATCGAGCGACACGGTGATGGGAACGCCCGCGCCCACCACCGCCCGCACACGGCGCACGATCTCCGCCTCCGCATCGGGCTCGTCCTCCAGGATCATGGCGCCATGCAGCGCCAGGAACACCCCGTCCACCGGCAAAACCGCTTTCAGGCGCTCTTCGATCTCGCCCATCAGGATGTCGAAGCTTTTGCGCTCCACGATGCCGGAGGCCATGGCCATGGTGGCCAGAAGCGGCACAGCGGTCGCCCCCGCCTCGCTGATGGCATCCAGCGCGCCCGGCACTTCCAGCCGCGCCTTGCCGAAGGCGGTCAGCATCTCGGCGCCGCGATACAGATACTGATCCTCGAAGGTCTTCACCGTGGTGGTGAAGGGCACGAACGTGTTGGTTTCCTGTTTGAGTTCGGCGATGGCGATGCGCATGGCGGCTCCTTAAAGCGCTTTATGGCCGGGAATGGCGGCCAGCAGGGCGCGGGTATAATCGCTGGCGGGCGCGGTGAAGATCGCGCGGGTCGGCCCTTCCTCCACCACCTTGCCGTGGCGCATCACCATCACGCGGTGACAGACCTCGGCCGCCACCCGCATGTCATGGGTGATGAACAGCATGGCCAGGTTCATCTGGCGGCGTACATCGTCCAGCAGCTTCAACACCTGGGCCTGGACCGTCACGTCAAGGGCGGAGACCGGCTCGTCCGCGATCAGGACATCGGGCTTCAGCATCAGCGCCCGGGCCAGGCCGATGCGCTGGCGCTGACCGCCGGAAAATTCGTGCGGAAAGCGATGCATGGTTTCCGGGTTCAGGCCGACCAGCCGCAGTATTTCGGCCGCCCGCGGCCTGGCCTGCTCCACGCTTTCGCCAAAGCTTCTGGGCCCGGCGACCAGGATATCGCCGATGGTCTCGCGCGGATTGAGGGATGAGAAGGGATCCTGGAACACCATCTGGATGCGCCGGCGCAACGGCCGCAAGCGCTTCTCTTTCATATGGGCGATGTCGTCATTCTCCAGCAGCACGGCGCCGCCGTCCGGATCGAGCAGCCGGATGACACAGCGCGCCAGGGTGGATTTTCCGGAGCCGGATTCGCCGACGATCCCCAGCGTCTCGCCCCGCCGCAATGTCAGTGAAACCCGATCGACCGCGGTGACCGTGGCGGCGCGGGAAAACAGGCCGCCGCGGCGGAAGCGCTTGGTCAGGTCGGTCACCGTGACAAGCGGCTGACTGTCAGCCGGCGGCGGCAGATAGCGATCACCCTTGGGCACGGCCGCGATCAGGTCGCGGGTATAGGCATGGTCCGGCGCGCCCAGCACCCTGGCGGCGGCGCCGCTTTCCACCACCCGGCCATGGCGCATCACCACCACGCGGCTGGCCATGTCGGCCACCACCCCGAAATCATGCGTGATGAAGAGCACGCTCATTTCCCGTTCGGCCTGCAGGCGCCGTATCAGCCGCAGAATCTGCGCCTGGGTGGTGACGTCCAGTGCAGTGGTGGGCTCATCGGCGATCAAAAGACGGGGCGACAGCGACAGGGCCATGGCGATCATCACCCGCTGGCGCTGTCCGCCCGAAAGCTGGTGCGGATAGGCCTTGAGCAGCGCGTCCACGTCCTTCAGGCCCATCTCGGCCAGAAGCTCGGCGGCCCGCTTGAGCGCCGCGCCCTCCGAAATATCCTCATGCGCCCGGATCTGCTCCGTGACCTGGCGGCCGATCGCCAGAACCGGATTGAGCGCCGCCATCGGGTCCTGGAAGATCATGGCGATGTCGCGGCCACGGCGCCGGCGCAATCGTTCCGGCGGCTCGCGCAGCAGATCGCTGCCGTCGAACAAAATGCTGCCCCCGGTCGCGGCAACCCCGCGCGGCAGCAAACCCATCACGGCATGGGCGGTCAGCGATTTGCCCGATCCGGATTCGCCCACAATACAGACGATTTCCTTTGGCGAAACCTCAAGACTGACGGATTCGGCGGCCAGCGGCCGGTCGGCGCCCGGCGGCAGGGCAATGGTCAGGTCGCGGATCGCCAGCAGGGCCATCACCGGCCCCGCCGCGGGTTGAGGGCATCGTTGAGCCCGTCCCCGATAAAGTTCAGCGCCAGCACCGTGACCATGATGCAGAGACCGGGCAGCACGGTTGTCCACCAGGCCACCCACATGGCCACGCGCGACGACCCGATCATGCTACCCCAGCTCATCAGATTGGGATCGCCCAGCCCCAGAAAGCTCAGCGCGGATTCGGTCAGGATGGCGTTGCCCACCATCATGGAACTGACCACCACGATCGGCGGCAGGGCATTGGGCAGGACCTGCGTGAAAATGATGCGCAGGTCGCTCATGCCCAGAACCCGGGCGGCTTCCACGAATTCCCGGCTGCGCAGCGCAAGGAACTGTCCCCGCACCACCCGCGCCACTTGCGGCCATGTGATCAGCGCGATGCCGATGACGGCCGAGGACAGGCTGGGCTGCAGGAAGGCGACCAGCACCATGACCAGCACGAAATTCGGAATGATCTGGAAGAATTCGGTGACGCGCATCAAGAGGTCATCGACCACGCCGCCGTAATAGCCGGCCACCGCACCCAGCAACACGCCCACCCCGACGGCACAGCAGGTGGAGGAAATGCCCACCAGCAGCGAGATGCGCGCGCCATAAGCCAGCCCCACCGCCATGTCGCGGCCGATCACATCGCTGCCGGCCAGAAGACCGGCGCCGGGCGGACGCAGCGGCATGCCGACAATGGCCATCGGCCCGTGGGAAAAGAGCAGCGGCGCGGCCAGCGCGATCACCACAATGGCGATGAAGACGACAAAGCCGAACAGCGGGGCGGGACGGGAGAAGAAACGGGCGGCGAAACTCATCGGCCCAGCTCCACCCGCGGATCGACCAGGGAATAGGCGATGTCGGTAATCAGATTGAACAGGCTGACCAGAATGGCGGTGACGATGAAGATGCCCAGCAGCAGCGGATTGTCGCGCCCCTGCACCGCCTGATAGGCCAGGGTGCCGATGCCCGGCCAGGAAAAGACATTCTCCACCAGCACGCTGCCGCCCACCAGGATGGAAGCCTGCAGGCCCGCATATGTCACCAGCGGAATCAGGGCGTTGCGGAGGATGTGGCGGCGCTGGACCTGGCGCTCACTGATGCCCTTGGCCCGCGCGGTCTTAACGAAATCCTGGTCCGCCACCTCGATCATCGCGGTGCGGGTCAGCCGCGCATAGCTGGCCAGAAAGTAAAGCGCCAGTGTCACACCCGGCAGGATGATGTGCTGGGCCACATCGGCGACCCGCGCAAGGCCGGTATAATCGGCGCCCATCGTCTCGATCCCGAAGGGCGGCAACAGGTTCCACCAGACGGCAAAGACCAGCACGATCATCATGCCCAGCCAGAATTGCGGCACCGAATAGAACACCATCGACAGCACCGTGACGGCCGCGTCCCCGGCAGAGCCCGGCCTGCGCGCCGCCATCGCGCCCAGAAGGATGCCGCCCGCGGCCGCCACCACCAGAGCAAAGGCGTTCAGCAGCAGGGTGTTGGGCAGACGCTCCATGATGATGGACAGCACCTTTTCGCGCCGCACATAAGAGGTGCCCAGATCGCCTTGCGCGACCCGCGAGACATAGGCCCAGAATTGCACCGGCAGCGGCTGGTCCAGCCCATATTCGGCGCGCAGCGATTTCATATAGGCTTCGTCGGCATAACCGGACTGTCCCGCCATCACGATGGCGGCATCGCCCGGCGCGGCGCGGATCAGGAAAAAGCTCAGGATCACCACGGCAATGGTGACCAGCAGGGTTTTGACCAGACGCGATGCGATATAACGCAGCTTCATGCGAGCTTGACGCTGCCGAAGCCGTCGGCGGGACCGTTGGGGCCCATCACGACATTCTTGAGCCGCCTGTTGTAGAAGAACTGGCAGTTGCGTTCATAAAGCCAGACCATGGCGACGTCATGGGTCAGGATCCGCTGCAGGCGGCTGTAGCAGGATTGCGCCTCCTGGCGGGTGACCGCCACCGCCGCCTGGGTGAACAGCCGGTCAACTTCGGGGTTCACATAGCCCTGTAGATTGGTGAGAGGCACGCCCTTGCGGATATTGCTGGACAGATAAAAGCGTGATGTGCCGATGGCGGGATCGCCATATTCGCCATAGCTGTTGGTGTCGCAGTCGAATTCCCAATTGCCGCTGCGGCGCTGCTGCGTCGGCCAGTCCGTGGCCTCGAGTTCCGCTTCCAGGCCGACTTCGGCCAGGGCCTGCTTTATGTATTGCGCGCCGCGGGTCATCTGACCGCCGCCGTCCGGCGTCAGCATGATGCCGAAACGGTGACGTATGCCGCCCAATTTGGGTTTGAGACCCATCTCGTTCAGCAGGGCCTTCGCCCTGGCCGGATCATGCGGATAAAGCGTCAGCACCTTGGGGTCGTAATAGGGCGCGGTCGAAGGGATCGGCCCGGTCGCCACCTTGCCCTGGCCGAAATTAATCGCCTTGACCAGGAAGTCGCGATCCATGGCATGCATGAAGGCGGCGCGAAAGCGGCGGTCGCTGAAGGGCCAGCGCCGCATGTTCAGCTCCATCACCGTGATCTCGCCGGTGCCGTTATAGGCATCGGTGCGGGTCACGATATCGGGATTGTTCATCAGGCGCGAGGCAACCACCGAGTCGATATCGTCGGCCATGGCGATATCGACGGCGCCGGTCTCCATCGCCACCAGGCGCTGCTCGGGCGTGGGGCAGACGCGGTAATAAATTCCATCCATGCCGGGCTGTCCCGGCCGCCAGTAACGCTCGTTGCGGGCCAGATGCAGATATTGACCGCGCTTCCATTCGGCGAATTTGAAAGGCCCGGTGCCGATCGGCTTGAGGTTGTAGGGATTGGTGCGAAAGTCCGTGCCCTCATAGATATGCGCCGGCATCATGGGCGCGCTGGACGCCATGAAGGAAAGCAGGAAGGCGCTGAACGGCTGGCTCAGGCGCATCTCGACGGTATGGCGATCCGGCGTCTTGATGCTGGCGATATGGCTGAAGGCGGCGCGGCTGCGCGGATTGAGCTGCGGCAGCATCTGGCCGCAACTGAAAGCCACGTCATGCGCGGTGAAGGGCTTGCCGTCATGCCACACCACATCGTCACGCAGGCGGAAAACATAGGTCAAACCGTCCGGTGACATCTCGAAGGATTTGGCCAGGTTGGGCTGGGGCCTGAACTGCCAGTCGAACAGCAGCAGGGATTCGTTGATGTTGCCGCAGATCTCCTGCGTCAGCCGCGTATTGAACAGCGGATAACAAAGTGTCGCCGGATCGTCCGTCATCATGGCGGTGATCATGCGCCGGCCATCGGCGGCCCTGGCGGACCGCGGCCATGCCAGCGCCGAAGGCAGGCCGACCGCCGCCCCCAGCATGGCGCGGCGATCCAGCATTCAGCCCTCCAGCTTGTCCAGCGGAAACACCGGGCGGCGCAGCCTGGTATAGGGCAGCCTGGTGATGTCCGAGGTGCAGGGTCCGGAGGTATTCACCGTGAATTCCTCGGACATGATCTTGCCATAGGCGACGCGGTGACCCACCGCCGCCTTGATGCCGATCATGCTGAGTTCTTCGGGATTGATCCCCTGGCTGCGCCATTGGCCCAGGTCGAAAGGCGGCAGCTTCTTGCTGGTGAGCAAAATGGTCAGGCCGCGATGCTTCACCACCGCGCAGGGCCCCATATGGATGATCTTGCCCAGCGAACCCACCAGATGGGAATTCTTGTCTTCCAGTTCGAACACGCCATCGCTGCGCGAGATCAACTGCACTTCCAGAGTGACGGGTCCCGGATCGAGCGGGCTGCCCTTGCCGCCAATATCCAAAGTGACCTTGTCGCCGATCGGCACATTCTGCAGCGCCTGCACGCTTTCGGCGTCGGCAATCGCCACGCCGGCACCCTCGATGTCGTATTTCAACAGCGCGCGCATCACATCGGTGCCGTCTCCCGGCGCCCCACCGCCGATATTGTCGGATGGTTCGACCAGCAGAACCGGACCGTTGGGCGTGCTGTTTCTTTCCTTGAAGTCGCGGACCACCTTGTCCAGGTCATGCTGGTGCGGAATGCCCGCATGGCGCATGTCCCAGGCAATGCCGGCCAGTTCGCGCAAGGCGTCCTGGGCCCGGTCCGTGTCACCTTCGGTGATGATGCTGAAGGCGACGCCGGCATAAGGCACGTCGGAAAAGGCATAGCCGCCGACCACATTCACCGCCAGCACGCCCGGCACCTCCTTCTCGATCCGGCGCGCGGCATCTTCCAGCGCCCGCATGGGGCCATCGCGCGTGCCGGTGCCGGTGGGCGGCCAGACGATCGGCGTCACCAGAACGAAATGTTTCGGCACCACCCCGCTTTTCAGGCATCGCGCCAGCAGCTCGGTGGACAGCACCGCGCTGTCGAAAGAGTCGGTATGGGGGCATTCCCGGTAAAAGATCATGCAGTTGGACAGATTGCCCATCTTCGGCGTCAGGGTGCCGTGCAGGTCGCCCACGCAATAGATCGGCAGCTTCTCGGCGCCGGGCGTGGCGCGGACACGCGCCATCAGCTCGCCTTCCGGATCGTCACATTCGCTGGTGACCATGGCGCCATGCAGCGACAGGTGGACCGCGTCCAGGCCTTCCCGCAGCGCCTGTTCCAGGGCGGGCTTCACCTCGGCCCAGAAGGCCTCGAAAACGGCATGGTCCACGGTGCCGGAGGCTCCGCCGGTATAGACGGCGCCGGGCACCACCTCCCAGCCTTCGCGTTCGGCCACCGAGAGAAATCCGTCCACCTGCGAGGCATCGCCCCGCCGCTGGAGAATTTCCTGCCCGCGATGGATCACAAATTCGTCCAGGCCGGTGATTGTTCCGGTAAAGGAATGAGTCTCGTGGAAAATGCCGGCGATAAATACGCGTGTCATGTTTTTGTTCCCCCGACAGACTGTCAGCGGTTTTTGCGGAGACTGCAAGCGTGGGTGCGTTGCACCATATCACCGGCGCGCGCGCGATTTCCGGGCGGCGGCGTAGCGGACAAAAAGCCGCGACAACGAAAGGGGATATTCCAAGATTGGCCTTTGCCGATTTTGGCGTCACCATGCCCAAACGGGGGCTGATTTGCTGATCCTGAAACTATCCATCGTGCCGCTGGCCCTTTGGCTTTTCGGCGTATTGGAGCGGGCGCATGGTCCGCGCGTGGCCGGATGGCTGTCCGGGTTCCCCATTGTGGGTGGGCCGATGCTGGCCTTTATCACCTTGGAACACGGCCAGGCCTTCGGCAGCCAGGCGGCGCTGGGCGCCTATTTCGGCCTGGTACCCTGGCTGGCTTTCACGGGCAGCTATGCCTTGTGTGCCCGGCGGCTCCATCCGGTCTGGTGCATCCTTGTCAGCTTCAGCATGTGGACCGCGACAGCTTATGCCATCGTGCTGACAGAGGGCCTGTCGCCCTGGCTGGAGGTGGTTCCCTTTGCCGCCTTCCTTGCCGCGCAGTTTGCCTATCCGCGCGGGGAGCCGTCCGATGAAGAGCGCGAGCATACCTGGTGGACCCAGCCGGCCCGGATGCTGGCCGGGGCGGGACTGACCGTTGCCATTACCCAGTTTGCCGCCGCGCTGGGCACCCACTGGTCCGGGCTGTTCTCGACCTTCCCGGTGATGGGTTCGATCATCTGCATTTCCAGCCATGTGGAATATGGCCGCCATGCGGTGCAGGAAGCCGTGGCGGGCATGACCATGGGCCTGGCGTCGGTCGGGACCTTCTGCTTTGCGCTTTATCTTTTGCTGGCGCGCATGGAGATGTGGCCGGCCTTTGGCCTGTCGCTGGTCATATCGACAAGCGCCCATGCCCTGACCTGGATCTTCTTCAAGGCAAGGAAGGGCTGACAGCGGCACAGCCGTATTTCCAACCTTTCCGCCATTTGACAAAGCCAGGCATGCCCCGGAAGCTGCCCTGAAAAAGGGAGGAAATGGGTATGAAGGGATTCGTCTTTCTGACGGTGCTGCTGGGCACTGCCATTGTGTCTCCCGCATTCGCCGCCGATTATTTTCCGCCCAAAGGCGAAGCCTGGGCGAGCCACACGCCCAAGCAGGAAGGATTCGATCCGGCCAAGCTGAAAGCAGCCATCGACTTCGCCGTTTCGGCGGAGCTGAAATACCCGCCCGGGCTGGCCAAGGTGGCCGACATCCGCGACCTGCGCATCTCGGTGCCGCTGAAATATGCCGGCGAGGCCTTTTCCTCCCCTATCGGGCCCTTGAAGCCCCATGCCCCCGCCAACGGCATCATCATCCGCCACGGCTATATCGTGGCCGAATGGGGCAAGACCCATGATGTGGACATGACCTTCTCGGTCACCAAGACCTTCGTTTCGTCGGTCGCCGGCGTCGCCTTCGACAAGGGCATGATCAAGAACATCAATGACCGGGTGATCGATTATGTGCGCCCCACCCCGGACTTCATGAACCCCCACAACCAGCCCATTACCTGGAACGACATGCTGCGCCAGCAGTCGGGCTGGATCGGCACCCTGTGGGGCAAGCCCTGGTGGGCGGACCGGCCCGAGCCCGGCAAGCCATATAGCGAGCTGGAAAAGGGCCCGCCGCCGGTGGGCAAGGCCTGGAAGTATAATGATGTGCGGGTGAACGCCCTGGCTCTTGCCCTGACCCATTTGTGGAAGCGGCCGCTGCCCGACGTGATGAAGCAGTATATCGGCGATCCCATCGGAATGTCCGATAGCTGGCACTGGGAAGCCTATGACGGCGCCGTGACCGAAGTGGACGGCAAGAAGATCAAAGCCGTGGGCGGCGGCGGCCATTGGGGCGGCGGCATGTTCCTGTCGGCCTATGACCAGGCGCGTCTAGGCCTTCTGGGCCTCAACAAGGGCAAATGGGACGGCAAGACCATCCTGTCGGACAAATGGGTGGCCATGGCGCGCACCCCGACCGGCCCCAATCCCAATTACGGCTTCTGCAACTGGTTCCTCAACACAGGAAAGAAGACCTATCCGGCGGCGCGTGAAGACAGCCTGTCCTTCAATGGGGATGGCGCCAACATCATCTTTGTCGACTATCAGCATGACATTGTGGCGGTGGTGCGCTGGATCGATGGCAACCAGATGAAGGAATTCGTGCGCCTTTTGATCGAGGCCACCGGCGAGCCGGCGCCTTAAGAATCCCACAAAGCAAAAGGCGGATGGCTTGCGCCATCCGCCTTCAACCCCACCAACCCGTTAAATCGAGTTTGATTATGGCATACGCTGCCGGAAGCGCGCCTTGGCGCGCGCTCCCGGGCGCTTCTTGCGACTAGCGGAACAGGGCCAGAATGGTCTGCGGACCCTGGTTGGCGATGGCCAGGGCCTGGACGCCCAGCTGCTGCTTGACCTGCAGCGACTGCAGCATCGCGCTTTCCTGCGCCATATTGGCATCGACCAGATTGCCGATACCCGCAACGATGGTATCGGACAGCTTCTGGGCAAAAGTCGCCTGGATGGAGAATTTCGCCGCGCCGGACGACAGCTTGGCGAGCGCCGAGTTGACGTTGGTCAGCGAGGTCTGAATGGTGGCCACAAGCGCCGAGGCCTTGGCCTGGGTTGAAATGCTGGATGTGCTTTTCACAGTCACGATAGTCCCCGACAGTTTCATGTTCTGGGCCGCGGTGGTGATGCGGCGCGTGCCGTCCGAGGACGCCAGTGCCGTAATCTGGTTGGTCGAACCGTCCACCAGGTTGAACCCGTTGAAAACCGCATTCTTCACGATCGTGGTGATCTGATCGCGCAGGGCGACGAAGTTGGCATTGAGCGCCTGGCGGCTCGCCGTGTCGAGCGAGGCGTCGGCGGCGGACAGAGCCTTGGCCTTGAGCTGAATCAGCAGGTCCGAAATCGACTGACCCGCGAACAGCGCGACATCGATGGCGGAGGTGCCGTTGTTGATGGAGTTGATGACAGAGGAATAGCCGGCGACGGCGCTGCGCTGGTTCTGTGCGATGGCGTAGATGGCGCCATCGTCGCGAGCGCTGGCGACCTTCATGCCGCTGTTGATGCGAGACTGGGTCTGGTTCAAGTGACCCTGGGTCGCGCTGAGGTACTGCAGCGCCACCAGGGCGCCGGTATTCGTGTTGACGCTAAAAGACATTGGTCCCACCTTTTCTGGTTACCGGACATGCATCCGGGAGCCTTTTGGCCCGTGGGAACTCAGGCAAGGCGCATGCCGCGCCGGCGTTCAGAAAGGTTTAAACATCGATTTTTCGCTCCGGCGAAAAATCATCCGGGCCCTTGAGGGCCAATGCCGCGCGACGCACGGAATTTTTTGCCCAGCCCTGGGCAATATCTGCCGGTTTTGCCCGGCAAATTCTTCCGTAGCGGAGACCGAAAAGCCCCGTTTTCCGCACAATTGCGGCATTTCGGGTAACTATACGCAAGAGGCGGGCCAAAAGGGTTAGCGCCGCGCTAAGCAAAAAATGCCGGGCTCGCGAGCCTGTGCAGGGCTTGCGCCAAGGCGTTTGGCTGCAAAGCGGAGAAATGGCGCACCCGAAAGGATTCGAACCTCTGACCCCCAGATTCGTAGTCTGGTGCTCTATCCAGCTGAGCTACGGGTGCGTTTTGAGGGCGCGAACCTATTGGGGAGCCTGCACAAAGGCAAGAACAACCCGTATCCCCTGCGGCAACAGTGCGACACAGCGGGATTTCCGCCGCAAAATCATTCAAGTACCCGTGGATACGGGTGGATTTCGGCTCCCGGCGGCATGTGATCCCTTGTGGGCACCTGCCCTGCTGGTTAAGACTATTGAGAGGTCCGCCCGCTTTCTGGGGCGCGGACGGGGTTGGGGTTTTGGTGTCCTTCTCCTTGGGAAGTCGGTCCCTGGAAGTCAGGCTTCTGGTAGCCGGGCGTTCCGGGTTGGCAGGGGCAGGTCAAGGGTGCCGGGCAGCGGAGAGCATAATGAGGGGAATTCCAGCACAGCACAGGCTCAAAAAGGGCCTGTTTCTGGCTTTTGCGCTGGCGACAGGCCTCAGCCTGGCCGCCTGCTCCGATATCGACAGCATGTTCGGGGACAGCAGCAGCGATGAGGTGATGGCCGAACCGCCCAGCGCCGCCCCCGATGCCGGCGCACCCCCGACCGCGGGCGCCCCGGTTGCCGCCCTTCCGGCCGTTGCCGGCGGCGCGCCCGTCGCGACCATCACCCCGGTTGCCGTCAGCTCCGGTCCCGACACCGGCACGGCGGTCAACAAGACGATCCAGTCCCTGCGCGCCCAGGTGGCCGGTCTGCAGCAGCGCCTGGCCGTCAATTCCGGCCGGCTGGCGGAACTGCGCAATCAGGGCGCGGGCTCGGCCGGCTCCTATCAGCAGGCCAAGGCCCATATCACCACCCGCCTGCAGGTGGGCACCACCCGCGGCAATCCCGAGCTGGTGGCGGAATGGAACACCGCCCAGGGCCAGCTCGATGCGCTTTCCTCCAACCTGAATGCGCTGAACGGCCTGGGCACCCAGGTCACCAATGACAGCTCGACCGCCCATTTCGCGCAGGATCAGATCAGCGCCACCTTCAACGTTTCCGGCGCTGTCGATGAAGACCATCGCCAGCTTCAGCTTCTGGAAGATGAAACCAGCCAGACCATCGTGATGATCGACCGGCTGCTGAAGGAAGTGTCCGACGGCATCCAGCGCCAGACCGCCTATATCGCGGCGGAACGCGCCAACCTGACTGCGCTGGCCAATGCCATCAAGAACGGCGATTTCTATGGCGGCAGCGTTGCGGCGCCGCTGGGCAGCCCCGGCATCCAGTCCTCGATCGCCGGCGCGCCGCTGGTCGTGGTCCGCTTCGACCGCCCCAATGTCGATTACCAGCAGACCCTTTATGCCGCGCTGAACCAGGCTTTGCAGAACCGTCCCAGCGCCAGCTTCCAGGTGGTGGCGGTGGCGCCGACCCGCGGCACCGCCGCTTCGGTTCAGATCGCCCAGACCACCGCGCGCCGCCATGCCGAAGATGTCATGCGCTCCATGACCGACATGGGCGTGCCCGCCACGCGCGTGGCGGTTGCTTCGACCACCGATCCTGCCGCCACGGCCAGCGAGGTTCGCGTCTTCGTGCGCTGATCCGGACCCGCTTTTTCCGCATCAAGGCCCCGCCAGCAATGGCGGGGCTTTTTCTTTGCGCGGGGGCGCGCCCGGCCTACCATGCGCGGGTTGGAACTCAAGTCCCGCCGGAGCCAGGCCATGCGCGTCACGCGATTTCTTCTCACCGCCTTGCTGGTGGTGTCGCTGCCACTGGCTGGCAGCGCCGATGTCAAACCCGGCTATGTCCAGCCCTTCGCCAGGACCGACATGGTGGCGGCAGCCAATCCGCTGGCGGCGGAAGCGGGCCTGGAAATGCTGCGGGCCGGGGGCAGCGCGGTGGATGCCGCCATCGCGGTGCAGATGGTGCTGGGCCTGGTCGAACCGGAATCGTCCGGCATCGGCGGCGGCGCCTTCATGCTGGTCTTCAATCCGAAAACAAAAGAGACAACCAGCTTCGATGGCCGGGAGGTAGCGCCCGCATCGGCCACGCCGGGGATGTTCCTGAATGCCGAGGGCAAGCCCCGCTCCAAGCCCGAGGCCATACCGGGCGGATTGTCGGTGGGCATTCCCGGCGTGGTGGGCATGCTGGAACTGGCGCACAAAAAAAACGGCAGATTGCCCTGGGCCCGCCTGTTCCAGCCGGCGATCAAGCTGGCCGATGAGGGCTTTCCGGTCGGGCCCAAGCTGGCGCGCACGATCAAGAATTTCTCGCGCGGCGCCAACATGCCCGATATCCGCGCCCATTTTTATCACGCCGATGGCACGCCCCTGGCCGAAGGAGATATCTACAGGAATCCGGAATATGCCCAATCGCTGCGTCTGATCGCGGCGGGCGGCGCCAAGGCTTTCTATACGGGCGAAATCGCCCAGGCGATTGTCGACAAGGTTCAGCATGCGCCCGTCAACCAGGGGGGCATGACGCTTGCCGATCTGGCGGGCTTCAAGGCGCTGGAGCGCGCTCCGGTATGCGGGCCCTATCGGGAATGGCGTCTCTGTTCGATGGGGCCGCCCTCGTCCGGCGGCATCGCCATCGTGCAGATACTGGGCATGCTGCAGCGTTTCCCCTCTTCGCAGCTTCAACCGGGCAGCCTTAGCGAGGCGCATCTTTTCACCCAGGCCAGCCGCCTGGCCTATGCCGATCGCGCCAAATATGTCGGCGACACGGCTTTTGTGGATGTGCCCATCGCAGGCCTGCTGGACAGGAATTACATCGCCGGCAGGGCCGCGCTGATCGACCCCAACAGGGATATGGGCACCGCCGAGGCCGGAACCCCGCCGCAGAAGCGCGCCGACTATGCGCCGCAGCGCTCACCCGTCCTGCACGGCACCAGCCACATGACCATCGCGGACAAGAACGGCATGGTGATCGCCATGACCACCTCGGTGGAATCGGTCTTCGGCGCCGAGGTGATGGTGAAGGGCTTCTTCCTCAACAACACCCTGACCGATTTTTCGCTCGATCCCATGCTGGATGGAAAGCCGGTGGCCAATGCACCCGCGCCGGGCAAGCGGCCGCTGTCGGCCATGTCGCCCACCATCGTCTTCGACAAGAACGGCAAGTTCCTTCTGTCGGTGGGATCGCCCGGCGGGCCGGCCATCATCGACTATGTCAGCCAGAGCCTGGTGGCGATGCTGGACGGGGGCCTGTCCCCGGCCGAGGCCATCGCCCTGCCGCGCCAGCTCAACCTGAACGGGCCCACCCGGCTGGAGCGGGCCCCGGCCAATGAGGCGCTGGCGCCCCAACTGACCGCCATGGGCCACACGGTGGTAGTGGCCGGGGGCGAGGCCAGCGGCTTGCACGGCATCCGCAAGGTCCCCGGGGGCTATGTCGGCGGGGCCGATCCCCGCCGGGACGGCGTGGTGATCGGAGATTAGATTTCAATATCAATAGGTTAGATAATTGTCGCCTCTCCCCCCGCCGCAGGACAGGCCGACGGGACGGCCCCTTTGACACCCGATCGCGGGTGACGGGTGGCCCTTGGACCCGCAGCCGGGCCTTCCCTCGTTGACAGGCCGGGGGCCTGCCCCTAAAACCCCGCCTCTTTCGCACCTTTCGGAGCTTTCTGAGCCATGAAGCGCACCTATCAGCCGAGCAAACTCGTGCGCAAGCGCCGTCACGGCTTCCGTTCCCGCATGGCGACCGCCGGCGGCCGCAAGGTGCTGAACCGCCGCCGCGCGTCCGGCCGCAAGAAGCTTTCGGCCTAAGCCCCCGTTGGACCAGCCTGTTGGTCCGCCCATCGCCGTGGAACGCCTGAAAACACGCGCCGACTTCCTGCGGGCCGCCCGCGGTATCCGGCGTGTCGAGGGCGCCGTCACCCTGGAAACCTGCGCCGACCCCGATCCGGTCCCGAACCGGCTGCGGGTCGGCTTCACCGCCAGCAAGAAGATCGGCAACGCCGTCACCCGCAACCGGGCCAAACGCCGCTTGCGCGCGGCGGCATCGCAACTGCTGCCCCTTTTGGGACGGGCAGGCCATGACTATGTTCTCGTCGCGCGCGGCACCACCGTGGCGCGCCCTTTCCCGGCCCTTCTTTCGGATATCGTCACGGCCCTGAAAGCAGCGCACCGCAAACTGGATGCAAAGGCGGGAGAGGTCTGAAAGCATGCTTGCGCGCCGGATAGCCATCGCGATCGTCTCCGCGCCCGTCCGCGCCTATCGCATCTTGCTGTCGCCCCTGATGCCCCATGTCTGCCGCTTTACGCCAAGCTGCTCGGCATATGCGCTTGAAGCGCTGCAGACGCATGGCCCGGTCAAGGGCCTTTGGCTTACGCTCAGGCGGCTCAGCCGCTGCCATCCCATCGCCTGGCTGGGCGGCTCGTCCGGCTTCGATCCCGTCCCTTCCCATTCCCTTTGCAAGACACGGCATCCATGAACAACAACAAGAACGTCCTTCTGGCGATCATGCTGGCGGCGGCAACGCTGTTCGTCTGGCAATATTTCGTGGCCACGCCCGCCATGAAGCAGGAACAGGCGCGCCAGGCGGCCCTTTCGAAGCAGGCCAAGCCCGGCGAAGCGGCCAAGGCCGCGCCCGGCGCCGGCCCGGAGCTGCCCGGCATCGGCGCGGCGGAAAAGAAGATGACGCGCGACGATGCGCTGAAGGCCGATGGCCCGCGCGTCGCCATCGACACGCCGATGGTGGATGGCTCGATCCTGCTGAAAGGCGCGCGTTTCGACGATCTGCGCCTGAAGAAATATCGCGACACGGTGGACCCCAAGTCGCCCGAGATCGTGCTGCTGGCCCCCAAGAGCACCGAATATCCCTATTACGCCCAGTTCGGCTGGGTCGGCGCATCCGGCATGCCGGACGACAAGAGCGAATGGCGCCAGACCGGCGGCGGCACCCTGTCGCCGGGCCATCCCGTGACCCTGACCTGGGACAATGGCCAGGGCCTTTCCTTCACCCGCACCATCGCGGTCGATGACAGATACATGTTCACCGTCACCGACAGCGTCGCCAACCAGGGCGGCGCGGTAGTGAGCCTTTATCCCTATGGCGCGGTGGAGCGTCAGAAGATCCAGCATGATGAAGGCAGCTTCTCGCTGCATACCGGGTTTATCGGCGTTGCCAATGGCAGCGAGATCGATGCGAAATATACCGACTTCAAGGAGCCGGTCACTCCGGCCAAGACGTTCAGCTCCACCGGCGGCTGGGTCGGCATCACCGACAAATACTGGATGGCGGCGGCGATTCCGCCCCAGGGAGAAAGTTTCAATGGCAGCTATCTGGGCGCAAAGACGCAGGCGGGTGTGGATGCCTTCCAGTCCAGCTATCGGCTGAACCAGCGCAACATCGCCCCCGGCGCCACCGTCAAGGTCAGCCACCGGCTGTTCGCGGGCGCCAAGGTGGTGGACATTCTTCAGAACTACGAGCGCCACCAGAATGTTCCCAGGTTCGACCTGGCGGTGGACTGGGGCTGGTTCTGGTTCCTTACCAAGCCCTTCTTCTGGATGCTCAATCACCTGAACAAGCTGTTCGGCAATTTCGGCCTGGCCATTCTGGGCCTGACCATTGTGGTGCGCCTGCTGTTCTTCCCCCTGCAAAGCGCCAGCTTCCGCTCCATGAGCAAGATCAAGAAGCTGCAGCCGCAGATGGAGGCGCTGAAGAAGCAGCACAAGGACGATCCGCAGCAGCTTCAGATGGCGATGATGGATCTCTACAAGCGGGAAAAGGCGAATCCGCTGTCGGGCTGCCTGCCGATCCTTCTCACCATTCCGGTCTTCTTCTCGCTCTACAAGGTGCTCTTCGTCACCATCGAGATGCGCCACGCGCCCTTCTTTGGCTGGATTCACGATCTGTCGGCGCCCGATCCGACCTCGATCCTGAATCTGTTCGGCCTGATCCCCTATAATCCGCATGCGGTGCTGCCCAGCTTCATCGCCTTCCTCTCCATCGGGGTCTGGCCGATCCTGTACGGCATCACCCAATGGGTTCAGACCAAGCTGAATCCGCCGCCGCCCGATCCGGTGCAGGCCAAGATGTTCTCCTTCATGCCGCTGATCTTCACTTTCATGTTCGCGACCTTCCCGGCGGGCCTGGTGATCTATTACGCCTGGAACAATCTTCTGTCGGTCATCCAGCAGGCCTACATCATGAAGCGCGAAGGCGTTGAGGTGACCCTGTTCGACAATATCCGGGGCCGGAACCCGAAAGCGGCGAATGACTGATGCGCCCGGTGACGCGGAAGGTGATGCTGAGGAAGCGGCGCGCAAGCTGTTCGCCGGTCCCTGCGATTTCGTCTGGGGCGCCACCAGCCCCCAGAATTTTCCACCGGATGGCCTGAACGAGGTCGCCTTTGTCGGCCGCTCCAACGCCGGCAAGTCCAGCCTGGTCAATGCGCTGACAGGCCGCAAAAGCCTGGCGCGCGTCTCGCAGACCCCCGGCGCCACACGCCAGATCAACTTCTTCAACCTGGGCGGGCGGCTGATGCTGGTGGACCTGCCCGGCTATGGCTTCGCCAAGCGCTCCAAAACCGAAGCCGAGGCCTGGCAGGAGATGATCTTCTTCTATCTGCGAACCCGGTCCCGGCTGCGGCGCGTGCTGGTGCTGATCGACGCCCGCCGGGGGGTGATGGATACCGACCGGCAAGTGATGGACCTGCTGGACAGGGCCGCGGTTTCCTATGGCCTGGTCCTGACCAAGAGCGATGAACTCAAGCCGGCGGAACGGGACAGGGCGCTGGGCGCCGCGGCGGACGAAGCAGGCCGCCACACGGCCGCCCTGGCGCAAGTCCAGGTAACCTCGGCCCTCAAGGGCGAGGGCATGGAAGGCTTGCGGACCCACCTGGCGGCCCTCGCACGGTGATCCGGCTGATTAGGCTGGCGCAATAAAGGGTTGGGCCGCGCGCGGGAGCGCGTTATAAGGCCCCGCTTTCCCACCCTTTTGACCTTTGGGCGCAGCGCATGGCCGGATCCCCTGAAGAGCCTGAAGACCGCAACCTGCGCACCCTGGCCCGCTGGCGCCAGACCGGCCGGGTGCTGGTCGAGGCGCTGCCCTATATTCTCAAATATGACCAGAAGACCATCGTGGTGAAGTATGGCGGCAACGCCATGACCGACACGGGCGCGCACGACTTCAGCCAGGACATCGTGCTGATGAAGCAGACCGGCATCGATCCGGTTGTGGTGCATGGTGGCGGCCCCCAGATCGGGGCCATGCTCAAGAAGCTCAACATCAACTCCACCTTCATCGACGGGCTGCGCGTCACCGACGAAGCGGCGGTGGAGGTGGTGGAGATGGTGCTGACCGGCTCCATCAACAAGCAGATCGTCACCGGCATCAATGCCGCCGGCGGCCGGGCCGTCGGCCTGTCGGGCAAGGACGGCAATCTGGTGATTGCCCGCAAAGTGGCGATGACCCGCACCAACCCGGCGACCGGCGAAAAGGAAGCGGTCGATCTGGGCTTTGTCGGCGAGCCGGAGACGGTCAATCCCGAAGTGCTTCATTCCATCATGAAGTCCGAGACCATTCCGGTGATCGCGCCGATCGGCGTGGGCCGCAAGGGCGAGACCTATAACATAAATGCCGACACGGTTGCGGGCGCGGTGGCATCGTCCCTCAAGGCCGAGCGCCTGGTGCTGCTGACCGATGTCGAAGGTGTGCTGGACCAGGACAAGAAGCTGATCCCCCGCCTGTCGGTGCGCGAGGCGCGCGCCCTGATCGCCGACGGCACGATCTCCGGCGGCATGATCCCCAAGATCCAGACCGCGATCGACGCGGTCGAGGGCGGGGTCAATGCCGCGGTCATCCTGGACGGTCGCATCCCCCATGTGCTGTTGCTCGAACTTTTCACCGAGCATGGCGCGGGGACGCTGATTACCGCGGATTAGAGTGGTCACGGCGGAATGATGCGGGGCCTGTTTGGCGCGAGCCTGCTGCTGGCCGGGCTGGCGGCGCCGCTGCCCGCCCAGGCCGCGCTCAATCTCTGCAACCGCACCGGATATATTCTTTACGCCGCCACGGCGGCGATACAGAGCCCGCGCAGCGAGACGCAAGGCTGGACGCGGCTGGCGCCCGGCGAATGCCAGGTGGCGCGCAAGGAGCCGCTGGCGGCCGAGAGCTACCTGGTGCATGCGCGCTCGAGCCTGGCCCATTCGGGACCGGCGCGCGCCTGGGGTGGCGCGTATCCGATGTGCGTCAAGGACGGCAATTTCACGATCCGGCAGACGGGTGCCCAGGCCGCCTGCACCGCAGAGGGGACATTCGCGCTTCCTTTCGCGCCGGTGGTCACCGGCGGCAGAAGCGTCTGGACCATGAATTTCGACGAGCAGCCGGTCATGTCCCAGACCCAGGCGCAGCTTGCCGGCGTCAAGCGCCTGCTCAAGGACAATGGCTATCCGATCGCGCGCATCGACGGAAAGCCGGACAAGGCCACGGGGGCGGCCCTGGTGGATTTCCGCAAGCGGATGCGCTTTGCGCCCACCGCCGGCAATGCCGAGCTGTTCGCGGCGCTGGAAAATGAGGCCCGGAGCAAGATCGCGCCGGCCGGATACACCATCTGCAACGACAGCCATGACGCGCTGCTGGTGGCGCTGGGCCAGATCGAGCGCGGCAAACCGGTTTCGCGCGGCTGGTGGACCGTGGCGGGCGGCGCCTGCGCCCGCGCCCTGACAAACCCGCTGTCCGGCGATACGGTCTATCTGCTGGCCCAGCGCAGGAACGGCGGCACGCTGGTCGGCGGCGCCCAGCGCTTCTGCACCACCGCCGCACCTTTCGAGATCCAGGGCAACAGCAATTGCGCCGCGCGCGGGCTGACCGAATCGGGCTTCGCGCCAACACCGACAAAAGGCTTAAGCGGCTTCATCGCGCGCATCGGAGCGGCGGGGCTCAAGCGCTGACCGCGTCTTGTCACGCCTGAAAAACAGGCGTGACGGATCAGGCCGAAATATCGAAGAAGCCCAGATGCCAGCGCATCTCTTCCTTGGTCAGGGGAAAGCCGATGCCGCCCCGCGCCGGCAGAAGATCGCGGCCGGACAGTTTCAAAATCCCGGTCTGGATCTTGAACGCCACGCGCATGGTCAGATGCGCATGCCAGATCAGGGCGATGACCGGCTTGGCGCTGCCCGAATTCAGGATCTTCTTGACCGTAAGTTCGGGCACATCGGCAAGCTGCGCCAGCGCCGCGACCAGAAGCTCGCGCTTGCCGTTCTGGGCGGCATGTTCGACAAAGGCGGCATCGAGCCGGCCTTCCTTTTTCGCCGCAGCCACCAGATCGGCCAGCGATGCCGCCGGCGTCTCAGCGGGCACTTCGGCCAGCCGCGCCCGCAATTCGCGGTTCAAATGGGCGCGCGTTGTCTCCGACAGGTCATGACGCGCCGCCAGCCGTTCCAGGATGGAAGCGCCCACCAGTGAACCGATGCGGCGGATGGCGCGCGCGGACAGATCGGCGCGCAGCGCCAACGGCAGGTGCCAGGAGCTGATCTCCTCGGCCTGATCGATGATGCGGTCCATCGTGTCCTTGCGGATATTGGCATCCGCATTGACCAGCAGCGCCGCCACCGAGGGCACGTCCAGGCTCTGCACCAGCTTGTCGCTTACCGCTTCGCTGACCGGCTTGCGGTTGGCGATGGCGGTCAGGACGTCCTGCACCTGGCCGCAGGCAATGATCTCCATCAGGTCGCTGTCGGAAAGCAGCGGCGAATATTGCAGGATGGGCACCGCGACAATGGCGTTCACGTCGCGCGCCAGCCCCAGGACCAGATGCTTGGGAACGCAATCCAGCAACTTGATCTCTTCGGCCAGAATAGCGCGCACGCGCACCGCGGCATCGCGGGCCAGGCATTCCAGGGTTTCAATGGTCAGCGCCATCACCCGCGCATTCTCGCGCTCCGACAGGCCGGGCATCAGCCGCGCGACCTTGCGCGCCAGTTCGGCGCGCACATCCTCGTCTTCGTCATCGGCGAGATAGCGATTGGTGTGCGCCGCGGCGGCGGTGTTGGCCGCGACCGCGGCCCGCACCACGGGCGAGCCGTTCTGCGCCAGGTAATGCAGCACGTCGGGACCGACATCGGGCTTGGCCGCGAGTTCCGTGGCGCCGCCCTTCATCTGTTCGCGGGTACGGCTTTCCAGAAGATGGAGGGCGTCGCGGGGATCCAGCCCAGGCCCTGAAGGTCGCGATGCTGTCGGCTGGCTCATATGCAATCCATACCTTGCAGGGGCGCATATTGGCTTGCCGCGCTTTAACAGGCTTTAAACCGGCATGGTGGATGCGCGTTAACGGTCCTTGCGCGCCGGCGCCGCCCGCGCCATCTTTCCGGCCATGGCCGGACAGAGCAGCAGCCTGGATATCGCGGAGGATGGCGCGGCCGGGGCTTCCCGTCCCGACTTCCGCCATGTCCGTAGCTGGATCTTCGATCTGGACAATACGCTCTATCGCGCGGACAACGGCATCTTCGCCCAGATCGAGGCGCGCATGACCGACTATGTGGAGCGGCTGTTGAAGCTGCCGCGGGATGCGGCGCGGGCGGTGCAAAAAGACCTCTACCGGCAATATGGCACCACCCTGAATGGGCTGATGCACCGGCATGACTGCGACGCCGAGGATTATCTGGCCTATGTTCACGACATCGACCTGGGCGATCTGGGGCCGGACCGCGACCTGAAGGCGGCGCTGGCGCGGCTGCCGGGGCAGCGCTTCATCTTCACCAATGGCTGCGCCAACCATGCCGCCCGCATCCTGGACCGGATCGGGCTGGCGGACAGTTTTGACGCCGTCTGGGATATTCGCACCATCGGGTTCAGCCCCAAGCCCAGCCCCGCGGCCTATGCCCAGGTGATGGCGGCCGGGGCGGTGGATGGTCCGCGGGCCGCCATGTTCGACGACATCGCGCGCAATCTGGTGCCCGCCCGGGCGGCCGGCATGACCACCGTCTGGCTGAAGACCGACGCCCCCTGGGGCCAGCATGGCCCCTTGATGGATGTCGCCCCAGGCGATATCGACCATGAGACCGACAATCTTGCCGGCTTTCTGAACCGTATCAGGATCTGACATGAGCGAACTGAGCACTGCCATAGAAGCGGCCTGGGAAAAGCGGGAGCTGCTGGGCCCTCAGTCCAGGGGCGTGGAGCGCGATGCGGTGGAAGCCGCGCTGGAAGGGCTGGATAGCGGCAGCCTGCGGGTGGCCGAAAAGCTGGGCGCCGAATGGAAGGTGCGCGAATGGCTGAAAAAGGCCGTGCTGCTGTCCTTCCGGCTCAACGACATGAAGCTGATCGAGGGTGCCCCGGGCGGCCCAGACCCCAAATCAGTCTGGTGGGACAAGGTGGATTCCAAGTTCCTGGGCTGGGATGAAGCCAGGTTCCGCGCCGCCGGCTTTCGCGCCGTGCCCGGCGCCATCGTCCGCCGCTCGGCCTTTATCGCCAAGGGCGCGGTGCTGATGCCCAGTTTCGTCAATGTCGGCGCCCGTGTCGGCGAGGGCACCATGATCGACACCTGGGCTACTGTCGGCTCCTGCGCCCAGGTCGGCGCGCATTGCCATATTTCGGGCGGTGCCGGTATCGGCGGGGTCCTGGAGCCGCTGCAGGCCGCGCCCACCATCATCGAGGACAATTGCTTTATCGGCGCCCGCGCCGAAGTGGCCGAAGGAGTGATCGTCGGCGAAGGCAGCGTGCTGTCGATGGGTGTCTATCTGTCGGGCTCCACGCGGATCGTCGACCGCGCCACGGGCGAAGTGCATCTGGGCAAGGTGCCCCCCTATTCGGTGGTGGTGTCCGGCTCCATGCCTTCCGGCAGCGGCGCCGGTCCCAATCTTTATTGCGCCGTGATCGTCAAGCGGGTGGATGAGAAGACCCGCGCCAAGACCTCCATCAACGAATTGCTGCGCGAATGATGACGGCCGCCGATAAAGCCTGGATCGATGCCCTTGCCCTGGCCCAGGCGCTGATCCGCCGGCCGTCGGTGACGCCGCAGGATGCGGGCGCGCTGGATGTGCTGGAAGCGGTGCTGAAGGGCCTGGGCTTTTCCATTCATCGCCTGCCCTTTGGCGATGTGGACAATCTCTATGCCAGGCTGGGCGATGGGAGCCCGCATTTCTGCTTCGCCGGCCATACCGACGTGGTGCCGGTGGGTGAAGGCTGGAAGGCCGATCCCTTCGCCGCGGATGTGCGCGACGGCATGCTGTATGGCCGCGGCGCCGCCGACATGAAATCGGCGATCGCCGCCTTTGTCGCGGCGGCGGCAAGGCTGGGAAAGCCGACAGAAAGTTTCAATGGCTCCATCAGCCTTTTGATCACGGGCGATGAGGAAGGCGCGGCGGTCAATGGTACCGTCAAGCTGCTGGAATGGCTGAAGGCGCGCGGCGAAAAGATAGACCATTGCGTGGTGGGCGAACCGACATCGGTGGGCAAGGCCGGCGATACTTTGAAGATCGGCCGCCGCGGCTCGATCAACTTCAAGGTGACGGTGACCGGCGTTCAGGGCCATGTCGGCTATCCGCAAAAGGCCAAGAATCCCATTCCCGTGCTGGCCGAGCTGGTGACCCAGTTCGCGGCGCACAAGCTGGACAAGGGCACCGAGCATTTCGATCCTTCCTCCCTGTCTTTCACCAGCATGGATGTGGGCAACAGCGCCACCAATGTGATCCCGGGCGAGGCGCGGGCGGCTTTCAATATTCGCTTCAACGACCGGCATACGCCGGAAAGCCTGGTCAACTGGGTGGAAGACCGCGCCCAGCGCATCGCCCAGGGTTCCGGTTGCCGCATCGACATCACCAGCCAGACCAGTGGCGTCGCCTTCCTGACCGCGCCCGGCAAGTTCACACAGCTTGTCAGCGACACGGTGGCCAGCGTCACCGGCCAGGCGCCTTTCTTCTCGACCAGCGGCGGCACATCGGATGCGCGTTTCATCAAGGATATATGCCCGGTGGTCGAACTGGGGCTGGCGGGCGCGACCATGCACAAGGCCGATGAGTGCGTGCCGGTGGCCGAGATTGCGGCCCTGACCGACATCTATGCCGCGCTGCTGACCGCCTATTTCGCCAAGCCGCCGCTTTGACCGCGTCACACTCCGGGCGCCCCATCGGCATCTTCGATTCCGGCATGGGCGGGCTTACCGTCATGCGGGCGCTCAAGGCGCGGCTGCCGAACGAATCCCTGGTCTATCTGGGCGATACGGCGCGCCTGCCTTATGGCACCAAAAGCGCCGACACCGTGACCCGCTATGCCGTGCAGGCGTCCGCCGCCCTGTTGCAGCATGACATCAAGCTGCTGGTGGTGGCATGCAACACCGCCAGCGCCGCCGCGGTACCGGCCCTGACCGAAGCGCTGGCGCCCCTGCCGGTGGTGGGGGTGATCGAACCGGGTGCCGAAGCAGCCGTTGCCGCCGCGCCCCAGGGGCCAATCGCGGTGATCGCCACCGAAGGTACGGTCAAGGGCGGTGCCTATGTCCGCGCCATTCAGGATATCGCGCCGCATATGCCCGTGGTGCAGCAGGCCTGCCCGCTGTTTGTCGCGCTGGCGGAAGAAGGCCTGCATGACGGCCAGATCGCCGAACTGGCGGCGCATCGCTATCTGGATCCGTTGCTGGCGACCGTGCCGCATCCGCGCGGACTGGTGCTGGGCTGCACCCATTTTCCGGTCCTGAAAGCCACCATCGCCAAAGTGGCAGGCCCGGACGTGGCGCTGGTGGACAGCGCCGAGACCACGGCGGCGGCGGTGGAAAAGATCTTGCGCGAGCGGAATTTGCTGAATGACGGGCCAGCCCAGCCGCCGCGCTTCGGTTCTTCACTTTTTTTGGCCACCGACGCGCCCGGCCGTTTCGCCCATCTGGGCGAGATATTCCTGGGCGAGCCGATCGATCCCGGCGCGGTGACGCTGGTCGATCTTTAGCGCAATGCCGCTCCCCTTGTGGGAGAGGAGATGCGTTCAGTAATCCACCCGCACCAGATACAGGCCTTCCGGCGGCGCTACGGGGCCGCAGGCGGACCGGTCGCGTGCTTCCAGTGCCCGCTTCACATCGCGCGGCTGCCATTTGCCTTCGCCCACCAGCTTCAGCGTTCCGGCAAAGGAGCGGATCTGGTGATGCAGGAAGGAGCGGGCACCGGCTTCGATATGGATTTCCTCGCCGCGTTGACTGACATCCAGGCGATCGAGGGTTTTGACCGGGGATTGGGCCTGACATTCGGCGGCGCGGAAAGTTGTGAAGTCGTGCTGCCCGACCAGGAACTGGGCGGCGGCATGCATCGCCTCGGCATCCAGCTTGGGCGAGACATGCCAGAACTTGCCCGCATCCAGGGCCGGCGGGCTGCGGCGGTTCAGAATGCGGAACAGATAGTGCCGCGCCGTGGCGTTAAAGCGGGCGTGGAAATCTTCACCCACTTCGGCGGCATCCAGCACCGACACCGGATCGGGGCGCACATGATAGTTCAGCGCATCGCGCACCTTGCCAGGCTCGAAACTCTTGACCAGATCGAAATGCGCCACCTGGCCCAGGGCATGAACACCAGCATCGGTGCGGCCGGCGCCGGTCACGGTCACGCGTTCGCCCGACAATTTCTCGATCGCCGCTTCCAGCGCGCCCTGCACGGACGCGCCTTCATTCTGGCGCTGCCATCCGACAAAGGGGCCGCCGTCATATTCCAGCGTCAGGCGATAGCGCGGCATTACGAAAAGCGGGTGCCGGGCGGCAAGGCAAAGCCCTTGAGCAGCTCGCGCGCATCCATCACGCCCTTGCCGGCGCGCTGCACTTTCAAAAGTTTCAACGCGCCTTCGCCGCAGGCCACGGTCAGGTCGTCGGTGATGACGGTGCCAGGCGCACCGCGTTCCTTGACCGGCATGGCCGACAGGATTTTCAGCCGCTCGCCATTGATTTCCGTGAAGGCGCCCGGTGCAGGCGCCAAGCCACGGACCATGGCATCGATCTCGGACGCAGTTTTCGACCAGTCGATGCGGGCTTCTTCCTTGGTGATCTTTTTGGCGTAAGTGACACCGTCCGGGCTTTGCGGCTGGGGCGTTACCGCGCCGCGCTCCAGCGCACCCAGCGCCCGCACCATCAGGTCGGCGCCAAGCCGCGACAATTCGGTGGTCAGTTCGCCGCTGGTCTTGCGGCCGGTCCGGACCCGCTCGGCCATCAGCACGGGGCCGGTATCCAGCCCCTCTTCCATCTGCATCACCATCACGCCGGTTTCTTCATCGCCGGCCATGACAGCGCGCTGGATGGGGGCCGCGCCACGCCAGCGCGGCAACAGGGAAGCGTGCAGGTTGAAACAGCCCAGCCGGGGCGCATCCAGAATGGCCTTGGGCAGCAGCAGGCCATAGGCCACGACAATGGCGGCATCCAGGTCCAGCGCCGCAAACTCCGCCTGTTCGGCTTCACCCTTCAGCGACACCGGATGGCGCACCGGCAGACCGGCTTTCTGCGCGAACTGATGGACCGGCGTCGGCTCCAGCACCATGCCACGCCCCTTGGGGCGCGGAGGCTGGGAGTAAACGCAGGCGATGTCGTGGCCCTGCGCCAGCAATTCGGCAAGGGTGGGCACCGCAAAGTCCGGTGTTCCCATAAATGCGAGCCGTAAGGCCATCAATAAGCTCCCTGCTCGGCAAGGCCGTAGCGACAGCGTACGGCCGTGGGGCGAGCATTTGCGAGCCGCAACGTCATCGCTTACGCCGTCTGAAGCTTCTTGGCCTTGGTGAGCTTCTTGATCGCCATGCTGCGTTTCAGCCGCGACAGGTGATCGATGAACAGCACCCCGTTCAGGTGATCCATCTCGTGCTGGAGGCAGGTCGCCAGCAGACCATCGGCTTCCAGTATCTGCTTCTTGCCGTCGCGATCCAGATATTTGCATGTGATGCGGGCCGGGCGTTCGACATCGTCCCATATTTCGGGAACTGACAGACAGCCTTCCTCGAACACCGCCATCTCGTCCGAGGACCAGACGATCCGGGGATTGATATAAGCGATCGGGTTCTTTTCGCCCTTTTTCTGGTCCAGATCGATCACGATCACCCGCTTGGGCACGCCGATCTGCACCGCCGCAAGCCCGATGCCTTCGGCGGCATACATGCTGTCGGCCATGTCATCGACCAGGGTCCGGATTTCCGCATCCACGGCCTCGACATCGGTGGAGACGGCTTGGAGCCGTGGATCGGGGGCGGTTACAATGGGGCGGATGGTCATGGGCTGGAGATAGGCGCACCGCCGCAGGCGGTCAAGCTTTCAGCCCGGTTAGGGTCAGGGATTCATGGAATTAGCGTTGATGATGCTGGCCTTTGCGGTGGTGCTGGCCGCGGTAATTCTGGCCTTCACCTTGCGGCGCAAGGCGCCCATGGAACCGCCGGCGCCCGACCCCCGGCTGGATGCGCTGCTGGCCAAGCAGGGCGAGATCGGCGGCCAGTTCACCGCCACGGTGGCGGCACAGGAGGCCCTGGCCCGCACCCTTGGGACGCGCCTGGAAGCCCTTGAAAAGCGCATGGGCGAAAACCTGACCGACAGCGCCACCAGGACGGCCGCCAGCATAGCCGGCATCGGCGAGCGCCTGACCGTGATCGACGAGGCGCAGAAAAACATCTCGGCCCTGTCGGGCCAGGTTGTTTCCCTGCAGCAGGTTCTCTCCAACAAGCAGGCGCGGGGCGCTTTCGGCCAGGCCCAGATGGAAGAAATTGTGCGCGACGGCCTGCCGCCCTCGCTCTACGACTTCCAGTTCACCCTTTCCAACCGCAACCGGCCCGATTGCATCATCCGCATTCCCGGCAACAAGGCCCTGCTGGTGATCGATTCCAAATTTCCGCTGGAGGCATTCGACGCCTTGCGCCGCGCCGGCACCGATGAGGAAAAGAAAGCCGCCTTCGCGCTGGTGCGCGGCAGCGTCTCCAAGCATGTCAGCGACATCGCGGAAAAATACCTGATCCCCGGCGAAGTGCAGACGCCGGCGATCATGTTCGTGCCGTCGGAATCGCTTTATGCCGATCTGCATGACAGCTTTGCCGATGTGATCCAGAAGGCCCATCGCACCAATGTCATTGTGGTGTCGCCCAACATCCTGATGCTGGCCATCAACACCATCCAGACGGTGATGAAGGACGCGCGCATGCGCGAACAGGCCGACCTGATACGCAAGGAAGTGGGCGCCCTGCTGAACGATGTGCGGCTGCTGAACGACCGGGTGACCAAGCTGCAGACGCATTTCAACCAGGCCGATGCCGACATCAAGAATATCCTGATCTCGACCGGCAAGATCACGGCCCGGGGCGAAAAGATCGAAAAGGTGGAACTGGCCCCGCCCGAACAGGTCAAGAGCCTGAGTTAAAGCGCGCGCCGCGCCTTGAAGGCCGCGCTCAGCGTGCCTTCGTCCAGATAGTCCAGCTCGCCGCCCACCGGCACGCCATGGGCCAGACGGGTGACCTTCATCTCGCCCAGCAGGTCCATCAGGTAATGCGCCGTGGTCTGGCCTTCGACCGTGGCGTTCATGGCCAGGATCACTTCGTCCACCTGTTGCTTCACGCGCTCCAGCAAGCCGCCGACATTCAGCCGCTCCGGCGTCACGCCATCCAGCGCCGACAGTGCCCCGCCCAGCACATGATAGCGGCCGCGGAACACACCGGCCCGTTCCAGCGCCCAAAGGTCCGCCACATCTTCCACCACGCACAGCACATGCGGGTCGCGGCGCGGATCGGCGCAGATGGCGCAAGGGCTCTGGGTATCGAGATTGCCGCAGGTCTCGCAGGTCAGGATGGCGTCGGCGGCTTCGCGCAGACTGTCGGCCAGCGGCTCCAGCAAGGTGTCGCGTTTCTTGAGCAGCGCCAGCGCCGCGCGGCGCGCCGAGCGCGGCCCGAGCCCCGGCAGTTTGGCGAGAAGCTGGATCAGCCGCTCGATCTCGGAACCGAGTACAGCCATGCCCTAAATCCTGTCATGGCCGGCCAGCGTCAGCGCGAGCCGGCCATCCCAGATGGCGCACGAGCCTGCGCCGGAAACAGGAATATGGTTCATTCTTCGTCTTTGTCCGGCATCGCGGGCGCGATGTCTTCCGATACGACATCGCGCACCGCAACAATCTCGGCGCCCGGAAAGCGGTCAAGCACGGCGCGCACCAGCGGTTCCTGCGCCACGGCTTCGAAGCGCGCCACCTTGGCGATCTGCTTCTGCTCGGCCAGGGTCGGGGCGCCGCCGGAGGAGGCGATGGACACCATCCAGGGATTGCCGGTGGCGGCGCGCAGCTTGGTCTGAAGGTCGCTGGCCAGGGTACGCGGGGCGCGCGAGGTCGGGCGGATCTCGATCAGGTTAGGCTCCAGCCGCACCAGATGGACATTGTGTTCGAGGTTCACCCGCAATTCGGAACGCGGCTCGCACAAGGCCACGACATCCTCAAGGGTGCGGATGCTGGCGGTGGGCGCGCCTTCCGGGAGCGGGGCGCGGGCCGGCATGGCGGCGCCGCTGGCGACAGGGCCGCGGCCGCCACCGGACGGCGCCGGTGCGCCGCCGCGGGGCGCAGGGACCGCGCCGCCATCCAGCAGGTCTTTCACCAGCTTGTCGGTGGGCGGCAGATCGGCGGCATAGGACAGACGGATCAGCGCCATCTCGCAGGCGGAGATCGGCCGCGTCGCATCACGCACTTCGAACAGGCCCTTGAGCAGGATCTGCCAGGCGCGAGTCAAAGACGGCACCGAAAGCTTGCCGGCCAGCTCGGCCGCGCGTTTCGCCTCGCCGGAACCGCCGTCAAAAAAACCCTGCGCGGCGGGGGCGACCTTGACCCGCGTCAGGAAATGGGTGGTGTCCAGCAGGTCCTGCATCACCGCCAGCGGATCGGCGCCGGCGTCGTAAAGCGCCTGCACATCGGCCAGCGCGCCGGCGATATCGCCGCCCATCAGCTTTTCGAAAATATCCAGCACCCGGCCGCGGTCGGCCAGGCCCAGCATCCGGCGCACCGTTTCGGCGGTGATCATCTCGCCCTCACCATGGGCGATCGCCTGATCCAGCAGGGAGAGCGAGTCCCGGGCCGAGCCTTCGGCCGCGCGGGCGATCAGGGCCAGCGCCCCCTCCTCGATCTTCACCTGTTCCTTTTCCGCCAAGGTCGCCAGATAGGTCGCCAGTTCGGCACTGTCGATGCGGCGCAGGTCGAAGCGCTGGCAGCGCGACAGGACCGTCACCGGGACTTTCCGGATTTCCGTGGTGGCGAAAACGAATTTCACATGCGGCGGCGGCTCTTCCAGCGTCTTGAGCAGGCCGTTGAAGGCCTGCTTGGAGAGCATATGCACTTCGTCGATGATATAGACCTTGTAGCGCGCCGCGACGGGCGCATAGCGCACGCCTTCGATGATTTCGCGCACATCGTCGATGCCGGTGCGGCTGGCGGCGTCCATCTCCTGCACATCGACATTGCGGGATTCGGAAATGGAAACGCACGGCTCGCAGCGGCCGCAGGGATGGATGGTCGGCTCGGTTCCCTTGCCGTCCGGTCCGATGCAGTTCAGGGCGCGGGCGATGATGCGGGCGGTGGTGGTCTTGCCCACGCCGCGCACGCCGGTGAGCATGAAGGCATGGGCGATGCGGCCCGTGGCGAAGGCATTGGACAGGGTGCGCACCAGCGCCTCCTGCCCGATCAGGCCGGTGAAATCGGTTGGGCGGTATTTGCGCGCCAGGACGCGATAGGGCTGGGGTGAGGCCATGAACGGACTATAGCAAGCAGGCCCGCCGAAGGGGGCGCGTTTTGGCGAAATTCTGGGGAAAGTGGAAGCCGGCGACCCGCAGCAGATTCGGTATGGCTGCTACCTTCCGGTCCTGACCAGGTTAGCGAGTGCTGCGCCCGCCGACTTCCGGCCGGGGATATAGGCATTCCGGCGGAAAATTGCGAGTCGCGGATGCCGCCGGGACCCGGGCCTTGGGGGACCTGTATCCGGACAGGAAAAACTGTACTGAAATACCCATGCCCTGGCTTTCCCGCCCCCAGCAATGTCCCAATCTTCCGGTTCCATGACCCTCACCTTCACCGGCAATGCGCTGGACCGCGCCAGTTATCATCGCAGCGACGCCGCCTGGCTGGCGGCCCGCAGGGCGGAGGGGCTGTTCCTGCCCTTCTGGCAGAACCGGCCCCTGGTGCACGGCGACCGGGCCCATTTCCTGCCGGGACGCGCGGAATGGGAAAGCCATCTCTGCGTGTTCTTGGGCCTGGACAACGGGCGGCCGCTGTTCGCCCTGGACCTGCCCGGTGAAATCGAGCCCCAATTGGGGCAAGGCGCGTTCGCCGAGATGCGCGCGGCCGCCTTCACCTTGCCGGCCCGCGATACCGCCATCGCCGGCCAGGCCAAGGCGCTGCTCGACTGGCACCGCCGCCACGGCTTCTGCCCCAATTGCGGCCATGCCACGGACCTGCGGGACGCCGGCTACCGGCGCCTGTGCCCCGCCTGCCAGGCGGAGCATTTTCCGCGTACCGATCCGGTGGTCATCATGCTGCCGCTGCTGGGAGACCGCTGCCTGATCGGTCGCAACCAGCGCTTTCCGCCCGGCCTTTATTCCGCCTTTGCCGGTTTCGTGGAGTCCGGTGAAAGCATGGAGGAAGCGGTGCGCCGCGAGCTGATGGAAGAGGTCAATCTGCGCGCCGGCGCGGTCCGCTATCACGCCAGCCAGCCCTGGCCCTTTCCCGCATCCCTGATGCTGGGCTGCTATGCCGAAGCGGAAAGCGAAGACTTTCGCATCGACGGCAACGAAATCGAAGACGCGCGCTGGCTGAGCAAGGCCGAGGCGCGGGCGCGGCTGGCGCATGAGATTGAAGATGAAATGAAGCTGCCGGTCACCATTGCCATCGCCCATCATCTCATCAGGGACTGGGCGACAGGCACCTGACCCCGCATGCAATTGGCGACGCGACAAGACCTGGGTGAGCGATCACGCGGCGCAGGCAGCGGGCAAACATCCAGCGACGGCGCTACTTCTTCTTTCGCGCGGCCCCTTTGGCGGCGACGGACAGCAGCTGGCTGCTGACCTCCACAAGCCGGTGTACATCCACGACAAGTTCCACGGTGATGCAAACCTTGTTGTCGCCGCAGGGCTCGACCGAGGTGACCCGCGCGGTGCTGGGATGGTCGGGGTTCTTCATGGGCGCACCGTAGCATTCGGCACCCTTGCGGACAATTGAGCCCGCCTAGTCGGGCATGTCCTCGCGATAGGGATGGGCGGGATAAACGCCCATCACGGTCATGCGCGCGGTCTGGAATTCCAGCTCCTTCAGCGCGGCCGCCACATTGGGGGCATCGGGATGGCCCTGGATATCGGCGTAGAACTGGGTGGCGTTGAAGGAGCCGCCAAGCTGATAGCTCTCCAGCTTGGTCAGGTTCACGCCATTTGTGGCAAAGGCGCCCAGCGCCTTGTAGAGCGCGGCCGGCACATTCCTGACCTGGAAGACAAGCGTGGTGACCACCTTGCCGCTGTTGGGCGCGCGCTCATCCTGCCGCGACATCACCAGGAAGCGGGTGGCATTGTGATGTTCGTCTTCCACATCGGCCTTCAATATCTTGAGGCCATAGAATTCCGCCGCCAGGCTGGACGCGATCGCCGCGACGCTTTTGTCGCCCAGTTCGGCGATATGCTTGGCCGAACCGGCCGTATCGTACCAGTGATGCGCGGTCAGCTTGCGCTCGCGCAGCAGGGCGCGGCACTGGGCAAGCGCGGGCGCCTGGCTATAGACGCTGGTGATGTCGTCCAGACTGGCATCCTTCAGTCCCAGCAACTGGTGATGGATGGGCAGGAAATGTTCCGCCACGATGTGAAGTCCGGAATCGGGCAGCAGATGGTGAATGTCGGCGATGCGGCCGATCAGGGAATTTTCGACCGGAATGATGACAAGATCGGTGTCGCCCGACCGAACCGCCTCGATTGCGTCCTCGAAAGTCGGCCTCGGAATGGCCTGGGCGTGCGGCACCGCCTCACGCGCCGCCAGATTGGCATAGGCGCCCGGCTCGCCCTGAAAGGCGATGCGCCTGGCATTGCGGATGGCATTGGTCACGACAGGATCCTGCGGGCTTTTTCCAGATCGGCGGGAGTATCGACGGACAGGGGCGCCTCGTCCACGCGGGCGACCCAGATGCTCATGCCCGCTTCCAGGGCGCGGAGCTGCTCCAGCTTCTCGCGCTGCTCCAGGGGAGAGGGCGGCAGGGCAACGAAACTCTCCAGCGCATCGCGGCGATAGGCATAGAGACCGACATGGTGATAGAGCGAGCCTTCCCCCGAGGGGGCGGTGGCGCGGGTGAAATACAGCGCCCGGCCCATCCGCTCTCCTGCGTCCCAGGCGACCACGGCCTTCACGACGGCCGGATTGACCGCATCGGCCTCGTTGTCGATCGGGGCAGCAAGGGTGGCGATATCGCCGCCGGATTTTTCCAGGGTCATCGCCACCCGCCGGACCTGATCGGGGTCGAGGGCGGGCAGATCGCCCTGCAGATTGACCACCACATCATGGCGGGCGCCGGGATCCACAGCCCCCAGCGCGGCCCAGATCCGGTCCGAGCCGGAGGGCAGGTCCGGGTCGGTCAGCACGGCCTGGCCACCCGCCTTTTGCACCGCCGCCACGATTTCCGGCTCGCCGGCCGCCACCACAACCGGCCCAAGGCCGGCCGCCACCGCCCGGGCCCAGACCCGCACGATCATCGGCAGGCCCGCGATATCGGCCAGGGGCTTGTTGGGCAGCCGGCTGGAGGACATCCGCGCCGGTATGAGCAAAATGGGGTTCATGAGCTTGCCTGTCGGCCGCCTCTTTAGGCTGCCTTTGGTGCTAAGGCCAGCTACTAGCTGACTTTTATGCGACGCTTCGCCGCAATGACGGAAGGGCGGCGGCGGGTAATGTCCCCCCGTATTTCGCCGGGGTCCACCCGGTTTTTTCGACCGTGTCGCGCGCCGTTCAGGCAGCGTCTTTGAGGAGCTTGCCGCAATGGATTCCTTCGAGTGGAACAAGATCATCGGCGGGGTCTTGGGCACAGCGATCTTCATCTTCGTGGTCCGCGTGGTGGCCGAGCATGTCTATGAGCCCGAAACGCCGGAAAAGCCCGGCTATGTGGTGGAAGGCGTGGTCGAAAAGGCCGGACCGGCTGCGGCGGCCCCGGCTGAGGAAGCCCTGCCGGATTGGGGCACCGTGCTGGCCAGCGCCGATGTGGCGGGCGGCAAGGCGACCTCGTCCAAGTGCGAGGCCTGCCACGATCTTTCCTCCGCCAAGACCAACAAGATCGGTCCGGCGCTGTGGAGCGTTGTCGATCGCCCACGCGCCTCGGTGGCGGGTTTTGCCTATTCCGGCGCGATCAAGGCCAAGGGCGGCAACTGGACCTATGACGAACTCTTCAAGTTCCTCAAGTCGCCCCAGGCCTATATCCCCGGCACCAAGATGAGCTTTGCTGGCATCTCGCGCACCAAGGACCGCATCGACCTGATCGCCTTCCTGCGCACCGCCGCCGACAGCCCGGCCGCCATCCCGGCGCCCAAGCCGGCTGCCGCCGCCGCGCCCGCCGCCGATGCTGCTGCCGCTGCGCCTGCCGCTGCCGGTGCGCCCGCTGCCGAGGCCAAGGATGCGGCTGCCGCCGCTGCTCCGGCTGCGGCCCCGGCGAAGGAAGCCGCCCCTGCCAAGGCTGCCGAGCCGGCGCACTGACGATCATTGGCCGATCGCAGCGTCAGAAAGCCAAACGTCCTATTCCTGCTCCCGCCGGGTTGGGACGCGTTAAGCAAGGCGCTGTTCGGCCATGAGGCCTTCAACAGCTTCCTGCACGGCGCCGATCACTATGCGCCGCAGCAGATCGACTATTTCGTCGGATTCCGCCCCCCGCATGGCTTTCTGAAAAGCCTGCCGCGGCTGAAAGCTATTTTCAGCCTGGGAGCCGGCGTCGATGGCTTCCTGCGCGATCCGGAATTTCCCCGCCACCTGCCGGTGGTGCGTTTCGTGGATGAAACCTTGCAGCGGGAAATGGCCCAGTATGTGACCATGCATGCGCTGATCATCCACCGGCAGCAGCGCGCCTTCGATGCCGCCCAAAAAGAGCATGTGTGGAAACAGCGCATGCTGGCCCGGCCCAGCCGCGACTTGCGAATCGGCATACTGGGCATGGGCGATATCGGCGCGGTGACAGCAGAGCGCCTTCAGATGTTCGACTTTCGGGTTTTCGGCTGGAGCCGCAGCCGCAAGTCGGTGCCGGGCGTAATCAGCTTCGCCGGGAGCCAGGAGCTGCCCGCCTTTCTGGCAAGCTGCGATATCATGGTCTGCATGCTGCCTTTGACACCCGAGACCGAAAATATCCTGGATGCGAAACTCTTCGCCGGGCTGCTCCAGGGGGCCTGGGTGATGAATGTGGGACGCGGCGGCCATTGCCGGGAAGACGATCTTCTGGCTGCCCTGGATTCGGGCCATCTGGCGGGTGCCGTGCTGGACGTGTTCCAGACCGAGCCGCTGCCCGCCGATCATCCGCTCTGGAGCCATCCCAAGGTGACGGTCACGCCGCATATCGCCGGCATCACCGATCCGCGCAATGCATCGGCCTTTGTGGTGGATTGCGTCACGCGCGCCGAAAGCGGCGCGCCGTTCAGGAATGTCGTGGACCTCAGCCGCGGCTATTGAACCGCCCAGGCAAATTCAAATCCGCTTGATGCTGGTGACCGGATAGCCCGCCTGTTCGATACGGGCGAGGGCGTCGCTCAGCGGCTCGACCGCGACGGCCATGTGAAAGGCGTTGGCGTGCAACAGGCGGCTTTCATCCAGCATCACGCCCATATGGCCCTTCCAGAAGATCAGATCGCAGCGCCGGATCTGTGACAGGGCCACCGGTTCCCCAAGCGCCTTTTCCATCATGTCGGTATCGCGCGGCGCGGCCTTGCCCACGGCCTGCAGCGCCGTCTGGATCAGGCCGGAACAATCCAGACCGGACGCGGTCTTACCGCCCCACACATAAGGCACGCCCACAAAACGTTCCGCCACCGCCACGAAATCCCTGCCGGCCAAGGGCGTCAGGTGACGTTGATGCAGCCAGCGGCCGTCGCCGATCCGCACATAATCGCCTTCGCGGACCTGCACCGGCACGGCCGCGTTCAAGGGCAGCAGATCCTGGACCGCTGTCTTGAGATCGGCGGCGGCGAACACCGGCGCCAGCATGGCCGTGACCCTGGCCTCCGCGATGAAAGGCGCAGCCAGCGCGGCTTCGCGGACATAGCCGACATAGAAGTCGTTGGTGGCCTGGCCCCAGGCCCAGCCGCCGGCGCGGTCATAGACGGTGAAGCCCTCGCCAAAGAGAAGTTCGCTGTCCTGCGCCGCATCGTCAGAGGGGCGCACCCGCAAGGCCGCGCGACCGGCGCCAACGCTAAAGGGTTGCCCCTCCACATAACGCGGCGCATCCACCTGGCCCCGAAGATGTGCCGCCGCCAGATCCGCGCGCGCGGGCGTGACGCGTCTATCGGCCATAACGCTCCTTCAGCAGCGCATAGAGGGCGCGGGCGCCGTTGGCTTCGCCGCCGAGCGGGCGCCCAGGCTTGGGCCGGTCGATCCAGGCGGGGATATCCAGATGGACCCAGCTTCGTGTCCGGGTGACAAAGCGGTTGAGAAAGAGGGCGGCCGTGATGGCGCCCGCGAAACTGTAAGCCGGATTGTTGTTGAGATCGGCGATGCGGCTGTTCAGCGTATCCTCATAGCCGCGCCACAGGGGCAGTTGCCACAGCGGGTCCTGCGTCTGGTGCCCCAGCCGCACCAGGTCGGCAGCCAGGCGATGGTCGTCGGTGAAGAATGGCGGCACCTCCATGCCGGTGGCCGAGCGTGCCGCGCCGGTCAGGGTGGCGATGTCGATCAGCAGCTCAGGTCTTTCATCGTCGGCGTCGGCCAGGGCATCCGCCAGGATCAGACGACCCTCCGCATCGGTATTGCCGATTTCAACCGTCAGCCCCTTGCGGCTTCTGAAGACATCGCCGGGCCGCATCGCCGCGCCGGAGACGGAATTTTCCACGGCGGGAATCAGCACGCGCAGGCGCAATTTCAACCGGGCGCCCATCACCATGCCGGCCACCGCCAGCACCGTGGCCGCGCCGCCCATATCCTTTTTCATGGTCAGCATGGCGGCGGAAGGTTTCAGGTCCAGGCCGCCGGTGTCGAAACAGACCCCCTTGCCCACCAAAGTCACCAGCGGCGCCGTGGCCTTGCCCCAGGTGAGTTCGATCAGCCGGGCCTGGCGGGGACTGCCCTGACCCACGGCAGCGATCAGCGGATAGTTCCTGGTCAAACCCGCGCCGCGCACCACCGCGACCTTGGCGCCATGCTTTCCGGCCAGCGCCCTGGCGGCGGCTTCCAGTTCGGCCGGGCCCATATCATTGGCCGGCGTGTTGATCAGGTCGCGCGCCAGAAACAGACTTTCGGCGATGCGCGACACCTCTGCGCCGTCAACGCCGGCGGGCAGCACCAGCCGCGCGCCCTTGATGGCCTTCTTCCTGTAACGGTCGAAGGCATAGCCGCCCATCGCCCATGCCAGCGCCGCCTGCGCGCCGCCACACAAATCCGGCACCTCGCCCAGCCGATAAAGTCCGGCCGGCAGTTTCTCGGCGGCCGCAGCCAGGGCAAAGGCATCCTTGCCGTCGCCCAGCCCCAGCACCCATTGCGCAATTTCGCCCTTGCTGTCGGGCAGCGCGGCCAGGCTGCCGGCGGCGCCGGAAAAGCCGGACGCGGCCACCAGGCGGCTGCGTGGCTGTCTGGCGAGCCAGGCCTTGACCTGATGCGCGGGCAGGGCATGAAGCGGCACGGCATTGCGGGCACTGGTTGCAAGGCTTGGATGCATTATTTGCTCTTACCGGTTGGCCGTCAGGACTTTAAGAATCGGTGCCGACAACCGCAAGGCGCGTCGGCCAAGCCGCCGCCCAGCAGACAGGACTGCCAGCATGGCCCACTATACGATGATCGTCGGCACGCGCATCTGGTCGAGCTGGTCCTTGCGCCCCTATATGGCGCTCAGGGCCGCGGGCCAGCCCTTCGAAATCGTCGATATACGCCTGCGCCAGACCGAACCGCCGACCACGCGCGAACAGATTTTGAGACATTCTCCCGCCGGCAAGGTGCCGGTGCTGAAAATTGCCGGGAATGAAAAGACCGTGACGGTCTGGGATAGCCTGGCGATCTGCGAGACCATCGCCGAACGTCATCCCGAAGCCGGATTGTGGCCGGCGGATGCGGACGCCCGCGCGCTGGCGCGCAGCTATGCCTGCGAAATGCATTCGGGCTTTCCCGACCTGCGCGCGCAATTGCCGATGGAATTTGCCCGCCGGATGCCGCTGCCCGAATTGCGGGAGGATACGCAGACACAAATCGCCCGCATCATCACCGCCTGGGAGGATGCGCTTGCAAGCTGCGACGGGCCTTATCTTTTCGGCCGCTTTTCGGTAGCCGACTGCATGTATGCGCCGGTGGTTTCCCGTTTCCAGACCTATGACGTCGAAGTGCCCGCCGCAAGCCGGGCCTATATGGGTCGCATCCTGGCCCTGCCGGCAATGCAGGAATGGAAAGCCGCCGCGGAGAAGGAACGCGAAGCGGGCATCGGCGCCTAGTTCAGCTTTCCGGCCTCGCGGTAAAATCTGGCCGCGCCCGGATGAATGGGAGCGGGCGGATTTTGCGCCGCGCTGGACAGGCTGATGTCGCGCCCGGCCGGATGACCGGCGGCAAGCCCCGCCTGATTGGCGGGATTGAACAGGGCGCGCGTCAGGCCATAGATCAGAGGATCGGGCTCGCCGTCGCGGGTGAACCACCAGGCGCGCGTTCCAATCGTTTCGATGGTCCCCGCATCGGGATAGGCGCCGGCCGGTATCACGGTGGCGAAAAGCTGCGGCACGCAGGCCAGCAGCCGATCGCGCCCTTCGCCATCGATGGGCACAAGCCGCGCCTGATGGGCGGCCAGAAGATCGCGGATGGAATCCAGCGGCACACCGGCCAGCGAGAAATAGGCATCTATCTTGCCGGCCTTCAGAAGGCCGGCAGGCGGATCATCCGAGATCACCTCGCGCACCCGGACACGATAGGCCGCAAGAATGGCGCGACCTCTCGTGACGCCGGGGGAATTGGGCTGGCCCAGCAGGACGCGCTTGCCCCGCAAATCTTCCACCGACTGAATGCCCGTGGAGGCCGCGACCACAAGATGCGCCGCCTCGGGAAACAGCGCCGCGATCGCCCGCAGATGCGTGGCCTTGCGGCGGAAGGGGCTTTGCCCCGCCACGGCGGCGGCCAGCGCATCACCGTCGGCGAAGCCCGAATCCACCAGCCCCGCATTCACGGCCCGGATATTGTCGGCGCCGCCCAGACTGGTGCGCGCCGAAAGAACCACCCCAGACGGACCGCAGACCGTGGCGGTGTCGCAGCGGCCCACACCCTGGGGATGGCTGACGAGGCCGGCCAGCGCCTGGCCGACAGGAAAATAGACCCCTTCGGTGGCGCCGGTGGCGATCTGAAAGGAAACACGCGTGGGCGATTCGCCCAGGCCCAGTTTGCCGCCCGTCAGCGCCACGCCAATCACCAGCACCAGGAAGGCGAGGAGGGCAACAATGGCGAGCATGCGCTGCGACATGGGCTGGATCGTTAATCCATTATTGAGACAGGACTGAGGCGTTAACCGATCTTAACAGGAACCGGGCCGGCGCCACCGGTTTTGCGCGAACGGGCCGACGCGGCGGGCGATGACGCGACGGTCCGGGGACGCAAAGGATATGCGCCTAAAGTCTGCTTTTATATGTGCCGACATACTTAAGCCTTTGTTGAGGGCGGCTCGGGCATGGCTTCGGCAGCGTATATCGAAGGCTGCATCCATGCCCAAAGCCCACCACTTTGTGCCTCCCCTGCTCGTACTTTTCCTGGGCTGCACCGCCCTGACCAGCGGCGCCCAAGCCGGCTGGTTCGACTTCGGCGGCGAAAAGGCCAAGCCTGCTCCCGTATTGCCGGAAGCAAAGGAAAAGGCGCCGCCCTCACCCGCAGCGAACCTGGATGAGAGCATTCGCCAGGCCCAGATGCTGCGGCTGGCCGGAAGCTATCCGGAAGCCATCAAGCATCTGTCGCAGCTCATGATGGTCGCGGCCGACGATCCCCGCGTCGTCAGCGAATATGGCAAGGCCCTGGCCCAGATGGGCCGCGCGTCGGATGCCGTGAATTTCCTGAACAGGGCGGCCCAGCTTTCGCCCACCGACTGGACTCTCTATTCCGCGCTGGGCGTGGCCTACGACCAGGTCGGCAATCAGAAGCAGGCCCAGGCCGCTTATGAACATGCGCTGAGCCTGAATCCAGGCGAGCCCAGCGTGCTGAACAATTACGCCCTGTCGCGCATGCTGGCCAAGGATACGGCCATGGCGCAAAATCTGGCGGCCAGGGCCGAGATGGCCAATGCAGGCTCCAAGGATGACAAGATTGCGCGCAATGTCGCGATGATCCGCGGCATGACGCCCGATGCGCCCGCGCCCAGCACGGCAAAGCCGGCGCCTGCGCCGTCGAAGCCGGAGGCCGACGTGGCCACGAACAAGGCCGCGCCTTCCCCCGCGCCGCAGACCCTTACGCCCGTGGCGCAGCAGCCCGTGCCGCCGGGCGCACAGCCGCCCGCCGCCAAGATCACGCAGGCGCCCCTGCCCGCACCCGCCGCCGATCACCGCGTGGTGATGCAGCGCGTGCCGGTCGATCCGCTGGCGGGCCCTGTCGCCAGCCATGCGCCGCAGGCCTTGACGCCGAAAACCCCGGCGCCGAAAGCCGAGCTTGCTTCGCCCGCCGCGCCGCATCCGGCCGCCAAGCCTGAAGTGGCCAAGGCCGAACCCAAGATGGATGTGAAGCCGGTTGCGAAGCCGCAAGCCCTTGCCGCCAAGGGCGAGCCTGCCCATGCCGCGCCCAAGCCGGACACCGCCAAGCCTGACGCCGTCAAGGCGGAGCTGCCGAAGCCCGTGACCAAAACGGCGGACAGCAAGCCCGTACCGGCGAAACCGGAGACCAAGGTGGAAGCCAAGTTCGGGGACCTCAAGCCTGCCGAAGCCAAGGCTGTGGCCAGGCTGGACATCGCGCCCCCCAAGCCGGAGATGGCGAAGGTCGAGGTCAAGACCGCCAGCGCCAAGCCCGCTCCCGTGAAGACGGAAGGCAAGGCAGACGGCAAGCCGGATGCCAAAGCGGAAGCAAAGGCTGACACCAAAACGAGCGTCAGCAAGAGCAGCATCCCAGGCCTGCGCCTGAGCGCCAACGCCTTCTAGGAAACGCCCGGCCCTAAACTTATGTTGGTATCCGGGCTTTTCGCGCTGTTGCGCTGTTGTCACAGGCTGCCAATAAAACCTTTGATTGCGATGACTTATCTGCCGCAAAGCAGCATTGGCAATGGAGACATTTGGTGGGATCGCCGTTATAACGCTGCATTGGTTCCTGACGAAATTGGCGGGGGGGTACCTGCCCGTCGGTATTTTGAGCGAGGGTTAAAAAATGAAGCTTCGTCTGCTTGCCATGGCGACTGTTGCCGCCGCGGCTCTCAGCACGCCCGCACTGGCGGGACAAGGCTGGTATCTGGGTCTTGGCGGCGGCTGGGACAACCAGACCGGCTATCGGATTACGTCGGTGCCCGCGCCCGGCTCTTTGAACAGCAAGGTCAGCTCGAGCGATGACGCCATCGGCGCGGTCTCGATCGGCTATGCCTTCGACGGCGGCTGGCGCCTGGAAAACGAATTCGCCTTCACCCAGCACAGCATCAGCCTGAACGGATCCGGCTCGTTCGCCGCCAGCGGCGGCAACCAGATCACCTCGGACATGATCAACCTGGTGTATGACATTCCCCTGAGCGACACCGTGAAGTTCTCGATCGGTGGCGGTCTGGGCATCGGCGGCTATCGCGGTTCGCTGCGCACCACCGGCACCAGCTTCGACATCTTCCGCGGCGGCAAGAGCGCCTTCCAGTGGCAGGCCATTGCCGGCCTGTCGGTTGCCGTGGCCCCCGATGTCGATCTGTTCGGTGAATATCGCTATCGCGAGAATGAGGCCGACATGGCCCTGGCCTCGTCCTATGTGCCGCTGTCGCCCGTCAAGATCGGCGCGATCCACGAGAATGTGGCGATGTTCGGTC
>CAYFKU010000005.1:45733-71481 GCA_964343955.1 uncultured Rhizobium sp. | reverse complement strand
GGGTGGGAAAGCGGCGCGGATCGTCATTGTCGCGGGTGAAAATGCCGATGCCGGGCTTGAGGAAGCGTCCACACTCTGTTTTTTGTGCCCCTTCGGGGCAGGTGTCAGCCTCCTGGAAACCCACCGCCGCGAATTCCTCCACCGGGCCGCTGGTCGCGCAGCAGGCACCTTCGGTGCCCGGCGGCTGCTTGCCCGCGTCGCGCGGATCGATGGTGAAGCGATCGAACCAGTAGGTCGAGAAATCCTGGCCCTTGTAGGTGATGTGAAAGACCTGGCCCGCATGATCGAAGCGGGTGCCGCGATAAAGCTGGTTGTCACCCGGCGGATAGACCTGAGCCGTGATCAGCCCGTTGCCGATCCGGTGGCGGGTGAATTTTTCCAGCTCCGTGGCCGGCAATGTACCGGGTTGGGCGTTCGCGGTTCCGCAAACGCCCGCCAGCAAAGCCGCGATCAAAGCGCCCTGGCGCATCTGGACCCTCGCGCGTTTTTTAATCGTTCGGCCCGAAATAATAGTAGGTATAGGTCCAGCGCTTGGTCTCGCCGGGCTTCAGCAAGATGGCGATATAGGGTTCCCAGCTTACATTGGTGCGGATGGACCAGAAATTGATGCGGCTGAGCGGCTGGTCGGCCCGGATGCGCTGGCCAAAGCCGGTCTTGGTATTGACGATCTTGAAGTCGTAGTCGCTGACGGCGGTTCCAAAGCCGCTGATGGGAGAGGTGACGGCCTCATTCTCCTTCACGGCGCGCAGATATTTGATGGTTTTGCCTTCGACCGCCGCGGCGTCGGGCGCGAAGGGCTTTTCCGCCTTGATGTCGAAGGGCGCGGTGATGGTCACATTCTCGTTGCCTGTGCCCAGGGTCAGGAAGTTGTGGCTATAGACGGCGGTGTCGATCGTCTTCTTGCCGGTGTTCTTCAGCGCATGCTCGATCACCATCTGGGCCTTGCCGGGGACCAGCCGCACGGTCTTCACATAGGCATAGCCATAGCCGGTTTCCTTGTCGGCCAGGTCATGGGTCAGGCGGATGCTGGTCTTGGTGGCGGAAAAGCTGCGCTTGCCTTCATTCAGCACCGGATAGGCATGCACGAAGTCGAAGGTCGGGCTGGTGCGCTTCATGATGCCGACGCCGATCTTCAGGAAGCGTCCGCCGTCGCCGGCCTCGTCGAAGCCGATGGTGCTGAATTCCTCCACCGGGCCGGCGGCGCCGCTGACGGGCGAAACCGTGACCTGGCCGTCCTGCCAGATGAAGTCATGGACCTCCGGCGAATAGCTTGAGAACCAGTATTGGCCATAGTCCTGGCCCTTGTAGGTGGCATGGGTGACGATGCCGGAACGGTCGAAGCGGGTGCCGCGATACATGCCGTGCTCGCCCGGCAGATAGACCTTGGCCGAGACGATGCCGTTGGAGATGTCCCGGTGGGGCAGGTTGTCCAGGGCGCTGGCCGGGATGACGCTGGCCGGGGAGGGGCGATTCTGGGCTTGGGCCGTCATCATATAGCCCGTCAGGATCGCGACCGAAGTCATTGCTATGGCTGTAAATTTCCGCTTTACGGACGACATCTTTCCCCCCGATTTTTGCTTCCCGCTCTCTCCCCCTGTATGAGGGGCGGGTATTCCACTCTTTTTTGGTCGCTCCGGCTCTCGCCGACGCTCCTATATATAGCAGAACATGAAGCGCGTCCTCATCACCTCCGCCATCCCTTATGTCGCCGGGGTCAAGCATCTGGGCAATCTGGTGGGGTCCATGCTGCCCGCCGACATATTCGCCCGCTATTGCCGCAGCCGGGGCTATGACACCCTGGCCATCTGCGCCACCGACGAGCATGGCGCCCCGGTCGAACTGGCGGCCCGGGAGGAAGGCACCCCCGTCGCCGACTATGCCGCCAAGTGGCATGCGGTGCAGAAGGACCTGGGCGACCGCTTCGGCCTGGCCTGGGACAATTTCGGGCGCTCCTCCTCGCCGCAGAACCATGAACTGACCCTGCATTTCGCCCGCCAGCTCTGGAAGAACGGCTTTCTGGAATTGCGGGTGACCAAGCAGGCCTATTCGGTCACCGACGGGCGCTTCCTGCCCGACCGTTACGTCATCGGCACCTGCCCCCATTGCGGCTATGACCGGGCGCGCGGCGACCAGTGCGAGAATTGCACCCGGGTGCTGGACCCCGTGGACTTGATCCAGCCGCGATCGGCCATTTCGGGCGCCGCCGATATCGAGATCCGCGATTCCACCCATCTGTTCCTGAAGCAGTCGCAATTCGCCGACAAGCTTCGCGCCTGGATCGACAGCCACAAGGCGGACTGGCCGCAGCTTGTGACGTCGATTGCCTATAAGTGGCTGGACGAGGGCCTGCAGGATCGCGGCATCACCCGCGACCTGGAATGGGGCATTCCGGTGCCCGACGACATTGCCGACCGCAAGCTGAAGGGCAAGGTCTTCTATGTCTGGTTCGATGCGCCGATCGAATATATCGCCGCCACCAAGGAATGGGCCGACAAGAACGGCAAGGGCGATGCCTGGAAAGACTGGTGGTATGGCGATGCCGCCCGCGACGTCACCTATTGGGAGTTCATGGGCAAGGACAATGTGCCCTTCCACACGGTCGGCTTCCCGGTCACGATCATGGCGTCGGGCGAGCCCTGGAAGCTGGTTGACCGGCTGAAGGGCTTCAACTGGCTGAATTACGACGGCGGGAAATTCTCCACCTCCGGCAAGCGCGGCATCTTCATGGACGCGGCGCTGGACGTCGCCCCGGCCGACTATTGGCGCTACTACCTGATCGCCAATGCGCCCGAAGGCAGCGACAGCAATTTCACCTGGGAACATTTCGCCGGGGTGATCAACAAGGACCTAGCCGATGTGCTGGGCAACTTCGTCAACCGGGTGACCAAATTCTGCGTCGCCCGCTTCGACGGCCAGATGCCGGGCGAAGGCGAATATGGCGAGGATGAAAAGGCCCTGATCGCTGAGATGGACCGGCGCGTCGCCCAATATGCCGCCTTCCTGGAAGCGGCCGAATTCCGCAAGGCGATGGGCGAGCTGCGCGCCATCTGGGTGGTGGGCAATGAATATATGACCAGGGCGGCGCCCTGGACCAATATCAAGACCGACCGCGCCAAGGCTGCGGTGGGCGTGCGCATGGGGCTGAACCTGATACACCAGTTCGCCCATCTGCTGTGGCCCGTGATGCCGTCCTTCGCCAAAACCATCCATGAATGCATCCAGCCCGTCGGCTATCGCGGCGGGGTGATCCCGTTCCCGGACGCGCCCATGGCCCAGCTTCTGGATGACCTGGTCCCCGGCCAGCCGATCAAGGCGCCGGAGGTTCTGGTGGCCAAGATCGCCGATGAGCAGGTAGCCGAGCTGAAAGCCCGGTTCGGCGGAACCTCTGCATGACCTCCCTGTCATGGCCGGCATTCGGGCCGGTCATGACAGACAGGCGGAACCGCGATAAAATCCCCGGCGCCGTGCCATCAAAAGGAAAAGCCATGAAAATTCTTGCGACCGTCTCTTTGCTGAGCCTGCTTGCCGCCCCCGCCATGGCCGCCGAAACGGATGCCAAGCCGGACGCCAAAGCCGACAGCAGCGCCAGCATGAAGCATGACGGCATGATGATGATGGGCGACCATGACAAGATGGGCGGCAGCATGATGATGTCGGCCGATCACGCCAAGATGATGAGCGCCAAGCACAAGAAGGCCAAGGCCAAGGCGATGACCGAATCTTCGGGCGACGCTGCTCCCGGCGGCACCATGATGATGTCGGGCAAGGACAAGCACTGAATTTGTGAAAGTTATTCCGGATCTGTCCGGCGGTCGGCGCGAAAGCGCCGGCCGCCTTTTTTGTTTTTGCGCCTGCGGCGTTGGAGTTGCCCCTTGACCGGGCTTTGACTCCGGGCCGACTATCCCTTGGGCCGACGGGGCGCCAGACCCCGCGGGAGGGGGAGGTGCGTGCATGCTGGGCCTGATGCAGCAGCATTCCTTGCTGATTTCCGGGATCATCGCGCATGCCGCGCGCCATCACGGCGATGGCGAGGTGGTGTCGCGCCGCGCCGACGGCACGCTTCACCGCGCCAGCTATCGCGATATCGAACTTCGCGCCCGCAGGCTGGCGGGCGCGCTGGCGGAGCTGGGCGCGGTGCCGGGCGACCGCATCGGCACCATCGCCATGAACAGCGACCGGCATCTGGAGCTGTATTACGGCATCGCCGGCGCCGGCATGGTCTGCAACACCATCAATCCGCGCCTGAGCCATGACGACATCGTCTATATCGTGAACCACGCCCAGGACGGGCTTCTGTTCGTCGATCCGCACCTGCTGCCCACCATCGCCGCCATCGCGCCGCGCCTTCCGGACCTGCGCGGCGTGGTGGTGCTGTGCGATGCCGCCGGCCTTCCCGCCGCCGATCTTCCCTTGCCGCTGATCGCCTATGAGACGCTGCTGGAACAGGCCGCGCCGATCCCCGCCTGGCCCGCCTTTGACGAGAATACCGCCAGCGGCCTTTGCTACACGTCGGGCACAACGGGGCGGCCCAAGGGCGTGCTCTATTCCCACCGGGCCAGCGTGCTGCATGCGATGGTGAGCAATTTCGTCGATGTGGTGGGGCTGAGATCCACCGACCGCACGCTTGCCATCGTGCCCATGTTTCACGTCAATGCCTGGGGCCTGCCTTATGGCGCGCCGATGGTGGGGGCCAGCCTGCTGATGCCGGGCGCCCAGCTCGATGCGGCTTCGCTGCTGGACCTGATGAACCGCGAGGGCGCGACCGTTGCGGCGGGCGTGCCGACCATCTGGATGAATCTTCTCAACCATCTGCGCGAGCTGGAGACCCAGGGCAGGGGCGCCAAGATTGAAACGCTGAAACGCATCATGGTCGGGGGCGCTGCCATGCCGCGCGCCATGATGGAGGCCTATGCCGCGCTTGGCATCCGCATGGTGCAGGGCTGGGGCATGACGGAATCTTCGCCGCTTGTGACCCTGAACAAGCCCAAGCCGGCCTGTCAGCAGCTTGAGAGCGAGGCGCAGGCGCGCCGCCGCTGCGCCCAGGGGCGCGTGCTGTTCGGCGCGGATGTGCGCGCGGTCGATGATGACGGGCGCGAGACGCCGTGGGACGGCGAGACGGCGGGCCATCTGCAATTTCGCGGCGCCTGGGTTGCTTCGGGCTATTACCGCCTGCCGGACAGTGCGTGTGAGGGCTGGTTCCCCACCGGCGATGTCGGCGTGATCGATGCCGATGGCTTCGTCACCCTGACCGACCGCAGCAAGGACCTGATCAAGTCGGGCGGGGAATGGATCAGCTCCATCGCCATCGAGAATATCGCCATGGCCCATCCCCATGTGGCCGAAGCCGCGGCCATTGCCGTACCGCATGAGAAATGGGGCGAACGGCCGCTGCTGATCGTGGTGGCCCGCGCCGGATGCGCCCCGCAGGCCGAGGCGCTGCGCGACTTCTGCCGCGGCAAGATGCCGGACTGGTCGGTGCCCGACCGGGTGGTGGTGGCCGAAAGCCTGCCGCATGGCGCGACCGGCAAGGTGCTGAAGACCGAGCTGCGCAGGATGTACTCGGGCGTCTGAGCCCCGATCCGGCATTTTGCAGGCGCGTGGTGATCTACGTCAGCCACACCAGCGCGGCGCTGCCCGCCGGCACATGCAGCGATGCGCCGCCGCCGACGACCCGCACGGGCTCATGCCTGGCGCCGGTCCATGACCCATCCGGCGCCACGCCCGCGCCACCCAGCGTCACCCCCGTTTTCGCATTCAGCGCCGACGCGGTCAGGCGCAGCAGCCGGCCGCTGCGATAGCCGCTGACGCGGATGGTCGCATCGGCGTCCTGCGCCGCATCCTTGTTGATCACCGCCAGGGCCAGCCCACGCCCGTTCTTCACGGCATGGGCGGTCAGGTTCATCCCATTACTCGATATCTTCACTGGCACGCGCGCGCCGCCGCCCATCTGGGCAAAGGCCAGCAGGCCATAATATTCCGGCGCGGCGGCATGGGCGCCGGGCTTCTCGCCCGCGATCGGCGAGTAGGAGCTGACCCGGCCCAGGTGATTGACGCCCGTCTCCATATTGATGCCGGCGCAGCCGTAATTCATCAGCACGAACAGGTAATCCAGCACCCACAGGGTGGCGGCGAATGTATCGCTGACGCCTTCCTTGCCGCCGCCATAGAAGCTGTTGGTCTCGACCATGCGCCAGGGCTTGCCCGCCGCCCTGGCCGCCTCGCGGAACGTGGCCAGCGAGCCGACATATTTCCTGTCTTCTGCCAGCAAAAAATCCTGCGTCGCGTTGGGCAGGTGCTGGCCGGTGGTATAGTGATGGGCCGACAGCAGGGCGATATCGCCGCCTTCGTCGCGGGCAAAGCGCGGCATCCAGTCGGCGGCGCCGGCCAGGTCGGGCCCCGCGAAGGGCGCACCCGGAACGGCGGCGCGCACGGCAGCCTTGTAGCGGCGAAAATCCTTCAGCCAGGCATCGTAATTGTAGTCGGCGGGGCGGTGACCGGCGCGGCCGAACAGGTCGGGCTCATTGCCCACTTCGAAGGCGATCAGTCTCTCTTTCCCATTGGCCCCCATCACGCTGGCGACAGCACGGGCTTCCTCCACCGCATTGTCGAGCTGGTTGGCCCCCAGGTTCAGGCCCCAGATCAGCCGCCAGCCGCCCTGGCCTGAGAGTGCATCCAGAAAGCCGCGCAGCTCGACCAGACTGGCATAGGTGATGACGCTGCCCCTGGGCGAGGAGACGGGCGATCCATTCGCTTCATACCGCGCATAGTCCGACGTATTGCCCCCGATCCGGATCACGCCCCGGCGGCCCAGATTGCGGATCAGGCGGACATAGGCCCCGTTCCCCGCCGACAGCAGCCCGGGCACGGCAACGGACGAAACCTCAAATCCCAGGCCCATATAGTCGGGAGGGATGATCGTGCCCGTCTGACCGGCATCGACCGAGATCGTGATCGCTGTGGCGGCAACGGCTTTGCTGCCGGCAAAGGGCAGGGCGGCGGAGGCTGCGAGGATGTTACGGCGCGAGAACATCATGCTGCGGACATGTCATGAATGACGTGATGAATGCCTCGGGCACAGCGCGGACTTACACCTGCAACGCTTCCCACCCATTCGTCGTCAGGGCTTCCAGCGGCGAGAAGCGGATCTTGTAGTCCATCTTCTCCGACGCGCGCACCCAATAGCCCAGATAGACGTAAGGAAGCCCTGCGGCCCTTGCCGCGCGCACATGGTCCAGGATCATGTAGCTGCCCAGGCTGCGCGCATCGGCGCCGGGATGGAAAAAGCTATAGACCATGCTCAGCCCGTCCTTCAGCCGGTCGGTGAGGGCACAGGCCGCCAGCGCGCCGTCGGGCTGGCGATATTCCACGATGTGGGTATCGACCGGCGTCTCCTCCACCATGGCGACATAGTCGAACAGGCCCATGTCGCTCATGCCGCCGCCGGGATGGCGCGCATCCAGATAGGTGCGAAGCAGCGCGAACTGTTCGCGCGTGGCTTCCGCCGCCACTTCGGCGCGGCTCAGGTCCTGGTTGCGGCGCTGGATGCGCTTCTGGCTTTTGCTGGGTTCGAACGCGCCCGCGCGAATACGCACCGACACGCAAGCCGAGCATCCCTCGCAGGCGGGGCGATAGGCGATGGACTGGCTGCGGCGGAAGCCGGAATGGGTCAGCGCCTCGCTCAGGGGCTGGGCCAGGTTGCCGCCCAGCCGCGCGAACACCTTGCGTTCGGTCTTTCCCGGCAGATAGGGGCAGGGCCCGCCCGGCGTCAGGAAGAACTGCGGTATGCGTGTGCTGCGCTGGTCTGTCACGGCGAAAAACCAAATCCCCCAGGGGTCAGTATGATCCCGGCGCGGGCGGAGAAAAGCGGATTATTGCGGCGGATGGCGGATTTTTTGCTTGTCGTGAAAGCCGGTCGGGGCGGCGCGGCTAGTTCAACCCCGTCTTGGTGGGCACCGGCGGGGCTTCGCGCATCAGCATGATCGAAAGCCGCCGGTTGGCGGATGCGTTCGGGTCTTCCGGCAGCAGCGGCTCGGATCCGGCCTTGCCCGCCACCTCATAGATTCGGTCGCTGGACAGGCCGCCCGACTGCAGCATGGCGCGGGCCGCATTGGCGCGGGTCGCCGACAGTTCCCATGTGCCGCCCGCCCCGGCCGTGTCATTGCCGGTGGTATGGCCGGCGATGGAAACCCGGTTGGACAGGTTGGAGACGACGCCGCCGATCGCGGCCAGCAGCTTTTTGGTCTGGGGCAGGGGTTCGGACGAGCCCTGCTGGAACATGGGGCGGCCATCCTGATCGACCAGCTGGATGCGCAGGCCCTGGGGCGTGTTCTCGGTGATCACCTGCTTGGACAGGTTTGCCAGGTCGGGATTGTCCTGTATCGCCTGGTGGATCGCCTCTGCGGCATGGGCGAATTCGCCGTCCTGGGCCGAGTTGGCGCTGGAGGAATCGGTGGAGGTGGCATTGGCGCCGCCCTCGGTCTGGCCCGCTGCCAGGCCCTTGGTCGCCGTGCTGGGTGACGGCGGGGACTGTTTCTGCATCACCGACTGGGCGCCGCCGGCATGGGCATTGTCCTCGCCCATCACCTTGCCGCCCATCACGCCGCCCGATCCGGATACGGTCTGGGCGATGGACTGGGGCGCGAAATAATCGGCGATGCCGCGCTTCTGTTCGGGCGTGGTGGTGTTGATCAGCCACATCAAAAGGAAGAAGGCCATCATGGCCGTCACAAAGTCGGCATAGGCGACTTTCCAGGCGCCGCCATGGTGACCGCCATGCCCGCCCTTCTTGATTTTCTTGATAATGACCGCGCCATCGGCCATGACGTCCACCTTCTGCTTCTGCAGTACCCATTTTCGCTGTTTTTCGGCCGGCTGTTGCCGGTCCGGGGTTTCGGCCTTGCGGTCTTTTCGCCGCCTCGCCTAACCTGAGGGCAGATCATGCATAACCCCCCTTAACTGCGTGTGAATGGGAGGGCTTTAAGGTCAGCCCATGAACGCCCCGAAAACGCTCGACGCGCCCTTCGATTCCAAGGCTTTCCGCCAGGCGCTGGGCAGTTTTCCCACCGGCATCGCGGTCATCACCGCATCGTCCGACGAAGCGTCCCATATCGGGATTACCGTCAATTCCTTCACCTCGGTCTCGCTGGATCCGCCGCTGGTTCTGTGGTGCATAGACCGCCGCTCGCGCCGCTATCCCGCCTTTGTGGGGGCGCCCGGCTTCACCGTTTCCATCCTGGCCAGCGGGCACAAGGCCGTGTCGGCAAGGTTGGCGGGCGCGGGCGAACACAGCCTGGACGGCATCGCCCTGACCCCGACCGAGCTTGGCCCGCCCGCCCTGGCCGACTCGCTGGCGGTGTTCGAATGTGCCCTCGAAAGCGTGCAGGATGCCGGCGACCATGCGATCCTGATCGGGCGGGTGCTGCGGTTCGGGCGCAACGATGGCGCCGGCGCGCCGCTGGTCTATTTCCGGGGCAAGTATGGCGCCCTGGCGCAGGGAGAGCCGCCGGAGGGCCTTCCAGGCCGGCGCGCAACCGACGCCGAATGAGTCTATAGTCGCCCCAACCTGCCGGGGGCTTTTCATGAAGGGCGAAGATATTGTGCCGCTGCGCGAGGCCGCGCGGGTCTGGGCGCGCGTCGCCGCCTTCAGCTTCGGCGGCCCCGCGGGGCAGATCGCGGTGATGCACCGCATCCTGGTCGATGAAAAGAAATGGATCGGCGAGGCGCGTTTCCTGCACGCGCTCAACTATTGCATGCTGCTGCCGGGGCCGGAGGCGCACAAGCTGGCCATCTATATCGGCTGGCTGCTGAACCGCACGCGCGGCGGCGTTCTTGCCGGTCTGTTCTTCGTGCTGCCGGGGCTGGTCAGCCTGTGGGCGCTCAGCCTGGCCTATGCGCTCTGGGGCCATATCGGCGCGGTGGCGGCGGTCTTTTTCGGATTGAAGGCGGCGGTGCTGGCGATTGTGCTGGATGCGGTGATCCGCATCGGCAGGCGGGCGCTGAAGTCGAACGGGCTGGTGCTTCTGGCGGGGGCCTCCTTCCTGGGCATCTTCTTTTTTGCGCTGCCTTTTCCGCTGATCGTCCTGATGGCCGGCGTTGCCGGCCTGGCGGGCGCGCGCCTGGCGCCGGCCTTGTTCCGGTCGGGCAGTCATGACGCGGCGACACTTGCTGGCGACGGGCTGATCGACCGCAGGTTTGCGCTTGGCCTGCCCCATCATGTGCGCCCCAGCCTGGCCAGGCTTGCGATGGTGACGCTGCTGTGGGGGGCCATCTGGCTGGCGCCATTTCTGCTTCTGCTGGCCTGGCTGGGGCCGCGCCATGTGCTGACGGCGGTCGCGCTGTTCAACAGCAAGATGGCGGTGGTCTCGTTCGGCGGCGCCTATGCCGTGCTCGCCTATATAGCGCAGCAGGCGGTTGAGTTTTACCACTGGCTGAAGCCGGGCGAAATGCTGGTCGGCCTGGGATTTGCCGAGACCACGCCGGGGCCGCTGATCAGCGTGGTGCAGTTTGTCGGCTTCATGGCCGCCTTTCGGGAACCCGGCGCGCTTTCGCCCGTTCTTGCCGGCACGGCAGGCGGGCTGCTCGCCATGTGGGCGACCTTCGTGCCGCCGTTTCTGTGGGTGTTCGCGGGCGCTCCTTACATGGAAGTCATGATCGGCAACCGTGCCCTGCATGCGGCCCTGTCCGGCATCACGGCCGCGGTGGTGGGCGTCATCCTTAATTTGGCGCTGTGGCTGGCGCTGAATGCCCTGTTCGATCGTGTCCAGACGGTGCGGCACGGCGCGCTTGTTCTGCATCTTCCCGATTGGGCCAGCTTGAATCCGGCGGCCGCAGCGATCACGCTGTGCGCGATTATGGCGGTGTTTGTTTTCAGGCGTGGCGTCTTCGCGGTGCTGGCAGGGGCCTCTGTCGCCGGACTGGCCGCCCATGCACTGCACCTGACCTGAGGGGGGAGGCAAGAATGTCCGATACCGACCAGGCGAAGACGCCGCGCAATGGCTGGCGCACCATGGTCATCGCCGCGTTGCTGGTGCTGCTGGCGCTGGGCGCCGGTTTCTATCTGTTCGAGCTTCCCGGCCTGTCGGTTGCGCGCAACGAGCCGTCCGGACTGGAAACGGCTGTCGCGCAATGGCTGCTGAACCACAGCGTGCCGGCGGCGGACAAGGCCAGGGTCAATCCGTTGAATGCCCAGCCCGACGCCGCGAACATCCGCGCGGGCGAAATGCTCTATGTCGGCAAATGCGCGTCCTGCCATGGCCATGACGGCAACGGCCATACCGATCTGGGCAGGGCGGTTTTTCCGCGCGCCCCGGTACTGAAGGCGATGCTGCCCTCGCTGACCGATGGCGAGGTCTTTTATCACATCCGCAACGGCGTCCGGAACACGGCGATGCCGGCCTGGAATCTTCCCGACCGCCAGGTCTGGCAGATTGTGACCTATCTGCGGCATCTGCCGCTGACGGCCGGAACGACGTTGGACGATCTTTCCACGCAACAGGCGGCCGCCGTGACCGGCGCCCAGTATGTCGGCTCCAAGGCCTGCCAGAGCTGCCACCAGGAGGTCTATGCCCGCTGGAGCAAGACGGTGATGGCCAATGTGGTGCGCGATCCGCGCCTGCATCCCGACGCCTTTGCCGCCGATCCTTCGACCGCGCCCGACGACCTCAAGTTCAACAAGGAAGATGTCGCCTTCGTCTATGGCAGCCGGTGGAAGCAGCGCTTCTGGAAGAAGTCCGGCGACACCTATGTGCCGCTGCCGGTGCAATATAATGTTGCCACGAAGAAGTGGTCGAAATTCCATGTCGCCGATACCGCCGACTGGTGGGCGGTGCATTATCCCGATCCCAAGGGCGACAATTCCAATCGCCCCACCGCGCCGCTCTGCGACGGCTGCCATTCGGTGAATTTCAACATCGAGACCAAACAGCCCAGGGAATGGAATGTCGGCTGCGAACAGTGCCATGGCGCCGGTTCCGCCCATGTCGCCAATCCCGTGGCTGCCACCATCCTGAATCCGGCACGGCAGAATTTCGTGCAGGCCAACGACACCTGCATCCAGTGCCACAGCCAGGGCCAGCCGCTGACCAATCCCATCAAGGGCCAGTATTACGACTGGCCCGTGGGCTATCACGCCGGTCTGCTTCTGTCGGACTTCTGGAAGCTGGAGCCGCACAAGCTGGGTGAAACCACCTTCACCCACTTCCCCGACGGCACCGCGCACAAGAACCGGATGCAGGGCAACGATTATGTGCAGAGCCTGATGTACAATCGCGGCGTCACCTGTTTCTCGTGCCATGATCCGCATGGCAGCCAGAATGACGCGATGCTGAAAAAGCCCGCCAGCGAGGTCTGCGCCTCCTGCCACGGGCCCAACAACCAGAACGGGCCGCACACCGCCACCATCGAAGAACATACGCACCATGCCGCGAACAGCCCCGGCAGCCAGTGCGTCGCCTGCCACATGCCCAAGATTTTGCCGGAACTGCCGGGCGGACCATTCGTCTCGACCCACACCTTCCATTTCGTTTCGCCGCAGCAGACCGATGCCATGCAGATTCCCAATGCCTGCAACGCCTGCCACAAGGACAAGGACACGGCCTGGGCCGGCAAGGCGCTGGCAAGCTGGAAGACGGTTTCGCCCTGGCGCATCCAGCGCAATGTCGGAGAAGTGGAAGCGGCTGCGGCAACCCAGCCTGCTGCCCAGCCTGCCGCCGCCGCGCCGCGTTAAGGGCAGGGGCGCCCGGCGCCGCACGCCCGCCCGTCCCGGCGCGCGCCCTGGGGCGCGACGTGCCCGATCATCCCGCGCTGGTGGAGACGATGGGGGTCTATCACAATCTGATCCGCCAATGGACGGATGTCTGAAGGCTGGACGCGCGCCGGACTGTGTGGGACTGGCAATCCAGGCTAACGGCAGTTCCTAGTTCGCCACAACAACGCTCGCGAGCTGCGCATTGGCGCTCTCCACGGCTCGGGCGACACAAGCATGGTCGCTGAGGGACTCCGTGAAGCGCTGCGAGACACAAAGCTGAACCGCGGCGGCGTGTATCCGGGCCTTGGCGGCCGCTTGGCCGGCCGGGCGATTCAGATTCAGATCGCCAAGCGACACTTGAATTTGGCGGGGTGTTTCCACTGCGGCTGCGGCTGTGACCGACAGGACAAGAAAAGCTGCGGAAAATAGATAGCGCATGAGGCTCTCCACGACTTCTTCGTGACAAGTATGTGACGAACAGTGCGCGGTATTCAAGGAAAATCTTTGGTTTTCATATAGTTATGATGCCTAAAAAATAGGCATTCGTGTCGTGTATTGTCATATGAATGTCATATATGGGCGGAAATGCCCGTTTGATCGTACCGGCCAGCGGGCATCCGGACGTCGGAGGCGGTGCCACCGGCAGCGAGACCGATGGCTGGTCGGCGGACATCCACGCCGGGCGGCGCGCTGACCGCTGGCGCGCGGTGACCACAGCGTGACAAATGACCCAAAGTATAATGACTGGAAAACCAACCCGCCTTGTCAGGTTGCGCTCGTCCCGAATGGTGGCCATTTTTCAGCCTGCCAGAGCAATCTCTCGATATACGGGTCCGGATCGCCGCCCTTTTCGATCTCGCTTTCGCGCCACTCCTTTTGCAGGGCGTTGAGCAGGTGGTACCAAGGTGGGCATGTGAGGCAGGCTTCCATAGGGCGATGCTAAAAGCGGCATCTGCCCTGATCAATTGATTTGGCGCAATAAAGGGTTGCGGAGTGGCTTACATCGGCATCCGCAACCTGGCGTGTCATCAAACTGCAACACAACCATCTGAAAAGTTTCGCATGTAACAAAAGCTTCACAGCCAGGAATCTCTACCGTCACACTGGCTTGCAAAAAGCCTTCTGTCCTAACAAAACAGGGGTCTCCTCAATGAAAGCCAGTCTTCTCTGCGGTTCGGCGATTGCCGTGCTCGCTTCCGTTCTCGCGCCTGCGGCATGGGCGGAGGCCCAGGTCGCGGAGGCTGGCATGGGACTGGAAACAGTGACGGTCAGCGCGGAAAAGCGTGAGACCAACCTGCAGAAGACCCCGATCGCCATTTCAGTTATCAGCGCGCAGAATTTGGAAGATTCTCACGCCGGCAGCCTGCTGAGCCTTCAGGATGGCTCCATCCCGTCGCTGCGCGTCGCCACCTTCGAGGCGCGCCAGTCGGCGCTGACCGTGGGCATCCGCGGCATCGTTCCCTTCGACGCAAACCAGACTGCCCGCGACCAGGGCGTTGGCGTCTATATCGACGGCGTTTATCTCGGCCGCCAGCAGGGCCTGAACGCCTCGCTGCTCGATGTGCAGCGCATTGAAGTGCTGCGCGGCCCCCAGGGTACGCTGTTCGGGCGTAACGCCGAAGGCGGCGCGCTGAGCATCGTGACCAAGGCCCCTACCGGCGTGTTTGAAGGCCGGGCCGTCGGCGGGTTCGGCAATTTCGGTTCCTATCAGGCCGAACTGCACCAGAACTTCGAGAGCATCGTCGGCGTCGCCTTCAAGTTCGACGGCATCGTCCAGCATCAGGATCCGACCACCACCAATCCCGCCACCGGCCAGGCCGGCTGGAACCAGTATGACCGCCGCGGCGCGCGCCTTTCCGCCCTGTGGCAGCCGGGCGACAATTTCAGCGCGCTGCTGTCGGCCGACTATTCGGTGGATTTCAACACGCCCTTCTTCAGCCAGCTTGTCAGCTACAATCCCTATGGCAAGCGCGTGCGGACCCTGGCCGAGGTGACGGCGGTGGCCGGTGCCCCGTCGGGCACCATCAATCCGCTGGCGCAATTCGTGAAGGTTCACAAGGAACGGCAATCCGCCTCCGATGTCGGCACCGTCCAGCAGCCCAGCCTCGACATCAGCAAGGGCGTCATGGCCACCCTGAAATATACCGTGGCCCCGAACCTGGAGCTTCGCTCCATCACCGCGGCGCGCGGTGTCGATACCCACCAGTGGGACAATTCGGGCATCGAAAGCCGCAACGTCTTCGCGCCCAATGCCAATTTCGGCCGCTACAGCCTGTCGGACCTCAAGCAGACCCAGTTCAGCCAGGAAGTCCAGGCGGTCGGCGATTTCGGCGACAGCTTCAACTATGTCGTGGGCGTCTATTACTTCAACGAGCATGCCCGCGAATCCGCGGCGACGCCCTTCACCAATGTCTATAATGCAGACGGCAGCGCCTTTACCATCCGCTCGTCCTTCGGCAGCTTCGGCACGGGCGCGATCACATCCAGCACCCAGGGCTGGGAATATGGCACCCGCTTCCTGTCCCGCGCCAGCGAGGCCAATGCCAACAGCTTCGCCCTGTTCGGCCAGGGCACCTTCACCCCCGAAGCCCTGCCGGATGTGCATCTGACCGCGGGCGGACGCTTCACGCACGACAAGCGCCACGGCACGCTCTATACCGTGGTCGGCAAGTCCACCAACTTCCCCTTCACCTACGACAACAGCCGCTTCGATCCCCTGGTCAACCTGGCCTATGACCTGACGGACCGGATCAATCTCTACGCGAAATATTCGACCGGCTATCGCGCGGGCGGCGCCAACGACCGCTCGCAGAGCTTCACCGCCTTCGGGGCCGAGGAAGTCACGGCCTATGAAGTCGGCAGCAAGATGGACATATTCGACGGCCGCGCGCGCCTGAACCTTGCGCTGTACCGCATGGACCGCAGCAACGCGCAAATCGACTTCGACAATGTCGATACCACGCCCGGCAGCCCGACCCAGGGCGCGCATACCGAAGAAACGCGCAATGCGCCCGGCAACGCGACCAACCAGGGCGTGGAAGTCGATCTGTCCTTCCTGCTGACCGATGAACTGCGGGCCGGCATTTCCTATGCCTATACCGACGTCCAGATCCCGACCGCGCCGTTCCCCTTCACGGGCAACCCGGTCGTGCCGCAGGGATCGCCCTTCCCGGTGCAGGTCGTCTATACGCCCAAGAATGCCGCTTCGGGCAACATCGACTATGAACGCGACATCGGCGGCGCGACCATCAAGCTGCATCTCGATGCCGCCTATGCCAGCCGCCAGTATGCCTTCCAGGCGGAATTCGCCGACGTGTCGCCGACCGGAACCTCGGTCCAGGGCGTGGCCGCAAAGACCGACCCCAGCTTCATCGTCAATGGCTCGATCGCGCTGGCGGACTTCAAGGTGTCCAGCGGCCTGACCACCGGCACGCTGTCCTTCTGGAGCCGCAACCTTCTGGACGAAGAGCATATCTACCGCATCTCCGCCGCCAACCGCGGCACGATCGGCGACTATGCCAACTTTAATCCGCCCCGCACCTTCGGCGTGGAATTCCGCCTGGCCTACTAGCTATCGGACATGGCAAGGCCGGCAGCCTGCGGGCTGCCGGCCAGCCATGCACAGGGCAGGGCGCGGTGGTCATGCCCGCTAACCCCCTTGAATCGCTGGAGGTCTTCCCGGTTCTTGTTGCAATTGCGAAGCCTGTCACACAACTGTCATGCAAGTGTCACCCAAGCTTCACCTGGACGTCAGAGTCATCCCGGGCGCGGCAAGCCCGCAGATTCTCCAGGAAGGGTGTTGGGATGAAAATCGGGAAATGGGCTCTGATGTCCGGGGCAGCCGTCATTGCCATGGTCGGCGCCGCGCAGGCCGCGGAAAAGAAGGACCAGCCGCAACCCTTTCCCCTGATCCTGGCACAGAACAGCAATACGCCCGCTTCGGGCGGCATCTCCAATGCCGAACTGGCGGCGCGCGTGCAGGCGCTGGAAGACGCCCTCAGCAACGCGCAGGAACGCGCCCAGACAGACCGCACCCGTCTGTCCACTCTGGAACAGTCCTACAATTCCGCGGTCTGGACCTTCGACAATGGCCGCCCGTCGCTCGCCACCGGCGACGGCCGTTTCACCTTCAATGTCCGCATGCGCTTCCAGACAGATTTCGCCAGCTTCTCGCAGGACAATAGCCATCCGGCCGGCTTTGTCGGCCCCAACGATCTGGGATCGGGCGCCGTGATGCGCCGCGCCTATGTCGGCTTCGACGGCAAGGTCTATCGCGATTTCGCCTATGACGTGCGCGTCAATTTCGGCGGCAGCAACGGCGGCGGCACCGGCGGCAACGAAGGCGATCCGCTGCTGAACCGCTTCTATCTCAGCTATACCGGCATACCCGACTGGCATTTCAGCGTCGGCGTGCTGGAGCCTGTCTTCCAGGGCGAACTGACCCAGTCTTCCTCGGCGCTGATGTTCATCGAGCGCGCCGAGATCGACAATATCGCATCCCAGTATGGCGCCGGCGATACACGGCGCGGCGTCGAAATCGGCTGGTCCAGGCCCGACACATTCTGGGCAGGCGACAATCCGCAAATCACCACCAGCTTCACCGGCGGCACCACCGGCACCTCCACCGGTCACGGCAGCGGCACCGGCACCGCGCCGGGCGGCGACGAACAATCGCAATGGATCATTCGCGTTGCCGATCGCCTCTGGTCGAACGGCCTGTCGAATTTCCAGGTCGGCGGCAACTACGGCAAGCTGCTCTATACCGGCGGCGTGGGCGCGGGCGGCGGCGTGGTCAATCTTCAGGACCGGCCGCAGATGCGCGTGGACGGAACCCGGCTGATCTCGACGGGCAGCGTCAATGCCAAGACCGGCCAGATGTTCTCCTTCGATTTCCAGAGCAACTTCGACAGCCTGTATCTGGGCGGCGCCTGGTCCGAATTCCAGCTTGATCGCCAGTGCGGCACCGCGCCCGTCGGCGGCTTTACCGCCGGACCATGCCTTGGCGGCAACAACTTCACGGTCGCCGACACGCCCACCTTCCATGGCTGGTATCTGGAAAGCACATGGATTCTCACCGGCGAGACCAAGCCCTATACTGCCCAGGCGATCAATAATGAGGTGGGCGGTTTCGGCAATCCCGTTCCCTCTGCGCCCTTTTCGCTGGAGGGCGGGAGCTGGGGCGCATGGGAACTGGCCGCGCGCTATTCCGACACCAACCTGAATTACCGGCCCGGCCAGCTTGCCACCGGCGCGCAGCTTGCCGGCGTCACCGGCGGCGACGAGCGGATCGTCACCCTGGGCATCAACTGGTACCTGAACCGCAATGTGAAGCTTCAGGTCAATGACATGATCGTGCGTGTGAAAAGAAGCAGCAACAGCGCGCTCGCCAACCTCAACAATATGAGCCAGGACCTGAACATCCTGGGCGTTCGTCTGGCCTTCGCCAACTAATCCAATGGAGAACCGAACCATGAAAATGATCCTGAAGACCCTGATGGGCGCCGTGGCGGGGCTGGCGATCGCCACCACGGCCCTGGCCGCGGACATCACCGGCGCGGGCGCAAGTTTTCCCTTTCCGATCTATGCCAAATGGGCGGCGGTCTATAAGGGCACGTCCGGCACGGGCCTGAACTATCAGTCCATCGGCTCGGGCGGCGGCATTGCCCAGATCAAGGCCAAGACCGTGACCTTCGGCGCCACCGACAAGCCGCTCACCGGCAAGGAACTGGCGCCTTTCGGCCTGACCCAGTTTCCCACCGTCATCGGCGGCGTGGTGCCCGTGGTCAATGTGCCGGGCGTAAAGCCGGGCCAGCTTGTGCTGGATGGCGCGACCCTGGCCAACATCTATCAGGGCAAGATCGCGCGCTGGGACGATCCGGCGATCAAGAAGCTCAATCCCGGCCTGAACCTGCCGGGCCGCCCGATCAATGTGGTGCATCGTTCCGACGGTTCGGGCACCACCTTCATCTTCGCGACCTATCTGTCGCGCGTGTCGCCCTCCTGGAAAGCCGATGTCGGCGCAGACACGGCGGTTGACTGGCCGACGGGCGTCGGCGCCAAGGGCAATGAAGGCGTGGCCGGCAATGTCGCCCAGCTTCCCGGCGCCATCGGCTATGTCGAATATGCCTATGCCAAGCAGAACCACCTGGCGCATGTGAAGATGCTGAACAAGGCCGGTCAGGCGGTCGAACCCACCGTGGAAGCCTTCCGTTCGGCGGCGTCCAACGCCGACTGGAACGCAGCCGCGCGCGACAATTTCTACATCATCCTGGTGGATCAGCCCGGCGCCCAGTCCTGGCCGATCACCGCCACCACCTACATCCTGATGTACAAGAACCCGGCCGATCCCAAGGCCAGCCAGGATGCGCTGAAGTTCTTCCAGTGGAGCCTGGAAAAGGGCGACCAGCTTGCGCTGGGGCTGGATTATGTTCCGCTGCCGGAAAATGCCGTGAAGGCCATTGTCGCAAGCTGGAAGGGTATCCAGGGTTCCGGAATGTAATCCGGTAGTCCCATGGAATGAGAAAAGGCGGCCCCCGTGGCCGCCTTTTTTGTTGTCCGCCAAGGACATGCGCGGGTAACGCATGGCGGGTCAGACGTAAACAGCATGGATTATGTTATTGTTTCATATAATAACGCCGCTTATGTTCTCCCCATGACCCAAGATCTTCTTCTGGAACTCTATGACGTGGCCCGCCTGATGCGGACCCGTTTCGACCGCTGGGCCCGCACCTATGGCATGACCCGCGCCCAGGGCGTGATCCTGGCGCGCCTGGCCCGCCAGCCCGGCATGACCCAGAACGAGATGGCCGGGCTTTGCGAAGTGGAACCCATCACCGTCGGCCGGCTGGTGGACCGGCTTGAGGCGCGTGGCCTTCTGGAGCGCCGCCTGGATCCGTCCGACCGGCGCATCCGGCGCCTGCATCTGCTGCCCGCGGCCGAGCCGATCCTGAAGGAAATTCACAATTACAAGACCGAGCTTTTCCGCGAAGTCACGCACGATCTAGACGAAGCGACGGTCGAACTGGTCACCAATGCGTTGCTGAAGATGAAGACCCGATTGACCACGGAACCTGTCGCGCCCATCGCGGCGGCGGGAGAATAGCGTATGTCTTCGGCCTCCAATGCCTCCACCTACAGCGCCGCGGGCGAACGCCGCTCCGGTTTCGACAGGGCGCGCCTGCGCCGCATTCTGATGATCGGCGGGGTCGCCCTGATCGCGGGTATCTCCGCGGCGGTCTATCTGAACGGCGGCCGCTATGTCACCTCGGACGACACATATGTGCGCGCCAACAAGCTGATGGTCTCTACGGACGTATCGGGTCTGGTGGAAAGCGTCAGGGTTCGCGAAGGCCAGCAGGTGAAGAAGGGCGATGTCCTGTTCACCCTGGACACCAAGCCGTTCGAGATCGCGCTGCAAAATGCAAAGGCCGCCCTGGACCAGACGGTGCAGGATGTCGAATCCACCCGCGCCATGTATCGCGCGGCGCTGGGCCAGATCGCCGCCCAGAAGGCGCAACTGGTCGCCAGCCAGCAGGTCTATGACCGCTATCTGGCGCTCGCCAGGCAGAATGCGATTGCCGCCATGCAGGTGGATACCCAGCGCGCCGCCGTTCTGAGCGCCCAGGCGACGCTGGCCTCCCTGCAGCAGAATGCCGCCACCCAGCTCGCCAAGCTGAACGGCAACCCCAACGAGCCGCCCGAACAGACGCCGCAATATCAGAAGGCCAGGGCCGCGGTGGACGAGGCGCAGCGCCAGCTCAACCATGCGATCGTGCGCGCGCCTTTCGACGGCACGGTCAGCGAAGTCGATGCGCTGCAGCCCGGCACCCTGGTGATTTCGGCTATGTCGGCCTTCACCACCACCAGCGCGGTGGGCCTGATCGGCAAGGATGTCTGGATCGAATCCGACATGAAAGAGACCGACATCACCCATATCCGGCCCGGCGCGCCGGTCGATGTCAGCATCGACACCTATCCGGACTGCAAATGGAGCGGCCATGTCGCCACGCTCAGCGCCGGAAGCGATTCCAGCTTCTCGGCGCTGCCGGCGGAAAATGCCAGCGGCAACTGGGTCAAGGTGGTGCAGCGCATTCCGGTGCGCGTGGCCATCGACCGCGCCGACGACAGCCGCTGCGCCGCCCGTCCCCTGCGTGCCGGCATGAGCGCGGTGATCCGGATCGATACCGGCAAGCGCCGCATCACCCGCCTGCTGGACCAGACCTGATCCGATGACGGCCCATTCCCCGCATCACGCGCATGTCTATGACAGCAAACTGGCGGAATGGGCCGTGCTGTTCGGCTCCATGGCGGGCGTCCTGATGCAGGCGCTGGACACGACCATCGCCAATGTCGCCCTGCCATACATGATGGGCGAGCTGTCGGCGACCTTCGACCAGATCACCTGGGTGCTGACCAGCTACATCATCGCCGCCGCGATCATGACCGCGCCGGTGGGCTGGCTGGCGGCGCGGTTCGGCAAGAAGAATTTTCTCATCAGCTCCATCGCCGGCTTCACCATCGCCTCGATGCTCTGCGGCGCGGCGACCAGTCTTCCCCAGATGGTGCTGTTCCGCCTGATCCAGGGCGTGTTCGGCGCGGCCCTTGGTCCGCTGTCCCAGGCGGTGATGCTGGACATGTATCCGCCCCAGAAGCGCGGCAGCGTCATGGCGATCTGGGGCATGGGCGTGATGCTGGGACCGATCCTGGGGCCCACGCTGGGGGGCGTGCTGACCGATGCCTATAGCTGGCGCTGGGTCTTCTACATCAATGTGCCCTTTGGCCTGGCCGCCTGCGTCGCGCTGTGGATTTTCTTCAAGGACACGGCAAAGGACAGAAGCCTGAAATTCGACTGGTTCGGTTTCGGCGTACTGTCGGTGGGCCTTGCCGCCCTTCAGCTCGTGCTGGATCGCGGCACCACCAAGGACTGGTTTTCCTCGTCCGAGATCGTGATTGAGGCGCTGGTGGCGGGCACGGCGCTCTACCTGTTTGTCGTCCACATGTTCACGGGCAAGACCCCCTTCATCCCCCGCGAAATCTTCCGCGACCGCAATTTTCTGTCCGGCCTGCTGCTGATGTTCGTGATGGGCATCATCCTGCTGGCCACTTCGGCGCTGATTTCGCCCTATCTGCAGAACCTGTCGGGCCGCAGCGTCACCCAGACCGGTCTTTTGATGGTGCCGCGCGGCTTTGGCGTGATGTTCGCCATGCTCTTTGCCGGGCGTCTGTCCATGAAGATGGACCCGCGCCTCATCATGACCGCCGGGGCAGGGCTGCTGGTCTGGTCGCTCTGGGCCATGACAAGCTGGACCCCCAGCGTGTCGGTCTGGATCATTACATGGGTAACATTTCTGCAGGGCGTGGGCATGGGGCTGGTCTTTGTCCCCATGAACCTGGTGGCCTTCGCCACCCTGTCGCCGCAACTGCGCACCGACGGGGCGGGCCTCACCAATTTGATGCGCAATATCGGCTCGGCCTTCGGTGTCTCGGTCACATCGACGATCCTGGCGACCTCGGTGCAGACCATTCATGCCCAACTATCGGGACATGCTTCGCCCTTCAACCGGGCCCTGGGGGTCAATGGTCCATCCCTGATGATGAATCCTCAGATTCCTTTTGGGTTGGCAAATCTGAATTCTCTCATAGAATACAGGGCGCAAGTGCAGGCCTATGCCAATGATTTCCTGTTTATGTTTCTTATTTCCTTGCCGGTATTTGCGGTAATCTGGTTGATGAAGCGGCCGTCTTTCGCGGCTGGACAGGCCCCTAAGATTGAAGTGGTGGATTGAACGATGAAAGTTGCATTTCTTGGTCTGGGCGTCATGGGCTATCCGATGGCGGGTCACCTCCAAAAGGGCGGGCATGAGGTCACGGTCTATAACCGCAACCCCGCCAAGGCGGCGCAGTGGGTGGCCGAATATGGCGGCCAGTCCCAGGCGACGCCGGCCGCCGCCGCAAAGGGGCAGGAAATCGTCTTCTGCTGCGTGGGCCGCGATTCGGATCTTCGGGAAGTGACCCTGGGTTCCAACGGCGCGTTCGGCGCCATGGAAAAGGGCGCCCTGTTCGTCGATCACACCACGGCTTCGGCATCCATCGCCCGGGAACTTGCGGCCGAGGCGGAAAAGCGCGGCTTCGATTTCGTGGATGCGCCGGTATCCGGCGGCCAGGCCGGCGCCGTCAACGGCAAGCTGGGCATCATGTGCGGCGGCTCGGAAGCCGCTTACGCCAAGGCGGAACCTGTCATGGCGGTGTATACAAAGCTGGCCAAGCGCCTGGGCCCGCCCGGTTCGGGCCAGTTGACGAAAATGGCCAACCAGATTTGCATCGCGGGCATCGTGCAAGGCATGGCGGAAGCCTATAGTCTGATGCGCGCCGCGGGGCTGGATGTCGAAGCGGTGACGGAAGTGATCTCCAAGGGCGCGGCGCAGAGCTGGCAGATGGAGAATCGCTACAAGACGATGAACGCGGGGGAATATAATCACGGCTTCGCCGTGGAATGGATGCGCAAGGATCTGGGCATCGCGCTGGAGGAAGGTCGCAAGCAGGGCGTCAGCCTGCCGATTACCGCCCTGGTGGATCAGTTCTATGCGGAAGTGGAGAATTTGGGGGGCAAACGCTGGGATACATCCAGCCTTTTCGTGCGCCAGGAGCACGCGCGCAAAGGCAACAAGTCATAGAGGTTTGCTTTAGACATGAACAATGAGCAGGATGCCCGCGCCGCCGCTCCTGGTATGGCGGCCGCGGGCAGGAGTGGCCGTGGCTATCACCATGGCGATCTGCGAAACGGTTTGCTGGAAGCCGCGCGCGGTATCCTTGAAGAGGAATCGCTCGCCGCGCTGACCTTGCGGGCCGTGGCCCGCCGGGCAGGCGTCAGCCACGCCGCCCCTTACCGGCACTTCCCCAATCATGAGGCGCTTCTGGTCGAGCTTTCCATCGAAGGCTTCGAGGAGTTGCGCGAATCCGTGTCCGAGGCTGCCAAGGCCCAGGGTACCGAGTCTGACAAGATCGCCAATATTGGCGCCGCTTACATGCGCTTCGTGGCGCAGCGCCCCGCGCTGGCGCGGCTGATGTTCGGCGGCCAGCTTCCCAATCGCGATCAGTTTCCCGCGCTTGGCGTGAAGGCCGACGCGATCGGCGAGGAAATCGGGCAGGCGCTGCATGACCAGGCCCTGGGCCTGGCCGTGTGGAGCGCGGTTCATGGGCTGGCGATGCTGGTGCTGGAAAATGTGATCGACCTGGGCCAGCGCCGGTCCGGGCTGGCGGTCCTGCCGGCGCGCTCGGAGATCATCCTGCGCAGCCTGTTCGCCACCAGCCGCGAGCAATAGAGCGCGCGGTCTTTCAGAAGGCGATCTGGCTGCGCACGGCCACGGCGTTGGCGCTGATGTCGCGCGCATGCGCCTCGGCATGGCGCACGGTGATATTGTCGTAATCGAGCATGAACTTCAGGTTCGCGTTGGGATACCAGTTCAGTCCCAGGCTCCAGACATCCTGCACCCCGCCCGTCACGCCACCGGCCGCCGCCGTCAGGTCCGTCCGCCAATCCAGATCGACACGGCTGAAGCGCGCCGCGCCTTCGAAGGCGCCCATGCCGCCGGGTGCCCCCAGGGGCTGGCCGGGATCGGGATTGCGAAAACTGGCCGTGACCGGATCATAGGGGCGCGTTTCGCCCGTCAGCGAAACGGCACTTTCCACATACCAGCCGCTGAAAGAGGGCGCGGGCAGCGCCGCGCGCGCGACGCGATAGCCGAACCATCCAGCCTCGCCGTAAAGGCGTCCCCAGACGCCTGCCGTTTCCAGGCCCAGTTCGCTGACGCCATGGGCCGACAGGGGGCCCGTATCGACCGTGCGCGAGGCATCGACCGCCATCTCCGGCCCATTTGCCAGGCTGATGCTGCCCGGCGGCTGACCGGGCGCGGTATCGGCCAGGCGAAAGACATGGCTGGCATCGGCATCCAGCAGCCATTGAAAGCCCGGCGTATCGACCAGCAGATAGCTGGCGCGTCCCACCAGCCCCTGCTGCTCGTCGAATGTGACGGGATCGCTGCTCTTGGCGCCGGTATAGGCGACCGAGACCAGATAGCGCGCGCCCTGCAGGAAGATATTGATTCCCTGCCGCGAGCTGCCGCCCGCCAGACCGCGCGCGATGCTGGCGGCGCTGGGCCGCTCCATCAAGGCCAGATTGGCGCCGCCGGTGGCGTCTTCGACATTGGCAGGCGGCGAGAAGGCGCCGACGCGCACGCCGAAGGGACGAAAGCCGTCATACTGGATATAGGCGCGATAGATATAGCCGCGCTGCTCGACGCCCGTGCCGCCAAAGTCATAGGTGAAGTTATAGGACCAGTCGCGCCAGGCGGTGCCGGCGAAGCCGAACTGCGCCCGGCGGAAATTGGTGCCGCTGTTGAGATCGACGGACGGCGGATTGCGACCTTGCGAAAAATACCCGGCATCGAACTGCAAAGTGGCCCGCAGCGCCAGGCTGAAGGCGCCATCGGCCGAAGTGAAAGTCAGCCGGCCGCGATTGAATCCCGCCACGGGCTGTTTCCCAAGACGGGTTTGGATTTCGCCATAATGGGCGGCATCCGCCTGTCTGATCTCGGCCATCGCGGCGCGCTCGTCCTGCGCCTTTTTCCGCAGCCGGTCGAGCTGCCGCTGGGTCTCGCGCAGCTCCCGCTCCAGCCTGTCCAGCCGCGCCTTGTCATCGCCGGTGTCCGCGATGGCCGGCTGGGATGCCGCGAGCAGCCAGGCTGCAAGAACAAGATTGCGGCGCATCCGGCGGGGACTTTTGCGGCTCAGGATCTGAGAAGGCGCGCGGCTTCCACCGCGAAATAGGTCAAAATCCCGCTGGCGCCGGCGCGCTTGAAGGCCGTGAGGGCTTCCAGCACCGCGCGGTCGCGGTCCAGCCAGCCTTTTTCAAAGGTGGCGCACAGCATCGCATACTCGCCCGACACCTGATAGGCGAAGGTCGGCACCGCGAAACGCTCCTTCACCCGCCGCACCATGTCCAGAT
>CAYFKU010000005.1:30848-45723 GCA_964343955.1 uncultured Rhizobium sp. | reverse complement strand
ATAGGGCATGCCCGGCTTGACCATCACCATGTCGGCGCCTTCGGCCAGGTCGAGCGCCACTTCGCGCATCGCCTCATCGCTGTTGGCGGGATCCATCTGATAGGTGCGCTTGTCCCCCGTCAGCGACTTGGCGCTGCCGACCGCGTCACGGAAGGGGCCGTAAAAGGCGCTGGCATATTTGGCGGCATAGGCCATCAGCAGGATATTGTGATGGCCCGCCTTTTCCAGCGCCGCGCGGATGGCGCCGATGCGTCCATCCATCATGTCGGACGGGGCGATGATGTCGCAACCGGCCTCGACCTGCGCCAGGCTTTGGCCGATCAGCGTTTCGATGGTCGCGTCATTGTGCACGTCGCCATCCCGGAGCAGGCCGTCATGGCCGTGGCTGGTATAGGGATCGAGCGCCACGTCGCACATCACGCCGATGTCCGGCACCGCCGCCTTGATGGCGCGCACCGTGCGGCAGACCAGATTGTCGGGATTCAGCGCCTCGCGGCCATCCTCGGTCTTGAGGGCCGCCGGGGTCTGCGGAAACAGCGCGATCACCGGAATGCCCAGGGCGGCGGCTTCCCTGGCCGCTTCCACCACCAGATCGGTGGACATCCGGTTCACGCCAGGCATGGAGGCAACGGCCTCGCGCCTGTTCTCGCCCTCGATGACAAAGACCGGCCAGATGAAATCGGCAGGCGACAGCGAATTTTCCGCCACCAGGCGGCGCGTCCAATCATGGCGGCGAAGGCGCCGCATCCGGATCTGGGGATAGCTGCTCATCTTGTGTCTTCTGCTGTGGCCGCCATTTCGGCATGGGCGCCGATGCTCCGTCTTGCCAATTCGGGGCCGGACACGCAAGTCTGGCCCCCCATGAGCGTGACCGATCCCCATATCCGGGCTGAAAAACGCGGCCATCTGGGTCTTCTGACCCTGGACCGGCCCAAGGCGCTGAACGCCCTGACGCATGGCATGATCGGCGCCATTGCCGCGGCGCTGCGGGACTGGGCGTCGGACGATGGGGTGAGAGCCGTGGCGATCCGGGGCGAGGGCGACAGGGCCTTTTGCGCTGGGGGCGACATCCGCGCCGTGCGCGAGGCCGTGCTGGCGGGAAGCGGCGACGGCGCCCGCCTGCTGGCCGACGAATATCGCATGAACGCCCTGATCGGCGACTATCCCAAACCCTATGTGGCGCTGATCCATGGCATCTGCATGGGCGGGGGCGCCGGCGTGTCGGTGCATGGCGCGCACCGGATTGCCGATCCTTCCCTGCTTTTCGCCATGCCGGAAACGGGGATCGGATTCATTCCCGATGTCGGCAGCAGCTATTTCCTGTCCCGCGCGCCGGACCGGATGGGGCTTTACCTGGGCCTGACCGCCAGCGGCATCGCGCTGGGCGACGCGATGGCCGCGGGCCTTGTTACTGGCGCCGTGCGCCACAGCGACTTCGATGCCGTCATCGCGGCCCTGGCGGACGGCATGCCCGCCGACCAGGCGATCGCTCCTTTCGCCTTCAAGCCGCAGCCCGGTCCGCTGGCGGAGCATCGCCGCCGCATCGCCACCATTTTCTCGGCTTCCTCGGTCGAAGCGATCCTGGAGCGGCTGGATCGCGACGGCAGCGGCTTTGCGCTGGAAACGGCGCAGACTATCCGCACCCGCTCGCCCACCTCGCTCAAGCTGGTGTTCCACCAGATACGGGAAGCCGAACATCTGTCGCTGAAACAGTGCCTCGCCATGGAATATCGCCTGGCGCTGCGCGCGCTTCAGATGCCGGATTTTCGCGAAGGCGTACGCGCCGCGCTGGTGGACAAGGATCGCCGGCCGAAATGGCAGCCGGCGTCGCTTGCGGCGGTGGAAGCGCTGGAACCTTTCTTTGCGCCGCTGGACGGGCAGGAACTATTTTGATTTTTCCAAAGCTCTTTACGCTTTGTTTGCCGTCAAATGACACTGTGGCGCCCGCTGCGAAAGTGTTGCCACGGACATCGCGCATTTTACCCGTCCTTAAGACATGTTGCCTAGTCTTGCCCCAACAACAGGTGGGCCCTGCAAAAGCGGGAAAAAAGCAAGATGACAGCATTGGCCAAACCGCAGGCTGCGGCGGCGCTGGGTAGCGTCTCCACGCTTCGCAAACACTATCTCGAAACCCTCAACCTTGTGGAGCGGTTGCATCGTGAACTGCTCGACGTGATCAAGGATGAACTGGACCGGCGCGACGAGCGCGAGATCAATTCGGTCCAGGCGCTGCTTCTCTTCAATGTCGGCGACCAGGAACTGACGGCGGGCGAATTGCGCACCCGCGGCCATTATCTGGGGTCCAACGTCTCGTACAATCTCAAGAAGCTGGTCGAAGGCGGCTACATCCATCACGAACGGTCGGAAGTCGATCTCCGCTCGGTGCTGGTGCGCCTGACCCGCAAGGGCGAGGCGGTGCGCGACATGCTCGGCGAGCTGTTCGACCGGCATCTGGTCTCGCTGGAAGCGGTGGGCAATGTCGGGGCGGAAAATCTCGACGGCCTGAACGTCACCCTGAAGCGTCTGGAACGCTTCTGGATCGACCAGGTGAGATTCCGCCTCTAGCAGCGCGGATCTTTCGCGCCAAACGGTGTCGGATGATCCTGCGACTCAGCTAGTCTCGTCGCATGACGGGGTTGATCGCCGTTTTTTCGCGCCATGGGCGCTTCTACATATCGCTGGCGCTGGGCGCGGCCGCGGCCGCCGGGGCGTGGGGCCTTGGCGTCGATACGCCGCTTCTGGCCGGCGGCGATGTCTTCTATCTGGTCTTTCTCACGCTTTGCCTGATCCTGGTCGCGGGCCAGAAGACCGAAGAACTGAAAAGGCGCGCCCGGACCGAGGATGAAGGCATCGGCGTGGTGCTGTTCATTGTCCTCGCCACCATGGGCTTTTTCTGCGCCGCGGTGTTCGAGGCGCTGAATGCCAAGCATGGCATCGATGTTCCGGCGCTGGTGCTGGCCATGTTCGGCGCGCCGCTGGGCTGGTTCGTGCTCCACACCAGCATGGCCTACCATTACGCCAATATCTTCTATTTCGACGATCCCGACTGCCAGGGCGACGAAAAGGACCTGGAGTTCCCCGGCGGCCGCGATCCGGGGCCGTGGGACTTTCTCTACTATTCCTTTGTCGTGGGCATGACGGCGCAGGTATCGGACGTGCAGGTCACCACCACCGGAATGCGCAAGGCCACGCTGTTCCACGGTGTCGTGTCGTTCTTCTTCAACACGGTCTTTATCGCCATGGCGGTGAATGCCGGCGTGGCGCTGGCTGGCTAGGGCCTGGGCGGCCGTGGAACAAAGGCGCTGACCCGCCGCCGGTATTCGGCATAGCCGGGGCGGCGGTCGTCGATCTTTTCCTCCATCAGGCTGATGCCGGAAACCTTCAGCAGCAGCACCGTCACAAGGATCGGCGACAGGACCAGCCAGACCTGGTGGCTGGCGCCATAGCCGATCAGGAAAATGCCCCACCACAGCACGCATTCCCCGAAATAGTTGGGATGGCGCGACCAGCCCCACAGGCCCCGGTCCATCACCTTGCCGCGGCTGTTCGGGCTGGCCTGGAAGGCGGCCATCTGGCTGTCGGCCAGCGCCTCCAGAATCAGGCCCCCGGCCGCCAGCGCGATCCCCAGATAGTCCATCCAGCCCATCGGCCGGTGGCTGAAGAGCAGGCCGGCGATCGCCGGGGCGGGGACAAACCAGATGAGAATCGCTTGCAACAGGAACACCTGGATCAGGCTCAGCCACCACCATTGGGCGCCGTAATGGCGCCGCATCTCGGCATAGCGGCGGTCTTCGCCCTTGTGCCGGCTCCAGATATGGGCCGCCAGCCGGAAGGCCCACAGATTCACCAGCAAAAGCAGGGCAGAGGTGCGGGCTCCGCTGGCCCCGCCGGTCCAGGCGGCGATATCCACCACCCCGGCGATCCCCGGACCCCAGAAGATGTCTGCAATGCTGGCGTCCCTCAGCTGCAGGGAAAGGAACCACAACGGCAGTGCAGCAGAGAGAACGAAAATCAGGCCCCAGATGGGGGGCGGGAAAGCCGGTACAATCATGTGACAAATTTGCTTGGAATCAAAGGCTTCAATTAAGGTACCCTGCATAAGGTAAGGGTGTTGAGACCTGAGGCGCGTTTCATGTCATTCGATTATCAGTCCCACTTCCAGGATGCCTTGCAGGCGGTTCGCCAGGAAGGCCGCTATCGCGTTTTCGCCGATCTTAAGCGCATTCGCGGTCGTTTTCCGCAGGCAATCTGGACCGGTCCGCAGGGCGAAAAGGAAGTCACGGTCTGGTGCTCCAACGACTATCTGGGCCAGGGGCAGAATCCCGTCGTGCTGGATGCCATGCACCAGGCGCTGGAACAGTCCGGCGCCGGTTCCGGCGGCACGCGCAACATCTCCGGCACCACCCATTATCACGTCGAGCTGGAAGCCGAACTGGCCGACCTGCACGGCAAGGAAGCGGCGCTGCTCTTTACCTCGGGCTATGTCTCCAACGAGGCGACGCTGGAAACCCTGCAGACCATCCTGCCGGGCCTCATCATTTTCTCCGACGCGCTGAACCATGCCTCGATGATCGCGGGCATCCGTCACGGCCGCGGCAAGAAGCACATCTTCCGCCACAATGACCTGGCCCATCTGGAAGAGCTGCTGCAGGCGGCCGATCCGGCGGCGCCCAAGCTGATCGCTTTCGAAAGCGTCTATTCCATGGACGGCGACATCGCCGATCTCAAGGGTCTGGTCGCCCTGGCCAAGCGCTACAATTGCATGACCTATCTGGACGAGGTCCATGCCGTGGGCATGTATGGCAAGCGCGGCGGCGGCGTTGCCGAGCGCGACGGCGTCATGGGCGATATCGACATTATCGAAGGCACGCTGGGCAAGGCCTTTGGCGTGATGGGCGGCTATATCACCGGCAGCGCCGTGCTGATCGACGCCATCCGCTCCTATGCGCATGGCTTCATCTTCACCACCTCCATCCCGCCGGTGCTGGCCGCCGGCGCCCTGGCCAGCGTGCTCTGGCTGAAGGCGCATGACGAAGTGCGCCAGGCCCATCAGGAGCGCGCCGCCACGCTGAAAAAGCGCTTTGCCGAGGCCGGCCTGCCGGTGATGCCGTCGGTCAGCCATATCGTGCCGGTGCTGGTGGGCGATCCGATCCACACCAAGCTGGTGTCCGACATGCTGCTGCGCGACCATGGCGTCTATGTGCAGCCGATCAATTATCCCACGGTGCCCAAGGGCACCGAGCGGCTGCGCTTTACTCCCACGCCCTATCATGACGATAGCATGTTCGATCATCTGGTGCGGACGATGGACAAGCTCTGGGCCCACTGCAACGTCAAGCGCCTGGGCGGCGTCGCGGCTTAGGCCCCTGTGGCCAGGGAAATCTACGTCGAATTCATCGTGCTCGGTAACACGGTCAAGGCGCCCGCGATCGATTCCGAGACCGGCGAGGAAGCCAGCATCGTCGGCCCCGCCAACGCGCCGCAATCGGTGCTGGCCGAAAATGCCCGCCGCAAGCTGGAATATGTGAAAAGGAAAAAGGGCTAGCCCTTCTTCCGCTTGCCGCCGCGTTCGCTGCCCTTGCCCAGGCCGATCTTCTTGGCGAAGTCGCTGCGCTTCTGGGCATAGTTCGGCGCCACCATCGGATAGTCGGGCGGCAGGTTCCAGCGCTTGCGATATTCGTCCGGGCTCATTTTGTAGCGGGCCCGAAGATAGCGCTTGAGCATCTTGAGCTTTTTGCCGTCCTCCAGGCAGACGATGTAGTCGTCCTGGACCGACTTCTTGATCGGCACGGCGGGCGCGCGGGGCAGGGCGCGGTCTTCGCCGCCGCCGATGCCTCCCAGGGTGGCATGGACATTCCGGATGATGGCGGGCAGTTCGCTGGCCGGCACCGGGTTCTTGCTCACATAGGCCGAGACGATCTCCGTGACCATCTTGAGGATGTCATCCTCGCTGTCCTTGCCCATGCCTTTGCCGAATCCGATGTTGTCGTACGTCACCACAGGGTAGTGAGCATAAGCGGAAATCTCAACTTTCCCCGGGTGTTGCAAGAACATCTTTATATCTTGTGGGAAACGCTAGATTTGGTGTCGCCGAAGGGTTAAACCCGCCATTCTGGGGACGCCGGCGTGGCCGTCATTCCCGTTCTGGTTGTATATGAGGCTTTTGTCATGTCGGCTGCCCCGCCCGCATCTCCGCCCGGTTTTTTCACCAGCGCCCTGGAATCCGCCGATCCGGACGTCTTCAGCGCCGTCCAGGACGAGCTGAACCGCCAGCGCGACAAGATCGAGCTGATCGCTTCGGAAAACATTGTCAGCCGCGCCGTGCTGGAAGCCCAGGGCTCGGTCCTGACCAACAAATATGCCGAGGGCTATCCCGGCAAGCGCTATTACGGCGGCTGCGAATATGTCGATGTCGCCGAGCAGCTGGCGATCGATCGCGCCTGCAAATTGTTCGGCGCAGCTTACGCCAATGTGCAGCCCCATTCCGGCGCCAATGCCAACCAGGCCGCCTTCTATGCCCTGCTTAATCCGGGCGACACCTTCATGGGGCTGGACCTGGCCGCCGGCGGTCATCTCACCCACGGCCATCCCGCCAACTATTCGGGCAAATGGTTCAAGCCGGTTCCCTACACGGTGCGCCGCGACGACCAGCGCGTCGACATGGACCAGGTTGCCAGCCTGGCCCGCGAGCACAAGCCCAAGCTGATCCTGGCCGGCGGCTCGGCCTATTCGCGCGCATGGGACTTTGAAGGGTTCCGCCGGATCGCCGACGAAGTCGGCGCCTTCCTGATGGTCGATATGGCTCATTTCGCCGGCCTGGTGGCGGGCGGCGTCCATCCCAATCCGGTGCCCTATGCCGATGTGGTCACCACCACCACCCACAAGACCCTGCGGGGTCCGCGCGGCGGCCTGATCCTGTCGCGCGATGCGGATCTCGGCAAGAAGATCAACTCGGCCATCTTCCCCGGCCTGCAGGGCGGCCCCCTGATGCATGTGATCGCCGCCAAGGCGGTCGCCTTCGGCGAAGCGCTGAAGCCCGAATTCAAGACCTATGCGAAGAATGTGGTCGAGAATGCCAAGGCGCTGGCCGATGTGCTGAGGGCTTCGGGCCTGGACATCGTCACCGGCGGCACCGACAACCATCTGATGCTGGTCGATCTGCGTGCCAAGGGCGCCAAGGGCCGCCCGACCGAACATGCGCTCGATCGCGCCGCCATCACCTGCAACAAGAACGCTGTGCCCTTCGACACCGAAAAGGCGGTCATCACCTCCGGCATCCGCCTGGGTTCGCCGGCGGGCACCACCCGCGGCTTCGGCGTCGGCGAATTCCGCGAGATCGGCAAGCTGATCGTGGAAGTTGTCGAGGCCGTGGCGAAGAATGAAGCCGGCGACGCCCAGGTCGAACAGAGCGTGGCCCGCCGGGTGGGCGAACTCTGCCGCCGCTTTCCCATCTATCCGTAAGGAGAAACGATGCGCTGCCCCTTTTGCGGACATGACGACAGCCAGGTGAAGGACAGCCGGCCGTCGGAAGACAATTCCGCCATCCGGCGCCGGCGCCATTGCCCCGAATGCGGCGGCCGTTTCACCACCTTCGAGCGCGTGCAGCTGCGCGAACTGGTGGTGGTCAAGAAAAGCGGACGGCGCGAGGCCTTCGACCGCGACAAGCTGGAACGCTCGATCAATCATGCGCTGCGCAAGCGCCCCGTCGAGCGCGAGCGGGTGGAACGCACCGTCACCGGCATCGTGCGCCGCCTTGAATCGATGGGCGAGAATGAAATTCCCGCCAATGTCATCGGCGAGCTGGTGATGCAGGCCCTGGCCAGCCTGGACAAGGTGGCCTATGTGCGCTTCGCCTCGGTCTACAAGAATTTCCGCGAAATGCGCGACTTCGAGACGCTGATCGGCGAGCTCGAAGGCGATGACGGGAAGATCTGATCCAACCGCTCCGCTTGTCCCGGCGGAGATGGAGAGCCACGCCATGAACATTCTCATCATAGAGGCGCGCTATCATCCCGATGTGGCCGAGGCCCTGACCGACAGCGCCACCGCCGCGCTGGAGAGGGGCGGCGCGCGCTTCGAGCGCATGAGCGTGCCGGGCGTGCTGGAAATACCCGCCGCCATCGCCATCGCGGTCCGCTCGGAGCGTCCCTTCGACGGCTATGTGGCGCTGGGCGCGGTGACCGGATCGGCCCATACCGCCGGCATCCAGTATGCCGAAGCCATTCGCGGCCTGACTTCGATCGGGGCCACCGGCATCGCGCTGGGGCAGGGCATCGTGATCGCCAGCGACGAAGGTGCGGCGCATGACATCGCCATGTCGCACGACATAGGCGGCGACGCGGCCCGCGCCTGCCTGTCGCTGGTCACCCTGGGGCAGCGCCTGGGAATGGCATGAGTTGCACGGCATGAGCAGCAGGGATTCCGACACGCGCGCCCAGGCGCGCCATGCCTCGCGGCTGGCGGCGGTGCAGGCGCTTTATCAGATGGAGATGGTGGGCGGCGGCGCCGAGGAAGTGGCGCAGGAATTCATCGAGCACCGCTTCGCCGAGCTTCAGAATATCGCCGGACTGCCCGCGCCCGATGCGGACTTCTTCACCGCCATCCTGACCGGCGTGCCGCAGCATCAGGTCGAGATTGACCGCGCCATCGCCGGCGCGCTTTCCGAAAAGTGGAAGCTGGAGCGGGTGGATTCCATCCTGCGCGCCATCCTGCGCTGCGCCGTGTTCGAGCTGATTGCTCGCCGCGACGTGCCGGCCAAGGTCGCGATCGATGAATATGTCGCGGTGGCGGGCGCCTTTTTCGGCGCCGACGAGCCGGGTTTCGTCAATGCCGCGCTCGACAATATCGCGCGCCGCAAGCGGGCATCCGAATTCGGGCTGCCGACGCCGGACGGCGAACTGGAATTCTAGATAGTCCGGCTTTTGGCCGCCCTTGTGGCGGCTATTCAACGAGCAAGTGGACACCGCCCGCTTAAACTTGCGGCATGCGCTGTCTATCTATTCTGTCAGTATTTTAATGTCCTTTTCCTGTACGGCACCCCGCCGGAGGTTCAGTCTCCCCGCACCAAAAACATCGGGGGAGACATTTCATGGACATGAAGAAACGTGATTTCCTGGGCCTGGCCGCCGGCGTCGGCGCTGTCGCCGGCATGGCGGCATCCGCGGAAAAGGCCGAGGCGCAGGGCCGTCGCTCCGGTCTCAACGGTCCGATCGACGTCAACCAGCGCGGCATGGTCAGCGAGAATGTTCAGCCCTCGACGGTGGACTTCAATTACAAGCCGCGCCGCATAAACAAGGCGATCGAGCTGTGGGAAGACGGCCAGCCGATCTATTACAACGGCTCTGGCCTGGGACCGGGCGTGGATCCTTACGCCCAGGGCGTGAAGATGGCGCGCACCTGGTACGACGCCATCAATGTCGAGATGGAGCATGGCGCGCTGGATTTTTCGCAGCTGCGCGAGTTCATGCGCGGCCTGGTCGATGGCGGCCCAACGCGTTCCGGCCACCGCACCCCCGCGGTGTTCGTGGAAATCGGCATCATCGGCCTGGATGAGGCTTACGCCCGCGCCAACACCTGGGTGCTCACCCAGCTTTTGGACTGCGGCGTACACGGTATCCACCAATGCCATGCCCGCGATACCAAGGCGGTGGCGACGACCATGCAGATGGGCTGCCGCTTTCCCTTCCCGCGGCCCGGCATCAACCTGCCCATGCGCGGACTGCGCGGCTCCGCCGCCGGTTATGCCTCCCAGATATGGGGCGTGCCGCTGTTCAAGTACAATCACCTTGCCGATCTATGGCCGCTCAATCCCAAGGGCGAGCTGATCTATGGCGTGAAGATCGAGGACACTTTCGCCGACCAGCAGGTTGAAGGCACGATGGCGCTGCCGGGCCTGTCGATGGCCGAATGGGGACCGGGCGATCACAGCTACTGGCTCTATGGCCTTGACGTGATGCCCGAGAATGGTCCGTCGCCCAACATCATGGACATGCCCGAGATGGTGAAGGTGCGCCAGAAGGTGCTGGACCTGTGCAAGAAGAACAATGTCAAGTTCCTCAACGCCGCCAACACCGACAAGAATTCGTCGGACTATATCATCAAGCAGTTGCGGGACGGCGCCATGGTGCTGGAATGCGACGAGGATGCGGCGATCATCGGCCGCGAGTTCACCAAGCGCAAAATGCCGGTCTGATACGCGCGGGTCTTTTGCGTCCTGAGATCGTCGCGGGATCGCTCATGGGCTGTTTGCCCGTCCATAGCGGCAGCGTATGGACGCTCCCTCGCTCCTGCTCAGGCCGCAAAATTCCTCGCGCGCACAAAAAACTTGCAAGGAGGTGCGGCAGCGCGCCGCCCCTTTTTGCAAGTGCGAAGTGCGGGCGCGCTTGCATACAGCGTGATAGTGTGTCCCAACATTGCTATGGCGGCTGGCCATTTCATTCGCGAACGGCCCGTCTCATGACAACGGTGGCCTGACAGGGGGCATGGGCACACCGGCAGCATAAGCCCGCAAAACCGAGGACTGTCCGGCGCCGCCGGGCTCAAAAAAGGACTGACGAATGAAGAAGTTTATGATCGCGGCTGCCGCTCTGGCGCTGCTGGCGCCTATCTCGGCGTCTGCCCAGTTCCTGGGCAAGGAAGACATGCCGACCACCAATTTCCCGAAGGGCGCTGTGTTCTGGTCGCCCAAGCCGACCACCCCGACGCCCTATGTGGCCCCCAACAAGCCGCACTGGAAGCTGTCGGAAATCCTGGCCGCCCACAAGGGCCAGAGCGACTGGGTGCAGCCCATCGTCCGCAACAAGGACCAGGAAGGCGATTACATCTCCATGGGTCCGGGCAAGAAGACCAAGCAGAAGATGTATCCGGACGACCGTCTGGTGTTCATCGTCTGGGATGGTTCGATCAAGGTCTCGATCGAAGGCTATGAGCCCTTCACTGCCACCAAGGGCTTCATGGTCAACGTGCCCTTCCGTCACATGTTCACGCTGGAAAATGTCGGTTCCACGCCCGCCCTGCGCTTCGAAGTGCGCCAGGTCGGCTCGACCCCGCTCTATCCGGCCACCGAGACTCCCGATCCCGTCAAGGGCATGACCTATGTCAAGGTCACCAACCTGACCGGCCCGGCCAAGGAGAAAGAGTCCAACCCGATCTATGTGGACTACATGAAGGAGTTCAACGGCACGGATAAGCCCTATGGCGGCAAGTTCGTGTGGGACGACCACTTCACGTCCAACATCCTGCGTGGCAAGGGCGCGCCCGTGCCGCCGGATACCAACAAGGGCCACTTCCATGTCGGCTGGACCGAATTCTGGTTCATCATGGAAGGCCATATCGGCATGAAGGTCGAAGGCGAGAAATATTTCGTCTGCGATCCGGGCGACGTGATGATCGCCGCCCAGGGCCGCTGGCACCGTGCCGGCGATGACCCGAGCGCGCCCTGGTCCACCCGCGTGCCCTTCAACCCGCGGCCTCCGATCCTGCACAATTTCGACGCCGAAGAAGCCCATTAAGGGCCGGTCGGAAGAAACAGCGGCGGCGCCCCACGGCGCCGCCGTTTTTCTTTGCGCGCGGGCTTTGGCTATAAAGCGGTGATGGACGAGTTCGGGATCATCGCCGGCTTCTTTGCGCCCCTGGCGGGCGAGGGGGCGTTCGGCCTCAAGGACGATGCCGCCCTGATCGCGCCGCGTCCGGGCCAGGATCTGGTGGTGACCACCGACGCCATCAGCGAGAATTTGGATTTCCTGCCCGCCGATCCGCCATGCGCCATCGCGCAAAAGGCGCTGCGGGTGAATCTGTCCGACCTGGCGGCAAAGGGGGCCGAACCCGCCTTCTATCTTTTGAACCTGTCCCTGCCGCATGGCGTCAGCCCCGACTGGCTCGCCGCATTCGCGGACGGGCTGAGGGCGGATCAGCAGCAGTTCGGCATCACGCTGCTTGGTGGCGACACCGGCGCAACCGCCGGTCCCCTGACCATCGCGGTGACGGCCTTCGGCTTTGTGCCGACAGGAAAAATGATCCGGCGCGGCGGCGCGCGGGCCGGCGACGCGGTCTATGTCACGGGCACCATCGGCGACTCCGGTGGCGGTCTTGGCGTCTTGCGGGGCGAAGGCGAAAGCCTGGGCGATGGGGAACGCGACTATCTGACCGCGCGCTACCGGCTTCCCGAACCACCGGTTTTCTTTGCGCCGCGCCTGCGCCAGATCGCGCATGCGGCCATCGACATATCCGACGGGCTGGTCGCGGACCTGGGCCATCTGGCTGCCGCATCCGGCGTCCGTATTGTGATCGAAGGCGAGCGCGTGCCGCTGTCGGCGCCGTTGCGGGCGCTTTTGGGCGAGGCCGCGATCGCGCGCGCCGTCACCGCCGGCGATGACTATCAGATCGCCTTCACCGCGCCGCCGGGACTGGAAGGGCCTTTCACGCAAATCGGCACGGTCGCGGAGGGGGCGGGCGTGGATTTTCTGCTTGCCGGGCAAAAGTTGAACATGACGTCCGGCGGCTATCGCCACTTCTGAAAGCTCCCGATGTCCGAAGTCTTGCTCAACCAGGCCGCCTATTTCGTGCAGCGCGGCGACCTGTTGCGGGCGGAAGCGGTCTATCGGGAAGTGCTGAAACACGATCCCCGCAATTTCGAGGCGCATGACGCGCTGGCAGCCATCCTCAACCGGCGCGGCCGGCCGCAGGAAGCCCTGGCCTTCTATGAGCAGGCCCTGGCCATCAGGCCCGACGACGCCATCGCCCATTCCAATTGCGGCGGCGTGCTTGATGCGCTGGGGCGGCGCCAGGAAGCGCTGGCGCATTATGAGCGCGCCCTGGCGATACAGCCCGATTTCACCGATGCGATCCTCAACCGCTCCGCCGCGCTCTGCGCGCTGGGGCGGCCGGACGCGGCGCTGGAAAGCCTCGACAGTCTGCTGTCGGCCCAGCCGCGCAACATCTTCGCGCTCTACAATCGCAGCGTGGCGCTGGCCGGGCTGGAGCGTTTCGAGGAGGCGGTCCAGGCCTGCGATGCGGCGCTGGCCGTCGATCCCAATTGCGCCGATGCCTGGCACAATCGCGGCGTCTGTCTCTATCGGTTGCAGCGCTGCGCCGAGGCGGTGGAAAGCTATGACCGCGCCATCCGGCTCACGCCCGGCGCGCTGCAGCTTCATATCAACCGCGGCACCGCGCTAGCGACCCTGGGGCGCTATCCCGAAGCGATGGCGGCCTATGACCGCGCGCTGGGCCTGGACCCCGGCTCGGCCTATGCCTGGTTCAATCGCGGCGTGATGCTGACCGAGATGAAGCGCATCGAGGAGGCCATCAAAAGCTATGACATCGCGCTGAGCCTGGCGCCCGACTATGCCCAGGCCGAATATAATTGCGCCCTGTGCCACATGCTGCTTGGCCGCCTTGAGCATGCCTGCAAGGGCTATGAGGCCCGCCGCCGCCTGGCGCTGGAACCGGCGCTTTATCCGCAGACCTTCTGGTCAGGCGAGGACATGACCGGCAAGACCCTGCTGGTGCGCGGCGAACAGGGGCTGGGCGATATCATCCAGTTCTGCCGCTACGTGCCTTTGCTCCAGCAGCGGAATGTGAAGGTGATCCTGATGGTCCAGCCGCATATGAGGCGGCTGCTGGCCGGTCTTGATCCGAAGCCGCGGATCATTGCCTGGAACGATGTGCCCACGGCCTTCGATCATCACATTGCGCTGGAAAGCCTGCCGGGCATGTTCGCCACGCGCCTCGACACCATTCCCGCAGCCATTCCCTATCTGGCCGCCGAGCCTTCGCTTGTCGCCAGTTGGAAGGCCAGGCTGGGCGAGGGCGGCTTCAAGATCGGCGTTGCCTGGCGCTCTAGCGCCCGGGGCGCGGCCATCGGAAAGACTTTTTCGCCCAGCTATTTCGCGGCGCTGTCGAAAATTCCCGGTGTGCGCCTGATCAGCCTGCAGAAGGCCGATGAAAATGCGGAACTGGACAGCCTGCCGCCCGGCCTGGCGATGGAACAACTGGGCGCGGATTTCGACGCCGGTCCGGACGCCTTCATCGACAGCGCGGCGGTGATGCAGTCGCTGGATCTGGTCATCAGCTCCGATACGGGTCTGGCGCATCTGGCGGGGGCGCTGGGGCGCCCCGTGTGGGTGGCCCTGAAACATGTGCCCGACTGGCGCTGGATGCTGGATCGCGCCGATAGTCCCTGGTACCCGACCATGCGGCTGTTCCGTCAGCCGGCGCCGGGCGACTGGGCCGGTGTCTTCGCGCAGATGGAAGCGGCGCTGCCCGGCCTGCTTTAACCTTTCATTCACCCTGTTTTGCCAGCCTTGGGGCATGAGAAGAGCCCCGATGCTGGCCCTGCTGGCGCTTGCCCTGGTGTCGCCCGCGACGATGGCCGCCGAGCATGGCGCCAAGAAATCCGAGCAGGGCGAAAAGAAAGAGGGCGACGCCAAGAAGGGGCCCGCGGGCACCAATGTCGATCTGCCCAACATGATGGCGCCGCTCACCAATGATGACGGCAAGCTGCTGGGCTATGCCTATCTGTCGGCCCGCCTGACCACGAGTTCCGATGGCATCAGCACGGCGGTGCGCGAGAAGCTGCCCTTCATCCAGGACGCCATTCTGCGCAACGTCAATGCCGAACCCATTTCCGTGCCGGACGATCCCGAAAAGGTCGATATCGACGGCGTCGAAAAGCGCCTGCTGGCCGAGGCCGCCAAGGTCATGGGCAGCGGCAAGGTCAAGCACATCACCATCTGCACCGTTCAGGTCTCTCCGCTCCGCCCCAGGGAAACCCCGGCCCTCAATACCCCGCCGGAAGAGGCTGCGGCACATGGCCCGCCCCCGAAAAACCCCATTAAATCCCGCTGCGAGTAGGGCTTTTTCCCGGTTGCCTGCCTGC
>CAYFKU010000005.1:30113-30838 GCA_964343955.1 uncultured Rhizobium sp. | reverse complement strand
GAGGGCTGCGCCGCCAGCAGTGGCGACCCCGCGGCCGCCCTTGAAGCGGCGAGTCAGGGTGACAATCCCGTGACACCGGCCATGGGGATCGGCGCGAGCTCTTCCTCTTCGATCAGGCGGGCGCTCCCAGCCGACCCAAAAGACAATTTTGGCGAAAAACACTCTGGGGGAGTTCTATGCAGTTGGAAATCGTATTGGCCTGCGGCGTGCTCGCGCTGCTCTATGGCCTCTGGACCATCCGTTCGGTGCTGAGCCTGCCGGCCGGCACGCCGCGGATGCAGGAAATCGCCGCCGCCGTGCAGGAAGGCGCGCGGGCCTATCTGAACCGCCAATATACGACCATCGCCATTGTGGGCGTGGTGATCTTCGCGCTGGCCTTCTTCTTCCTGGGCTGGCAGGTGGCTGTGGGCTTTGCCCTGGGCGCGACCCTGTCGGGCGCCGCCGGCTATGTCGGCATGTATGTCTCGGTGCGCGCCAATGTGCGCACCGCCGAAGCGGCCCGCGCCGGCCTGGCCAGCGGCCTCTCCGTCGCCTTCCGCTCCGGCGCGGTCACCGGCATGCTGGTGGTCGGCCTGGGCCTTCTGGGTGTCGCGGGCTATTACGGCTTCCTCACCAGGGGGCTCGGACTTGACCTGGCCTCGACCGAACAGAGCCGCATCATTGTGGACTCGCTGGTTGGCCTGGGCTTCGGCGCTTCGCTGATCTCGATCTTCGCCCGCCTGGGC
>CAYFKU010000005.1:28772-30103 GCA_964343955.1 uncultured Rhizobium sp. | reverse complement strand
CATGGTGGGCAAGGTGGAAGCGGGCATTCCCGAAGATGACCCGCGCAACCCCGCCACCATCGCCGACAATGTGGGCGACAATGTCGGCGACTGCGCCGGCATGGCGGCCGACCTGTTCGAGACCTTCGCCGTCACCACGGTCGCCACCATGGTGCTGGCCTCGATCTATTTCTCCGGAGAGCAGAAGTCGGTTCTGATGATCTATCCGCTGGCCATCGCCGGCATGAGCATCATCACCTCGATCATCGGTACCTTCTTCGTGCGGCTGGGCAGCAGCGGCAACATCATGGGCGCGCTCTACAAGGGCGTAGTCGCCACGGTGGTGCTCTCGCTGATCGGCCTGTGGCCCCTGACCGACAATCTGATCGGCATGGACACGGCGCTGAATTCCGGCGGCGTGGACTATACCGGCATGACCCTGTTCTGGTGCGGCCTGGTCGGCCTTGCCGTCACCGGCGCCCTGATCGTGATCACCGAATATTATACGGGCACGGGCTTTTCGCCGGTGAAGCGGATCGCCCAGGCTTCGGTCACCGGTCACGGCACCAATGTGATCCAGGGCCTGGCGGTCTCGATGGAATCGACCGCCATGCCCGCGATCGTGATCTGCGCCGGCATCATCGTCACCTACAAGCTGGCCGGCCTGTTCGGCATCGCCATCGCGGTTTCGACTATGCTGTCGCTGGCCGGCATGATCGTGGCGCTGGATGCCTTCGGTCCCGTCACCGACAATGCCGGCGGCATTGCCGAGATGAGCGGGCTGGAAGGCGATGTGCGCAAGACCACCGACGCGCTGGATGCGGTCGGCAACACCACCAAGGCCGTGACCAAGGGCTATGCCATCGGTTCCGCCGGCCTTGGCGCGCTGGTGCTGTTCGCCGCCTATACCCAGGACCTGAAGTTCTTCGCCGCCCAGAATACCGGCTTCTTCGCCGGCCTGGAGCTGCCGACCTTCAGCCTGGCCGATCCCTGGGTGGTGGTGGGCCTGCTTTACGGCGGCGTGCTGCCATTCCTGTTCGGCGGCATCTCCATGACGGCGGTGGGCCGCGCGGCCGGTGCGGTGGTGGAAGAAGTCCGCCGCCAGTTCCGCGAAATGCCCGGCATCATGCAGGGCACCCAGAAGCCCGACTATGCCCGGGCCGTGGACCTGCTGACCAAGGCGGCGATCAAGGAGATGGTGGTTCCCTCCATCCTTCCGGTCTTCGCCCCGATCGTGCTGTTCCTGATCGCCAACATGGTGGCGGGCAAGACCAGCGCCTTCAACGCGCTGGGCGCTTCGCTGATGGGCGTCATCGTGACGGGTCTCTATGTGGCCATCTCGATGACCTCGG
>CAYFKU010000005.1:24133-28734 GCA_964343955.1 uncultured Rhizobium sp. | reverse complement strand
CCCTACAAGGATACCGCCGGTCCGGCCGTCAATCCGATGATCAAGATCACCAACATCGTGGCCCTGTTGCTCCTGGCGACTTTGGCGCACCTGTCCTGATCTGAAGACTGGAATGCAAAGGCGCGGGCAGCGATGCCCGCGCCTTTTGCTTTTGTAACGCGCGGCGCACTTGCGCTGACAGCCAGTCGGGTCATGCTGGTTACCGGCAAAGAGGATTATTCGATGCGCGCATTCGGGCCAAGCAGGCCAAGGTCGATTTCCTCGTCGGGAAGGATGACGATGGTCCGCAATCTGTCGATGACCAGGGTCATTGCACCACGGGCCAGGCCGGCTATCGCCATCGCCCGTACTTGCGAAAAATAAGGCTCGCCCTTCCATATTCCGGCAAAGTCCGGATCCACATGAATGACCGTGGATCTTTGCTTTTTCTCGATCACCATGTGGCAGGCGCTGGGTTTCCAGTCGGGACCGGCCGCATCGTCCATCAGCCAGTGGCAGACAAACAGCCGGCAGGATTGTGGACGCTCGCTGTAGATGGCGCATCCCCGCTGCGGCACGATATGGGCACAGTCCGTGTCTTTGGGCTTTCCCAGTTCGGGAATGCCCATGACCTTGCAGCACAGCGAACAGTCACCGCACTGTCTGGCGCTCAAGGCACCGCGACCTCGAACGGCCCGGCGGGCAGCGCGGATGCATCCGACAGGGTGCAGATCGGACTGTCGCCCCAGCAATAGCGTATCTTGGTCGCGCCGCCCGCGCCTGACAGGGTCACGGAATCCCGGCCCAGGGTGGCGCGCGCCCAGCGGCAGCCCTTGCTGTCGCACAGCTCGAAGGCATTGGGCTCGCCATTGTACCCGGTCAGCGCGCCGGTGATGTCGCGGAACGACACGGTTACCTGGTCGTCGCTTCTTTTCACCGCCGCCACGCGCGGTCCCGACGGGGCAATCGCCTCGCCATAAACAAGATGCCGCGCCGCGATGGAGATGCGCCGTCCGATCTCCTGCTTGTTGGTCGGGTGCAGGATCTTGGCATCGCCGATATCGAAGGTCACGACAAGCGCCGACGCTGCATCGCTTTCGGCTGTCCTGCGCTGGGCCTCGCGCACATCGGACCAGAGCGAGGGGCCCGGCATCGTCGGCGTGGGCCCGTAGTTGGGTATCTGCACGATCAAAAAGGGCAGGGCGGCGCCGAACTGCTTTCTCCAGTCCGCCATCATCGCCGTCAGCACGGTCTGATAGGACTGCGCGAAATAGATGTTGGACTCGCCCTGGTACCAGACGGCGGCTTTCACCCCATAGGGACCGATCGGCTTGACCATGCCGCCATATTGCAGCCCCACGCCATGCATCGGTCCCCAGGGAAGCTGCGGCGCGATCAATCGGTCCACCGCCTTGAAGCGCCAGGTCTGGTCCAGCGGCACCGATGTGCCGTCCGCCAGATGGATGGCGCGGGTGGCCGCCGGTCCCGTCAGGCCGCAATTCTTCCAACTGCAGAAGACATTCACGGTGATGCTGTTGTCGCCCTCATGCAGCAGCCCGGACGGCAGATCGTGGCGCGCATCCGGCTGCTGCGAGCTGCCGCCGACGCCGATACCGTTGACCCAGCTTTTTTCTTCTTCGTTGGCGCGGCCCAGGGCCAGTGTCGCCTTCTGCGCCGCCTGCGCCGCTGTCAGCCGCACATGGGTTGAAAGCCACATCTGGCCGACAAAGCCGACGCCGGGCTCCGCCGAGCCTTCGGGCAGCGAAAGCCCCGGCCAGTCGAACCAAGGGCCCAGGCCCGCCGGCGCCGCCTGCCAGGACGACGTGTCGTCCTTCCAGGGTTCGCCCGCGCCATTGGCGCGCCACCAGGATTCCCAGGCGGCGTCCCAGCGTTTGGATGCCGCGGCGGGGTCCTTCTGCCACAGCGCCAGCATCGCGATGTCGTCGCTGTAGCCCAGCGGACGCAATGTTTGATGGCTGACCCAGCCGCTGACCTTGGTGCCGCCCCAGGCCGCGGTAACCAGGCCCACCGGCACCTTGACGTGCTTGCGCAATTCGCGCGCGAAATAGAAACAGCTCGCCGCAAAGTCGCCCGCGGTCTGCGGCGTCTCCACCTTCCACGAGACCTGTGTCTGGAAGACAGCCAGCTCGACCGGGCTTGCCACCCGGTCGATCGCGAGCTCGCGGACCTCGCTGTCGGTCGCCGCGGCAATCTCGGCGGCGGCATTGGCGGCGCCCTTCACCTGCATGGCCATGTTGGACTGGCCGGTGCAGAGAAACACGTCGCCCACCAGCACATCGCGCACCTCCTGGCTGTCCGGTCCGCTGGCGGCGTGCAGCACAAAGGGCCCGCCGCCGCTCATCGCGGGCAGGGCCGCCTGCCAGCGCCCATCCTTGCCTGCCTGCGCGGTCACGCTGGCCTCGCCAAGCCGGACCGTGACCTCGGCGCCGGGCTTTGTCATGCCATAGACGGGAATGGGCCGGCCGCGTTGAAGCACGGCATGGTCGGAAAACATGGGATGCAGCAGGCCGGCTGCCTGGGCCGGCGCCGTTGCCAGCAAAAGGGCGATGAATGAAAGCGCGCGCATGATGTCCCCCCGAACCTGTTGGGGCCAGTCTAGCATGGCGCTGACTATTCGCTTACGGCGGCAGTGCTTACGGCACTTACGGCACTTAGGGCACTGGGCCGCCGCCGTTACCCGGATTGGTTTCCTGGATGTTGGTGGCGCTGGAGCCGGGGGTGGCCTTCAGTAATTCCTGCAGGAAGGTGGTCTCGCGGCCGCGCGCCGGGGTGGTGCGGCTCTCGAAATTGATCAGATGGCCGTCGGCCAGGCCGTAATGGCGCACGCCGGTCACCTTGTTCTGCTTGTCGAAATAGACCGCCAGGACCTGACGCTTCAGCACCGTGGGATTGAAGAAGGCGACCTGTTTCTCGGTGGCCGAGATGTAATACCAGCTGTCATTGCCGAAGGTGGCGGTCGTCGAGGCATAGCCCAGCGCCGCCTGGACGCTGGTCTTGGTGTCGGTGCCCGCCTTGATGGCGGCCTCGGCCTGGGGATCGGGCAGATAGCCCCGCTGGCTGATCACCGGGGCGCAGGCGATCAGGATCGCCGCGCCGGCAAGGACAAAGAAGGACGCAACAGCAAGCTTCATGGTTCGACCTTCAAGCGCATTCCCGATATATGGTCCATCCGCCAGGCCCCCGAATGGACGGGCGCGGCCGGCACAGGACGTTCGATGTTGAATTTGCTCAAGGAAACGGCCGCGCGCAAGCAGCAAGCGGCCCATCTCTATGACGCGCTGGTTGCCCGCGCCCGGGAACCGGTCTTTTTCACGGTTTTTGCCGTGGCCGACAGCGTCGATGGCCGTTTTGACATGCTGGCTTTCCACGCCTGGCTGGTGCTGGCGGAACTTGGCGGACGGACCCCGGCCCAGGAACTGACCAATATGATTTTCACCGGCTTCGACGAGGCCATGCGCGAGCAGGGGGCCGGCGATATCGGCATCGGCCATCGCCTGAAAGACATGGCCAAGGCCTTTTACGGCCGCATGGCGGCCTATGACGGGGCCAAAAGCCCCGAAGACCTGGCGGCGGCGCTGGGCAAAAACCTCTGGCGGGGGACGGGCCATGAGGCCCAGGCCCGCGCCCTGGCGGACTATGCCGCCCGCGCCCGGGCCGCCCTGGCCCGATCCCTGCCGCAGGCTTTGGATTTCGGCCCCTTGCCCACTACGTAAGCCGCATGACCCAAGGCCTTCCGCTTGCCCATGATTACAATCTGGCCCGTCTCGGCAATGCCGGGGACAGGGTGGATTTTGCCGCCGATGCCGACCAGCGGGCCGCCATCGCCGGATGGTCGGGGGTGGTGTCGGTCGATGGTCTCCAGGCCCAGGTCGATATCCGCAAGCTGGGGCCCACCCGCTTTGGCCTTGCCTTCCGGCTGACGGCAGACGTCATCCAGGCCTGCGTCGTGACGCTTGAGCCCGTGAAAAGCCATCTGGAACGCCAGTTCGAGCGGGAGCTGCACTTCGTCGGCAGCGCTGTCCGCCACAAACCCGCCGATTCGGAGCCTGAGATGGTGCTGGACGCGGACCCCGAGGAAGGCCCGGAAGAGATCCAGAGCCTGCATTACGATCTGGCGGTGCCGATCCTGGAGGAATTTGTCCTGTCCCTGGAGCCCTATCCACGCCGCCCCGGTGTGGAATTCGATCTCCGGACCGACCCGGAAGACCGCCCGGAAAGCCCCTTTGCCGTCCTCAAGGGGCTGAAATAGGCAGTGTCCGCCCGGCAGTTCTGACATTTTGCCGGGGCTGTAAGCCCTTTTGCCGACGGGCTTTTGGCTGAAAAAGCGTCCTTTTGGCTTGAAAAAGGTTCGCCTTTCCTGCTACCCACCCCGCTCGCTTGCCGGACCCGTTCAATGGGGCGGCTTTCCAGGAGTTTTCCGCCATGGCGGTCCCGAAACGAAAAACCTCGCCGTCGCGCCGCAACATGCGCCGGTCGCACCACGCCCTGACGGCGGCCGCCCATGCCGACTGCCCCAACTGCGGCGAACCCAAGCGCCCGCATCATGTCTGCGGTTCCTGCGGCCATTATGCCGACCGAGAAGTCGTGAAGGCCAAGAGCTG
>CAYFKU010000005.1:16455-24123 GCA_964343955.1 uncultured Rhizobium sp. | reverse complement strand
GAGCTGAGCCTTTCCCACCCAAAAGGTGTTGAGTGGCTCGCGCCCTGACTGTCTCGATCGATGCCATGGGCGGCGATGCCGGCCCCGGCGTTGTCGTAAGCGCGCTGCTCAAGACTCTGCAACGCCATACCGACGTCGATTTCATCCTTCACGGCGATGAAGCCGTGCTCGCCGGGCTTGTGGACCGTCATCCCAAGCTGAAGGCGCGCGCGACCATCGAGCATGCGCCGGGGCGCGTCACCATGGAGGACAAGCCCAGCCATGTCCTGCGCCGCGGCAAGGACACATCCATGTGGCACACCGTCCAGAGTGTGAAGGACGGGCGGGCGAAAGTCGCCGTCTCCGCCGGCAATACCGGCGCGCTCATGGCCGTCTCCATGTTCGGGCTGGGCATCATCGAAGGCATTTCGCGTCCCGCCATCGCCATCATCTGGCCCACCCTGAAAGGCCAGTGCGTCGTTCTGGATGTCGGCGCCAATGTCAGCGCCACCGAGGAACAGCTTGTCGATTTCGCCGTGATGGGCGAGGCCTTTGCCCATGTGATCCTGAACCTGCCGCGGCCCAAGGTCGGCATCCTGAATGTCGGCGCCGAGGAGCAGAAGGGCAATGACGGCGTGCGCGGCGCCGCCCAGATCCTGCGCCAGTCCAATCTGCCGATGGCCTTTCACGGTTTTGTCGAAGGCGACGATATCGCCAAGGGCACGGTGGATGTGGTGGTCACCGACGGTTTCACGGGAAACATCGCGCTCAAGACCGCCGAAGGCACCGCCCGCCTGGTCGGCAGCTATCTGCGCCAGGCGCTGAAAAGCTCTTTCATGTCCAAGCTTGGCGCGGTGATCGCATCCGGCGCGCTGGACATGGTTCGCCGCAAGCTCGATCCCCGCACCCAGAATGGCGGCGTATTTCTGGGCCTGAACGGCGTGGTGGTGAAAAGCCATGGCGGCGCCGACGCCGTGGGCTTCGCCAGCGCCGTCGATATGGCGATCGACATGGCGCGGGCCGATATCAATGCCCGCATCACCGCCGACCGTTCGGCAATCACCGCTGAAAGCGCCGGCGCGCGGGCGGCAGAGATATGATGGATATCCGATGATAAGAGCACGCGTCATCGGCTGCGGCGCCTGCCTGCCGGCCAATATCGTGACCAACAGCGACCTGGCCAAAAAGGTCGATACATCCGACGAATGGATCCGCGAGCGCACCGGCATCCAGCAGCGCCATATCGCGCCCCCAAGCCAGAAGACATCCGATCTGGCCCTGGGCGCGGCGCGCGCGGCGCTGACAGATGCGGGCATCGACGCCGGCGAGATCGACATGATTATCTGCGCCACCACCACGCCGGATGAAAGCTTTCCCGCCACCGCGACCATCGTGCAGGCGCGCCTGGGCATGTCGCGCGGCGCGGCCTTCGACCTGCAGGCCGTCTGTTCGGGCTTTATCTATGGCATGAGCGTGGCCGACAGCCTGATCCGTACCGGCGCGGCGCGCACCATCCTTTTGATCGGCGCCGAGACCATGTCGCGCCTGCTGGACTGGACCGACCGCACCACCTGCGTGCTGTTCGGCGACGGCGCGGGCGCCGTGGTGCTTCAGGCCCATACGGGCGTTGGCGACAATTCCGACCAGGGCATCCTGAACACCAAGCTGTTCTCGGACGGACGCCTGCACGACATGCTCTATGCCGATGGCGGCGTCTCCTCGACCCAGAGCGCTGGCAAGCTGCGCATGCAGGGCAAGGAAGTGTTCAAGCATGCCGTCACCAACATCGCCGCCGCGATCGAGGCCTCGGCCTCGGCGGCCGGTATCCCCTTGCAGGAGATCGACTGGTTCGTGCCGCATCAGGCCAACCAGCGCATTCTGGACGGCACCGCCAAGCGCCTGGGCATCGATGCGGACAAGGTGATCTCCACCGTGGCGCTGCATGGCAATACCTCTGCCGCCTCCGTGCCGCTGGCCCTGGTGACGGCGGTCAGGGACGGGCGCATCAAGCGGGGCGACCTGGTCCTGCTGGAAGCCATGGGTGGGGGCTTTACCTGGGGCGCCGCCCTGTTGCGCTGGTAACAAGGGCGCGGGTCTGTTGGGCCCTGAGTGCGTCGCCCCGGGCGGTCCCGGTGCCGATTCGGCCGGCGTCTGAACTCCTTCAGCCAAGTCTTTGATCTTGACCGCTATTCGCGGACAGGGTTACGGTCCTGTGGATAACGAAAGAGTCGCTGATGACCACGGGAACCCTGACCAGAGCCGACCTGACCGAAGCCGTCTTCCAGGCGGTGGGGCTTTCCCGCACCGACTCCGCGCAGATGGTCGAGGACATGCTGGAGGAAGTTTGCAGTGCCCTCGCCAGGGGCGAGACGGTGAAACTGTCGTCCTTCGGAACTTTCGCGGTCCGCCAGAAATCCCAGCGCATGGGCCGCAACCCCAAGACCGGCGACGAGGTGCCGATCGCGCCCCGCCGCGTCCTGGTCTTCCGTCCCAGTCATGTTTTGAAAGCGGTGATCAACGGTCAGACGCCTCCGGTTGAGGTTGAGGACTGATGTCATCGGCGGCCTTCGCCTATCCCCAGAAATCCGCGGAAGCCTTCCGCACCATCAGCGAAGTCTCGCAGGAGCTTGACGTGCCGCAGCACGTGCTGCGCTTCTGGGAAAGCCGCTTCGCGCAGATACGGCCCGTCAAGCGCGCGGGTGGCCGCCGCTATTATCGGCCCGAGGATATCGATCTTCTGAAAGGCATCCGGGCGCTGCTCTACAGCGACGGCATGGCCATCAAGGGCGTGCAGAAAATCCTGAAAGAGCGCGGCCTGCGCCATGTCGCCGAACTGGGCCGGGGCAATGTCCCGCCGCCCCAGACCATGATCATCGAGCGGCCGGTGGTGGTCGAAAAGATCGTCTATGTCGAAAAGCGGGCGGCATCGGCGCCGGCAAGGAGGAAGGCCGCGCATCTGCGCGCCGTGCCGGATGCCATGTCGCTGCCTTTCTTCGATCTGCCCGAAGCGGCGCCCCAGCCCGTCTTTCCATCCGAGCCGAAAATCGCTTTGGCTGAACCCGCGCAGGAGCCTGTCGGGATGGCGATGCCGGTGGAGATGCCTGAGCCACAGACGCCTGGGCCGCAGACGTTTGAGCCTGAAACGCCGGAGCCTGAACTGTCGGGGCCTGAAATGGGCATTCCCGACGAGGAGCGCGAGCGTCTGGACGATATTCTGGACGAGCTGATGGGCCTCAAGGCCCGGCTCCAGGCGGCGCGCGAGCGCGTCATTTAAGCCGAAATCGCGGGTTGCCGGGGCAGGGGGTGGACACTATAGTCCGCCGCCTTTCGTACCCCCTGAAGCCGGAAACGGCCTCAAAAAACCTAAGTCGGAACGTAGCGCAGCCTGGTAGCGCATCAGTCTGGGGGACTGAGGGTCGTGGGTTCAAATCCCGCCGTTCCGACCATTTCTTATTGCCCGCAAAAGCGGGCAATAAGAAATGACAAGGGCGGGCGCGCGACAGCGTCTTCGCCCGCCCGCGTCAGAACATTTTACCAATACTTTTGATCCGACCATTCATCTGCTGCCCTGAAGGGCGGCACATGGAATGCCAAGGCGCGGCTAGCGCCAGCGTAGTGCCGCGCCGCGGCAGCAGCAGCAGCAGTCCCGCACAGCCACCGCCCGCTCCACAGTGACCTAGGCGCGCATGCCTTCACAAGGCTCAATAGCGAAGTAAAGTGCAGCGGAACTTTGCACTCCGCTGCAGCGCCTTCAACACCGTCGCTGTTTGAAAGGGCCTTTTATGCCACTCACCATCAAATCCATCCGCCCCCGCGCCGTGAATGTGCCGCTGCGCAAGCCGCATCCGACCGCGGGCGGCAGCGTCACATCGGCGCCGCTGGTGCTGATCGATCTGGAAACGTCCGAAGGCGTCACCGGCCGCAGCTACCTGTTCGGCTATACCGCGCTGGTGCTCAAGCCCCTGGCCCAGTTGGTGCAGAGCCTGGGCGAACTGTTGACCGGCGATCCGGTCATGCCCCTCGATCTCAATCGCAAGCTACAGGCGCGGCTGCGTCTCTTGGGCCAGCAGGGTCTGGCCGGCATGGCGGTTGCCGGCATCGACATGGCCGCCTGGGATGCGGCGGCGGTGGCGGCCGGCCTGCCGCTGGCATCGTTCCTGGGCGGGGCGCCGAAACCGGTTGCCGCCTATCACAGTTGCGGCATGAGCGGGGTGGAAGGTTCGCGCGCCGATGCCGAAGAAACGGTGGCGCTGGGCTTTGACGCCATCAAGTTCAAGGTTGGCCATGCGGATGTCGCCCAGGATGTCGCCGCCATCCGCGCCGCGCGCGACGCCGGTCTGAAAGTGATGGTCGATTACAACCAGTCGCTGGACATCGTTTCGGCCATCGCCCGCGGCCGGGTGCTGGATCAGGAAGGCTTGGTCTGGATTGAAGAGCCGACCACCGCCGAAGACTATGCCGGACACGCCCAGATCGCGGCGGCCATCAACACGCCCGTGCAGATGGGCGAAAATATGTGGGGGCCGGGCGATGTCGCCAAGGCGCTGGATGCGCGCGCATCCGATGCCATCATGCTGGATGTGATGAAGATCGGCGGCATCACCGGCTGGCTTGCCGCTATGGCCCTGGCAGATGCGCGCGGGATCCGCGTTTCCAGCCATCTTTTTCCGGAAATCAGCGCCCAGCTTCTGTCGGTCGCCCGCGCGCCCCAGTATCTGGAATATCAGGATTGGGCCGCCCCCATTCTTCAGGAGCCGATCGTGGTCGCCAAGGGGCTGGCGCAGACCACGACACGGCCGGGCATGGGGCTGGCCTGGGACGAGGATTTCATCGCCCTCCATTTGGTTTAGGCGCCGCCGCCGCTGTCTGCTAACCTTGTGGGGCACAAGACCGCGCAAGGCGGCAGGACCAAGGGGATATGGATGGGGCTTCTGGCATCTGCCTTGTTCGCGGCCACGCTGGCGACGGCGGCCGCCGACATGCCCGCGCGGCGGGAAGGCGAGTTCGTCCTCCATGATTTTCGCTTCCATACCGGCGAGACGCTGCCCGAACTGAAGCAGCATTACGTGACGCTGGGCGATCCGAAAAATCCCGCGGTGCTGGTCCTGCACGGCACCTCGGGCAATGGCGCCGGCATGCTCAATGCCGCGTTCGGCGGCGAATTGTTCGGCCCCGGCCAGCCGCTGGATGCCGCCCGCCATTTCATCATCCTGCCGGATTGCATCGGCACGGGCCAATCCTCGCGCCCCTCCGACGGCCTTCGGATGAAATTTCCCCGCTACACCTATGAAGACATGATCGCCGCGCAGCACCGCCTGCTGACCGAACATCTGGGCGTGCGGCATCTGAAGATCGTGATGGGCAATTCCATGGGCGGCATGCTGACCTGGATGTGGGGCGAGGCCCATCCCGGCTTCATGGATGGCCTGGTGCCCCTGGCCAGCACGCCCACCGCCATGGCGTCGCGCAACTGGGCGATGCGCCGGTTGATGATCGAGAGCATCAAGGGCGATCCCGCCTTCCAGGGCGGCAACTACACCCGCCAGCCTCCCGCGCTAAAATATGCCAATGCCATGTTCTCGGCCGCCACCAGCGGCGGCACATTGGGCTGGCAGGCGCGCGCGGGCACCCATGCCGAGGCCGACAGGCTGGTGGACGGGATGCTGGCGGGCGAGCCGGGCGGCGATGCCAACAACACCGTCTATCAGTTCGACGCGGCGCGCGATTACGATCCGGAACCGAGCCTGTCGCGCATCACGGCGCGGGTGCTGGCGATCAATTCCGCCGACGATGAGCGCAATCCGCACAAAACCGGGGTGATGACCAGGCTGGTCGCCCGCATCCCGGGCGCGCGCTATTTCCTGATCCCCGCCAGCGGCGACACCCGCGGCCATGGCACCACAGGCCAGGCCGCGCTGTGGAAAGCCGAGCTGTCCGCCTGGCTGGAAAAGTCCCGGTGAGCCACCGCCTTGGCTGATACGGTCTTCACCAAATGCGCCTGGCGGCTGATCCCCTATATCACGCTGCTCTATGTCGTGGGCTTCATCGACCGGTCGAATGTGGGCTTTGCCGCCCTGACCATGAACCGCGACCTTGGCTTTTCGCCCTCCATCTTCGGCTTTGGCGCGGGCATCTTCTTCCTGGGCTATGTCACCTTCCAGATTCCCACCGCGCTTCTTCTGGCGCGCATCGGCGCGCGGCGGATCATCTTCTGCGTCATGGCGGTGTGGGGCCTGGTGTCGGCCGCCAACGCCTTTATGCGGGACGCGCACAGTTTCTATCTGCTGCGCTTCCTGCTGGGCGTGGCGGAAGGCGGCTTCACCCCCAGCATGATCTTTTATCTCACCCTCTGGTTTCCCCAGAACCAGCGCGGCCGTTTCATCGCCATTTTCTGCAGCGCCATTCCCATCGCCGGCATCATCAGCGGGCCGCTTTCCGGCCTGCTGCTCGGCATGGAGGGGATCGGCGGGCTGCATGGCTGGCAATGGCTGTTCCTGATCCAGGGGCTGCCGGCGGTGGTGCTGGCCTTTGTCACGCTGTCGGTGCTTCCCGACGGCCCGGATCAGGCCCGCTGGCTGAACGATGGCGAGCGCGCGGCCATCGCCGCGGCTCTGGTCTCCGGCCCGGCCGCGCCACCGGCAAGCATGGGGCAGGCGCTGGGCGATCCGCGCTTCTATATTCTGGGACTTGCCGGACTGGGTTCCGGCATCGCGCTGTATGGCGTCAATCTGTGGCTGCCGCAGATCATCCATGCGATGGGCTTTTCCACCCGCGCCACCGGCTTCATCGCCGCCCTTCCTTATGTGGTCAGCATATTCGCCATGATCGGCTGGGCCAGGCTGAGCGACCGCAGCGGCGAAAGGCTATGGCACAGCGCGCTCACCATGTTCTGGGCCGCGGCCGCGCTGGCTCTGGCCGCCATCGCGGGTCATCCGCTGCTTGCGATGATGGCGCTGTCGCTTGCCATGGCGGGTGGGCTGGCCGGCATCGGGCCGTTCCAGAGCCTCGTGTCGTCATTGGCGCGCGGGCCGTCCGCCGCGGGCGGCCTGGCGCTGGTCAATACCATCGGGACCTTCGGCGGCTTTTTCGGGCCGTCGCTGGTCGGCTATCTGAAAGCGCAGACGGGCGGCTATGGCGCGGCGATGGCGGCGCTGGCCGTGTCGCAGCTTTGCGCCGCCCTGATCGTGCTGGGCACCGGCCGCCTCCTGAAGCGGGGCTGACGGAAACCCTATTGCATCTCGGCCATGGCGTCGGTCGCCATTTTCGTCGCCCGCGCCAGCGCGTCCGGCTGATAGAAGGCGATCCGCGCCTGATAGACATCGCGGCCGAAGCTTTCGGGCAAGGGCAGATAGGTGGTGGTGCCGTCTGACAGGTTGATGACGGCCACCGTCGTGTCGGCGAACTGGCGCCGAAGGTCGATCTGGAACTTGCTATAGCATTCGGCCGGTGTCGAAACCAGGAAGGCTTCGCCGATCTGCCAGACGGTCAGATGGAAATCGGCATCGGGGCCGTCGCCGATCTGGGCGCGGCGGGCCAGGCTGCGGTCCAGCCGCTCGATCGCATAGCGTTCCGTGGCCACCGCCCGCTGGGCTTCCAGTTCCTCGCGCGAGGGGAAGGGCAGCAGCGGAAACCGGGTGGTGAGAAAACGTCCCGACAGGCTGGTGCTGATGTCGCTGCGCGGCGTCAGAC
>CAYFKU010000005.1:0-16445 GCA_964343955.1 uncultured Rhizobium sp. | reverse complement strand
CCCCGGTTTCCGCTGCTGCCCTGCCCCGCGCGCGAGGAACTGGAAGCCCAGCGGCGTGCCGGATTCCTCCACGCCCTTGTATTCCAGTATCTGGCCCGGGGGAAACATGCCGGCCAGCACCGACAGCGCGGCATAGCCCAGCTCGCGGCCATTCTGGTCGGCGGCTTCGCCTTTGGCTTCATAGCTGCGGCGCGGCGTCAGGTCGCCCGATGCGCCATGCATGAAGATGCAAGGCGCGCCGCCGGTGTCGCGTTCTACCACCTCGCGCATCGCGCCGATATAATCGGGCGACAGAAGGCGGTTGGCGCCACCCAGCGAAACCGGATGGCAGGCATAATTCACGATAGTCGCGCGGATGGCGCCGTCCATGCCGGCGACGCGGCCCACCAGCAATGTGTCGTCGGCTTTTTCCGCGAGATTCAGCCCGCAGATGTCGCGGCCGCTGGCCGGATCGACCGCATCGCGGTTGAAGGCCAGGCCGCAGCGGCCATAGGCCCAGCTCACCAGCCCTTCGGCCAGGCTTGCGCGCGCCTGTTCGACCAGTTCGATGCAGGCCGGCGTCAGGCTGTCCAGATAGGCTGTCAGCAGCTCGCCGCCCGCGCGGTTCGCGGTGCGCCGGGTCAGCACCGGCAGGCTGTGGGTATGGGACGGGTGCAGCATGAGCTGCTCTGATTTGAGCCCGAAGCGTTTCAGGATGGCGGCCCGGATGGCGGCGACTTCGCCGTCATCGGCGCAGCAGGAATCCAGCGCCAGGGACACCAGCTCTTGGCTTCCATCGAGGGTCTGGAAAATCACGCAGGTCGCAAGCGCGGGCCGATGCACCCCTTCGGCGACATCGTGGACGGCGCTGCCCCAGGTGCGGGAATAGATGCCGACCGGCGGCGTGATGGCTGTGCGGGCCAGGCCGATGCGGCCATGAAATTCGGCGTGCTTCAAACGGGAAGGGGACGACATGGACGATCCTCCGGCATGGTTTACCCCGCCTATACCATGTGCAGCCGGGCGGGCGGAACTCGCTCCTGCATTTTGCAGCCTTTCATTAACGCAAGGGCGGGCATTGGCTGGCCCCCGGCGCCGCGCTTTGCTATCGTCAGGGTTGAAGGCAAAGCGGAGTTACTCGTGGACAGCGCCATGCGGATTGCCGCCTCCGGCATGGCGGCGGCTGTGACCAGTCTGACCGCCACCGCGTCCAATGTCGCCAATGCCATGACCACCGGGCCTGTGCCGGATGGGACCGGCGCTTCGCAGAATGTCTATCAGCCCGCCACGGTGGTGACCGCGCCGGTGTCCGGCGGCGGCGTCACGGCGCGTGTGATCCATTCGCCGGATTATTTCCTGGCCTATCAGCCTTCGGACCCTGCGGCCAACGCGCAGGGCATGGTGGCGGCGCCCAATATCGATCTGGCGTCCCAGATGGTGAACCAGCTATCGGCCTCGCTGGCCTTCCAGGCGAATGCCAAACTGTTCCGGATCGCGGACCATAACCAAAAGGTCCTGCTCGACATGCTGGCCTGACCGGACGCCAGTCGGACTATCTTGCGTCCGGGCCATGCGGGCTCATAAATGCCCCGGCAGACCGTGGGAATTGCCGCATTGGCCGAACATGTCCTGATCCTTGGCGGCGGCCATAACGGTCTGGTCTGCGCTTTTTATCTGGCGCGGGCGGGCCTGAAGGTCACGGTGCTGGAGCGCCGCCCTGTGGTCGGCGGCGCCGCGGTGACCGAGGAATTCCATCCCGGTTTCCGCAATTCGGTCGCCAGCTATACCGTCTCGCTGCTGCAGCCCAGGATCATCGCCGACCTGGAGCTGGCGCGGCACGGCCTTCGCATCGTGCATCGGCGGATGGCGAATTTTCTGCCCACAGACGATGGCCGCTATCTGGCGACCGGGCAAGGCCGAACCAAAAGCGAAGTCGCGAAATTTTCCACCGCCGATGCCGACAGGCTGGATGCCTATCACGCCCGGCTGGATGCGGTGTCGGGCCTGATCCGCGACCTGATGCTGGAGACACCCCCCAATGTTACCGAAGGCGGATTGCTGGCGGCGCTGCCCGACATGCTGCGCGCCGGCAAGCTGGCGCGGCGCATGGGCGATCTGGACATGACCGCGCGGCGCGATCTTCTGGCGCTGCTCAGCCGTTCGGCGGGCGACTATCTGGACGGCTGGTTCGAAAGCGATCCCATCAAGGCGGTCTATGGCTTCGACGGCATCGTGGGAAATTATGCCAGCCCTTATACGCCTGGCTCGGCCTATGTGCTGCTGCATCATCTTCTGGGCGAGGTGAATGGCAGGCGCGGCGCCTGGGGCCATGCCATTGGCGGCATGGGCGCGATCACGCAGGCGATGGCGCGGGCCTGCGCCGAACAGGGCGTGGAAATCCGTGTGGATGCGCCGGTGCGCGAAGTGCTGGTGGAGCGGGGGCGCGTGGCCGGGGCGGTGTGCGAAGATGGCAGCCGTTTTCGTGCTTCGACCGTCGTGTCCAATCTCAATCCCCGGCTGCTGTTTCAGTCGCTGGTCGATCCCGCGCTTCTGCCGGATGATTTTCGCGACCGCATCCGGACGTATCGCATGGGGTCGGGCACCTTTCGCATGAACCTGGCGCTTTCGGCGCTGCCGCGTTTCACCTGCCTCCCCCAGCCGGGCGATCATCTGACCGCCGGCATCATCATCGCGCCAAGCCTGACCTATATGGAAAAGGCCTATGACGATGCGCGCGCGCATGGCTGGTCGCGGGCGCCGGTGGTGGAGATGCTGATCCCTTCGACGCTCGATGATAGCCTGGCCCCGAATGGCGCGCATGTCGCCAGCCTGTTCTGCCAGCATGTCGCGCCGGTGCTGCCGGGCGGCGCGAGCTGGGACGATCACCGCGACCAGGTGGCCGACCTGATGATCGAAACAGTTGACCGCCATGCCCCCGGATTCAAGGCCTCGGTCGTCGGCCGGCAGGTCCTTTCACCGCTGGATCTGGAGCGCATCTTCGGCCTCACCGCGGGCGACATCATGCATGGCCGGCTGGAGCTGGATCAGCTTTTTGCCGCGCGGCCCGTTCTGGGCCACGGCCATTACCGCGCGCCCATCGCGGGGCTTTACATGTGCGGGTCCGGCACCCATCCCGGCGGCGGCGTCACCGGCGCGCCCGGCCACAATGCGGCGCGCGAAATCCTGCGCGACCTCAGACGCTAATACCGGCCGCTAGTCCAGAACGTCCGCCGCTTCCGGATGGCGCTGGAACCAGATGCGCGCATAGTGACAGCGCGGCTCCAGGACAAGCTGGTTGGCGCGGGCATGATCCACGATCTGCTGCATCAGTCGCCCGGCGGCGCCGGTGCCGCGCAGCGGCGGTTCGGCCTCCACATGCGGCAAGAGATATTTGCCGTCGCGGACACGATAGTCGGCCCAGGCCAGAAGGCCATTTTCCTCCAGCTCGAACCGGCTTTCGTCCTTGTTGTCGATCATCCGGTTTTAACCCCGGCCTGGGGCCCTGGGTTCCCGGTAGATCCAGGGAAAGGACAGGCCGATCGGCACCGCCCACAGCGTGCCCGCCAGCGCATAGAACAGCAGCGCCACATACCAGGGCGCGCCCGGCAGGATGCGCCATTGCAGCCCCGCGATCAGGATCGCATAGGCCGGCAGCCAGAAAAACACGATGACGATGGTGGCGATCAGGGTCTTGGTGCGGCGGGACATTTTGCATCTTTGACGGACGGGAAGGGGAACGGTATCAGAACCCCGCCATGACCGCTTCCGAAAATTTCCGCCCTTCCTCTGAAGCAGAGAAAAGCCGAAAGGCCGTCGGCATCTGGCTGCTTGGCGTGGCGTCGATCATCCTGGGGATGATCACCATCGGCGGGCTGACGCGGCTGACCGGCTCCGGCCTTTCCATCACCGAATGGAAGCCGATCATGGGCGCCATCCCGCCGCTGTCCGATGCCGAATGGCAGGATGCCTTCGCCAAATATCAGCGCATCCCGCAATATCTGGTCCAGAACCACGACATGACGCTGGACGCCTTCAAGGGCATCTTCTGGTGGGAATGGATTCACCGGTTCCTGGGGCGGCTGCTGGGCCTGGCCTTCTTTGTCCCCTTCGTCTGGTTCGCCGCGACCGGCGCCATCCGCAAAAGCGACTGGCCGCGCATGCTGCTGCTGTTCCTGCTGGGCGGGCTGCAAGGCTTCATTGGCTGGTGGATGGTGACCAGCGGCTTTGAGGTTCGCACCTCCGTCAGCCAGTACCGGCTGGCGATCCATCTGGGCACCGCATTGCTGCTGCTGGTCGCCATTCTGTGGACGGCGCTGGAATATCTGCGTCCCGGTCAAAGCACCGGCTGGTCAAAGCGCGCCACCGGTTTTGCGCTGGCGGTCTATGGCCAGATGCTGCTGGGCGCGCTGGTGGCGGGCCTTCATGCCGGGCTGATCTATAACACCTGGCCGGACATGAATGGCGGCGTCTTTCCGGAAGAGCCCTTCTTCCAAACGCCCTGGTGGATCAATTTCTTCGAAGAACCCAGCCTGGCCCAGTTCGATCATCGCATCGGCGCCTATCTGGTGGCGGCCTTCGCTGTCTGGGTCTATCTGAAGGGCATCAGGCTCAGCGGCTATGCCAAGACAAGCGCCAAGGCGGTCGCCGTGATCACCGCTTTCCAGATCTTCCTGGGCATCGCCACCCTGTTGCTGCAGGCGCCGGTGCTGCTGTCGGCGGCGCACCAGGTCACCGCCGCGCTTTTGCTTTGTGCCGCGGTTTGGCACGCTTATGAGATACGGATTTGGACGCCGGCTCCCGGTCGATCTTCGTAAGTCCGCTGTGTGTCGCGCCCAGGCATTGTGCCTCTTTCAGGATGGCGGCCAGGGCATCGTCGCGGGTCATCTTGTCCCGGTCGAAGACGATCTCGTCTTTGTTCCGCTTGGCGGCGGCGCAGAGCTGCTCCAGCCGGGAATCGCTGAGCTTCCTGCCCCGATGGTAGAATTCGATCTCGCCGCCATCCGCCGCGACGCGCAGGGTGAGGGGCGCGGCCTGGAGCTTTCCGCCTGCCGTCAGGACAAGCAGAACCGGCAATAGCAACAGCAGACGATAAAATGGCATGCGGCCCCCGCCCAAATCAGCGCGGATGTTGCCGTATCCAACCCAACTTGTCATGGCCACCCTTGGTGAGTAGCGACAGCGTACGAACGCCATCCACTTCTCCGTTTACGGGATGGATGGCCGGGTCAAGCCCGGCCATGACATAGGGGATTAAGCCAGCGCCTGCTCCAGGTCGGCGATGATGTCCGCGGGATCCTCGATGCCGATCGACAGCCGCACCACGTCATTGCCCGCCCCGGCCCTGGCGCGATCCTCGTCCGACAACTGGCGATGGGTGGTCGAAGCCGGATGGATGATCAGGCTGCGGGTGTCGCCGATATTGGCCAGATGGCTGAACAGCTTCACGCCATTGACCAGCTTCAGGCCCGCCTCATAGCCGCCCTTCAGGCCGAAGGTGAAAACGCTGCCCGCGCCCTTGGGGCAGTATTTCTTGTGCAGGGCATGGCAGTCATTGTCTTCCAGCCCGGCGTAATTCACCCAGCCTACCTTGTCGTTGGCCTTCAGCCAGCGCGCCACCGCCAGAGCATTGTCGCAATGGCGCTGCACGCGAAGCGGCAGGGTCTCGATCCCGGTCTGCACCAGGAAGGCGTTCATCGGCGACAAAGCAGGGCCAAGATCGCGCAGGCCCAGCACGCGGCAGGCGATGGCAAAGGCCATGTCGCCGAAAGTCTCCCAAAGCTTCATGCCGTGATAGGACGGCGAAGGCTCGGACAGGCTGGGGAATTTGCCGCTGCCCCAGTCGAACTTGCCGCTGTCCACGATGATGCCGGCCATGGAGTTGCCGTGCCCGCCCAGGAATTTCGTGGCCGAATGGATCACGATATCGGCGCCCCATTCGATCGGGCGGATCAGATAGGGCGATGCCAGGGTATTATCGACGATCAGCGGCACGCCCGCGTCATGGGCGATCTTCGCAATCTTCTCGATATCGGTGATGATGCCGCCCGGATTGGCGATGCTCTCGATGAAGACCGCCTTGGTGCGGTCGTCGATCTGGCTCTTGAAGCTATCGGGATTTTTCGCATCCGCCCAATGGGTGTGCCAGTCGAACTTGGCGAAACCCTGGCTGAACTGGTTGATGGAGCCGCCATAGAGCTGGCGCGCCGCCACGATATTGTCGCCCGGACCCATCAGGGTATGCAGCGCCAGCAGTTGCGCCGCATGGCCCGAGCCGCAGGACAATGCCGCCCGGCCATTTTCCAGCGCCGCGACCCGCTCCTCCAGCACCGCATTGGTGGGGTTCATGATGCGCGAATAGATGTTGCCGAAGACCTGCAGGTTGAACAGGGCCGCGGCATGGTCGGCGTCTTCGAAGACAAAGGCGGTGGTCTGATAGATCGGCGTGGCCCGCGCGCCGGTGGCGGGATCGGGCTGGGCGCCGGCATGCACGGCCAGAGTGTTGAATCCATAGTCGGCCATGGTCGTCTCCTGTTGTATCCTCGCGCCTCGAGGGGCGGCTGGCGCGGGCTTAGAACAATCCGCCCCGCTGTATAAATGACCGCCCATCCGGATGTCTTGACCAAAAATCCGGACGGCATCGCCCTATGGGAGATGCCCGATCCCAAGCTCGCTTTCAATGCGGCGCACCCAGGCCTGAACCTGCGGGAAGTCCGCCAGATCCAGCTCCGCCTGATGGGCGAACCGGGTATAGGCGACCAGCGCGATATCGGCCAGGGACAGCCTGGCGCCGACAAAATGGTTCCGTTCTTGCAGATGGCCCTCCATCAGCCGCAAGGCCTTGCGGCAACGGTCGGGCAGCTTGGGGTCGATCTCGCTGTCGGTCTTTTTCAGGTACAGCTTCTGGAAGCGCAGCACCGCGATGGCGGGCTCATGGCTATATTGTTCCCAGAACAGCCATTGATACATCTGGGCCCGCTCGAAGGCATCGGCGGGGATCAGCGCGCTGCCTTCCGCCAGATACAGCATGATGGCGTTGGACTGGGACAGGACGCTGTTGTCGGCCAGGCGCACCACCGGCACCTGTCCGGCCGGGCTCATGGCCAGGAATTCCGGCGTGCGGGTCTCGCCCTTCAGCACGCTGACCTCGACCCAGTCATGGGGCAGGCCCAGCCGGTCGGCGACGAATTTCACCTTCAGGCAATTGCCCGAGATGGAGTCGCCGAAGACCGTCATGGCGGCATTGTCGAGGGACATGCGGCAGTCCTTCAGGGTTTGTCGCGGGCAATGCGCAGGATGGTCGCATTGTTGTTTTCCGCCACCCAGATGGCGCCATCCCGCGCCACCGCCAGCCCCAGGGGCGAACCCTTGGGATGTTTGCCGTCCACATTGTTCCAGCCCGGCGTCAGCAGCAGCGGTTCGGAGGCCGGCCCGGGATAGGGCAGGCTGACGGTCTCATTGCCATTTTCGCCTGCATAGGCGTCGTAATGGGCATTGGGCGTCAGCACAGGGATGCCCTTGTCATCGACGGCAAAGGCCGCGATGCGGGCGCCCGCCACGCGATAGCCATGCAGCGAGACGATCAGCTTGCCTTTCAGTTGTGGAAACATCGCGCCGTCATAATAGAGCATGCTCAGGGGCGCGCTGTGCGGCGGCAACAGGCGCACCGGCGGCGTATAGGCCGGGCCGTTGCAATCCATCGCCTTCATCGGGCCCCAGACCGGATTGGTGCCATGCATGTCATAGCAATAGGGCCAGCCGTAATGGGCGCCCTGCCTGATGACATTGAATTCCTCGAAGGGCGTGTCGGCCGGCGGGAAATCCTCGCTGTTTTCCGCCTGCAGGATGGTGCCTGATCTGTGCCGCGCCATGGCCACCGAATTGCGCAGGCCTCGCGCCATCACCGTGAAGGTCGGCGACCATTTGTTGTCGCCTTCCCACGCATAGCGGCGGATGCCGGCGGCCATATAGTCGCCTTCCGACTGGTTGCAGAACTTGTCGCCGTCGGTCTTGCCCTGCTTTGTCGCCGGCGGTCCCTCCAGGCATTGGTCGCTGGGCGCCCCCACCGACACCAGCATGTCGTTGTTCCTGTCGAAGATGAAGGTCGAGAGCGGGTGGAAGTTGAACCGCAGCCTCGTGTCCGGCGCATCCGCGATCACGGTTTCGACGGTGGATTTGGGATCGGCGGCCAGGGGATCGAAACGCAGGATGCGGCCCTGTTCGTTGACATAGACCTTGCCGCCTGGGCCATAGGTCATGGCATGCGGCATATAGAGATCGGTCAGCAGCGGCGTCAGCACCGTGGGCTTGCCGCGCTCGGCATGGACGCGGAAGACCTTGCCGCCCGGGCTGTTCCATTTGCCCATGTCGGTGACCAGAAAGTCGTTTGTGCCCTTCAGCGGCAGCAGCACGCGCGGCAGCAACAGGGTACGGTCTTCGAACGGGGTGGATGGCGCCACCACAATGCCGGCGCAGTAGCCCTTGGCCATGACGATCTGGGCTTTCGGCCAGCCGTCGCAGGTGCCGGACGGGACATAATCGGTGCGCGCCCAGGCCGCCGCCGGCAGCATCGACAAAACAAGCGCCGCGATCCTGAATTTCATGTCCCCAGTCCCTCTTGCTTTAGCCGTGCTTCAGCGAGCCCGCTTATTGATGCTTGAGGCTTCCGCCTCGCCCGAAGAGCAGCGGTTTGCGATTGTCGATCACTTTGCGGTTGACGCCCATCCAGCCGATCTCGCCCGAGAAACGACCATGTTCGATCTTGGGGCAGCGGTTCATGATCACCGTCAGGCCCGCATCCTTGCCGATCTGTTCGGCTTCCTCGCTGATCACGCCAAGCTGCATCCACAGCACCTTGACGCCCAGCCGATCCTTTTCCGCCACCGTTTCGCGCGCGATGTCGGGCGCGTATTTGGGCTCTCGGAAGATATCGACCATATCGACCGGCGCCGGAACATCCTTCAGGGAGGCATAGACCGTCTGGCCAAGGATTTCCTTGCCCGCCATGCCCGGATTGACCGGAATGATTTTGTATCCCTTGTTCAGCAGATACATCATGGCGAAATAGGACGGGCGGATGTCGTTGCCGCTCGCGCCCACCATCGCGATCGTCTTGACGCTGCGCAGGATCGATTTGATCAGGCTGTCGGGATATTGGGGCAGAGCTAGCTCGGCCATTGCGGCTCCCTTTTCTCCAGGAACGCGCCAATGCCCTCGCAGGCTTCCGCCGCCAGCATATTCTCGGTCATCACCCGCGCGGCATAGGTATAGGCCTCGGCCAGCGGCATTTCGAGCTGGCGGTAAAAGGCTTCCTTGCCGGTCTTGATCGTGGCGCGCGGCTTGGAGGCGATCAGGTTCGCCAGCATCATGGTCTCGCTTTCCAGTATTTCCGGGGCGACCACTTTGTTGACCAGACCGATGCGCAGCGCGTCCTCGGCTTCAACCATGCGGCCGGTCAGCAGCATTTCCATCGCCGCCTTGCGCCCGATATTGCGCGACAGGGCCACCATGGGGGTGGAGCAGAACAGGCCGATATCGACGCCGGGCGTGGCAAAGCGCGCCGAGGTGGAGGCCACCGCAAGGTCGCAGCTTGCCACGAGCTGGCAGCCGGCGGCGGTGGCGATGCCCTGGACCTCGGCGATCACCGGCTTGGGGTTCCTGACAATCGCCTGCATCATCTCGGAACACTGGGTGAAGAGCGCGGCATAGGCCGCCTTGCCCGCATCGCCATCGGCCCGGTGCCCGGCCATCTCCTTCAGGTCATGACCGGAGGAAAAGACCGGCCCTGCCGCCGAGATCACGATCACCCGGGTGGCATTGTCGGCGGCGGCGCTGTCCAGGGCCGATTTGAGGGCGGCCATGAGGCTGCCGGAAAGGGCGTTCCGCGCCCTGGGACGGTTCAGGATCAGGCGCAGCACCCCGCCTGTGCAGGCGGTCAGCAGCAGGGGCGGGGAAGATTCGGGGGCGTTCATGGTGCAAATCTAGTGCGGGGAGGCCGGATTTACACGCCGCGGCGGGCGGATATGCGGTATAATGATACCGCACAGGAAAAAGCCCTATTTTTCCGACATTTCTGTTGACGGAGGCGGGCCATACCCGTATATGCGCCCGTCCTTTCAAGAGATTATGGAGCATCGGCGCGAGCCGGGGCGACCAAAGGGAAAAAAAGCATGAAGACCTACTCGGCGAAAGCCTCCGAGATCGAGAAGAAGTGGATCCTGATCGACGCCGAAGGGCTGGTTGTGGGTCGTCTGGCTTCGATCATCGCCATGCGCCTGCGCGGCAAGCACAAGGCGACCTATACGCCCCATATGGATTGCGGCGACAATGTCATTGTCATCAACGCCGCCAAGGTGGTTCTGACCGGCCAGAAGCTGAAGAAGAAGACCTATTACCACCACACCGGTTACATCGGCGGCATCAAGGAACGCACCGCGGGCGCCATCATGGCCGGCAAGTTTCCCGAGCGCGTGCTGGAAAAGGCCGTGGAGCGCATGGTGCCGCGTGGTCCCCTGGGCCGCCGCCAGATGGCCAACCTGCGCGTCTATCCGGGCGCCGACCATCCGCATGAGGCGCAGCAGCCGACCAAGCTGGACGTCGCCGCGCTCAATCCCAAGAACACCCAGTACAAGGCAGCCTAACCGATGGCCGAAGAGAACAAGTTCACCGAACTGAAATCGACCCTGATCAAGGCCAAGACGCCGGACGCCGCCGACGCCTCCAAGGCCGACAAGAAGCGCGATGCCCAGGGCCGCGCCTATGCCACCGGCCGCCGCAAGGAATCGGTCGCGCGCGTCTGGATCAAGCCGGGCACCGGCAAGATCACCATCAACGGCCGCGATGAGACCGTCTATTTCGCCCGTCCCGTGCTGCGCATGATCCTGCGCCAGCCGCTGGTTGCCGCCAATCGCGACGGCCAGTTCGACGTGATCGTCTCGGTCAATGGCGGCGGTCTTTCCGGCCAGGCCGGCGCCGTGCGTCACGGCATCAGCCGCGCCCTGGTCAATTACGAGCCGGCGCTGCGCGCCGCGCTGAAGCCGGGCGGCTTCCTGACCCGCGATCCGCGCGCGGTCGAGCGCAAAAAGTATGGCCGTCCCAAGGCGCGCCGTTCGTTCCAGTTCTCGAAGCGCTAGGCGCCGGAACAAGGACTGTGGAAGCGGCGGCCCCAAAGGCCGCCGTTTTCGTTTTGGGGCGCCGGCGTCAGGATCGCTTGCACCCTTGCGCGCCATGCAGTACCGGAACGCGCCTTCCTGGGGCGAAACCGGCTAGGAACCGCCGCGGCGGCACGTCAATCTGTCAGGAACCCCACGGGAACGTCATGACCAGTCAGGCCAAAATCTTCATCGACGGCGCCGCCGGAACCACCGGGCTCGAAATCCGCGAGCGCCTGGCCGGCCGCTCCGACCTGTCGCTGATGGTGCTGCCGGAGGCCGAGCGGAAGGATGCTGCCGCCCGGAAACGCGCGCTGAATGAAGCCGATATCGTCATCCTGTGCCTGCCGGACGAAGCGGCGAAGGAAGCTGTCGCCCTGATCGACAATCCGGCCACGCGCGTGATCGATGCCTCTTCCGCGCATCGGGTTGCCGAAGGCTGGGTCTATGGCTTTGCCGAGCTGGAACCCGACGGCTATGCGAAGATCGCGGCGGCCAAGCGGGTCAGCAATCCGGGCTGCTGGCCCACCGGCTTTCTGGCGATCATGCGGCCGCTGGTGCGCGCCGGCATCGTGCCTCCCGATTTTCCCGCCAGCGTGAATGGCGTCTCCGGCTATTCCGGCGGCGGCAAGTCCATGATCGCCGAATTCGAGGACAAGGGATCCGCCGACTATTCCGAGACGGTGTCGCGCATCTATGGCCTGAACCTGGCCCACAAGCACCTGCCGGAAATGCGCGTCCATTCCGGCCTGTCGCATCCGCCGCTGTTCCAGCCCAGTGTCGGCCGCTTCTATCGCGGCATGCTGGTGGATGTGCCGCTGCAGCTTTGGGCGCTGCCGGGCGCGCCGACGCCGCGCGATCTGCAGGCGACTTTGGCCAAGGCCTATGCCGACCGGCCGCTGGTGACGGCGGCCTCGCTGGAAGATGCCGCCGCCGTCAAGACCCTGGATGCGGAGATCCTGGCGGGCACCAATGGCCTGACCCTCTATGTCTTCGGCAATGAGAAGAGCGGCCAGGCGCGGCTGGTGGCGGTGTTCGACAATCTTGGCAAGGGCGCCAGCGGTGCTGCGGTGCAAAACCTCAATATTATGCTGGAATTGCCGGAGACCACCGGTCTCTGATCCGTGATACAAGCCAGCCATGTTCCGTGGCTGGAAAGGCATTGTGCTTGTTTGCGCCATCGGCGTCGTGCTGTTCGCCGGCGTGGTGCTGCATGCCGTGCGCCGTCCGCCGCGTCCGGCGGGATATTCCGGACTGACCCTCGCGCCCCTGACCCCGGGCGCCGCCATGCGGACTCCCATGCTGGCGCGGGGCGGGGCCCAGGTTTTTGCCGTCACCCCCAAAAGCCCCGCCGACGATGCGGGCATTAAGCCCGATGAAGTGGTGGCCGCGATCGATGGGGCGGATATCACCTCCGCGCGTCAGGCGGCGCAGATCATCCGCGGCGGCAAGGTGGGCGATCAGGTCACGCTCACGCTCTATGACATCACCCAGGGCGAGATAAAGCCGCGCAAGGTCTCGCTGACCTTCGGGGACGAGCCGGTGCCTACCAAAAAATTCTCGGTGCGGCCGCAGCGCGCTCTGGCGCGGGAATATTTCTATCCGCCCTTTCCGGCGGCGAATGCCGCCTGGTCCAGGCGCATCTATCGCGGTCCCACCATTCGGCCGCTGGCGCTGGATGGGCTGGGGGCAGGGCAGTGCAATGCCTTTGCGCCGCCGGAATGGCGCGTCGCTGCCCATGCGCCCGACAATTCGCTTTTTCATGTGATGGCCAACCAGGGCTTCGCCCATGCCATCTACAAAAGCGGGATGCTGAACGGGCTGCCGCCGGAAGCCTATGCGCGCGGCTTTCTGGAAACGACATTCGGGTCGCCGGTGGTACTGACCCCGGCCCAGGCGCGGCCCTTCGGCTTTGTCGTTCACGATTACGGCAATCGCAAGGGCGGCGTTGGTTTTGTGCTCTATCGCGTCACCGGCCAACGCATCGCGCTATGGGCGGCGGCGGTGCCGGGCGGCGATGCCGGCTGGGCCAAGCCGCAAACCGGGGCGGTGGCGCTTTCCATGCGCTGTGCCCCGCCCGGCGCGCCGCAAGAGTTGCCGCGCGATCCGGCGCTGCTGGCGACCCGCATCTCCACCCGCTGCATCCAGGGCCAGTGCGCCGAGACGGATTTCGCCGCCACCTATCTGACGGTGCTGCGGCTGGGCTATGTCCATAACCTGAAAGGCGAGATGTTCCTGGTGCGGCCACAGCGCGACTATTGGGCGAATGGCGCGCAAGGGCCAGGCTTCTATCATCAGATTGGGGGAGAGAACGAAAAGCTTGAGCCGGGAAGGATAAACTAGGCGCGCGGTCCGTTTGCGTCGTGTGTTCGTCGCGCGTGCTCACGTGCTTTTCGCACGCTCCGCGCGACGCTCCTGCTCACGCCGCAAAATTCCTCGCGCGCATGCTTGGGAATGTTTGATCTTATTTTGGAGGAAAAAATGAAAGAAGTCATCGAAGTCCCGGTCTTTTCCGAAGCCGGACGCAAGCGTGGCCTGCCGATTTCCGCGGCGACCAGGGCCAACGGATTCATTTTCGTGTCCGGCACGCCGCCGCTGGATTTGCAGACGGGTGAGCTGGTGAAGGGCGACATCTCGGTCCAGACCCGCGCCTCGCTGAAAGCGGTGGAACATTCTCTGAAGGGTGCGGGCGCGACCCTGGACGATGTGGTGCAGGTGCGGATCTATGCCGTCAATTCCGGCATGTTTTTCGCCATCAACGAAGTCTACAAGGAATTCTTCAAGAGCAATTTCCCCGCCCGCACCTTCGTGCCGGTCGCCTCCTGGCCGATGGAATTCGATGTCGAGATCGAATGCATGGCGGTGGCGCGTTCGTGACCGGATCACTGTCGTCATGGCCGGCCAGCGAGCCGGCCATGACCAGTATCGCTACTGCGCCTTGACCTTCACATAGGTGCCCGGCGCATCGCCCAGCACCTTCAGTCCGCCATCGCCGGGCTGGCGTGCGGGCACCTTGTCGCCTGACAGCTTGCTCAGCCACACATCCCAATCCGGCCACCATGAGCCGGGATGCTCGACCGAGCCCTGTTTCCAGCTTTCGATGTCGGTCGCACCGGAATCGTTGGTCCAGTACTGATACTTCTTCGCGCCCGGCGGATTGATCACCCCGGCGATGTGGCCCGAGCCGGCGATGATGAAGCGCACCGGCCCGCCAAACAGGTTCACCGACTTGAAGACCGAATTGGCGGGAGCGATATGGTCTTCCCGGGCCGATTGCAGATAGACCGGCACTTTCACTTTCGAAAGGTCCAGCTTCACCCCATCCAGCTTCATCTCGCCCTTCGCGAGGGCATTTTCCTTGTAGCACTGGCGCAAGTAAGACAGATGCAGCTTCTCCGGCATCCGCGTCGTGTCCGAATTCCAATAGAGCAGGTCGAACGGCATGGGCTGCTTGCCGAGCAGGTAATTGTTGATCACGAAGGACCAGATCAGGTCGTTCGCGCGCAGCATGTTGAAGGCCCCGGCCATCTTGGAGCCGGGCAGCACGCCGCCCTCGCTCTCCATCTTGGTTTTCAGCGCGTCCAGCTGCGCCTCATCGACAAAGACCGAAAGCTCCCCGGCCTCTGAAAAGTCCGTTTGGGCGGCCCAGAAGGTCGCCGAATGGATCCGGGCGTCCTTTTTCGCGGCCATGTAGGCGAGGGTGGCCGCCAAAAGCGTGCCGCCGATGCAATAGCCGACACAGTTGGGGTCGCGCACGCCGGTGGCCTTTTCGACCGCCTCGAGCGCCGCAAAGACGCCGTCCCGCATGTAATCCTCGAAGCCGGCCTGGGCCAGCTTGGCATCGGGATTGACCCATGACACCAGAAACACGGTGTAACCCCGGCTCACCAGCCAGCGCACCATGCTGTTCTCGGGCCTTAGGTCGATGATGTAGAACTTGTTGATCCAGGGCGGAAAGATCAGCAGCGGCCGCTCATGCACTTCATCTGTTGCCGGAGAATATTGCAGCAACTCCATGATGCGGTTGCGGAACACCACCTTGCCCGGCGCCGTGGCGATATTCTCGCCCACCGTGAATCCGTCGGCGGACTGGCGGATGGAAAGCTCGCCCTGGCCGCGCTCGATGTCGGCCAGAAGATTGTCCAGCCCCTTGACCAGATTTTCGCCGTTCGACGAAAGGGTCGCCTGCAGCACTTCCGGATTGGTGAGCGGGAAATTGGTCGGCGCCATCGCATCGGCGAACTGGCGCGTATAAAAGGCGACGCGGGCGCGCTCCTTCTCGTCCAGCCCGTTGAGCTGGCCGACCATTTCCTGCATGGCGTTGGCGGTCAGCAGATAGCTCTGCTTGATGAAGTCGAAAATCTCATTCTCTTTCCAGGCATCCGCCCGGAAGCGGCGGTCGCCCGGCGCGGGCTGCACCACCGGCGGGGCCTCGCCGCCCATCATGCGCAGGGCGGTTGTCTCCCACAGGGTCAGAAAGCCGTTCCACCATTGCTCCTGCGCCCTGGCGACCGCGTCACGGTCGGCGCTCATCGCCTTGGCCAGCGCCATCAGGGCGCCGGAAATGTTCAGCGGGTCGATCGGTGCCGCCCCCTCCCGCCTGGCCATGCGGGCGGTGAAGTCCAGCAGCAGCTTCTGGGTCTTCATGCCGACGGTCAGCATGTTGCGGGCGAAAGCCTGCGGCTCCAGTCCTTCGGGCAAGCCGTTGGGGCCTGGCTTGGGCGATGATTCGGCTTTTGTCTCGGCGGACGGGGCTTTTGCGGACATCAGGGACAAGGATCGCGCCTTCGCCCGCAGATAGCCAGCCCCTCGCAGGGCATGGCCGGGCGGCGAAAAGCCGCTAAGACCGGCCGGGATTGAGCAACAGATGACAGGATTTAGAGGCTGCGCCGGCCATCCTCTGCTGGCGCAAATGCGCCGGCCAAGGTATACGGGACCGGCTGGGTTGGCGCCCCGCGTGCTTCGCCGCGCGGAAGCCGGGAAACCGGACCGGACACCATTGGTGGAAAAAAGGCAGTTCGAGTGATGAACAAGACTTACGCGCGTCCCTTGGCAGTGGCGGCGCTGACTGTGGCGCTCGCGGTTGGCACTGCGGGATGCCAGACCATGGCCGATCTCGATCCAACCGGTTTGCTGGGCGGCGACGATACGGTCGCGGAAACCCAGTTCCCGCCCGACAGTCCGGAACAGGCTGCCGCTGACGCGTCCACCACCACGCCGGACCTTGGCGCGATTCCTCCCCGTCCGCCCGCGCCCAACACGGCTGCCCAGGCCAATGCCGCCCAGCAGGTGGCCGCCGCCGGAACCCAGGCCCAATAC
>CAYFKU010000004.1:58819-77745 GCA_964343955.1 uncultured Rhizobium sp. | reverse complement strand
GCACATGCGCGCCATGAAGGACCGCGCCATCGTCTGCAACATCGGCCACTTCGACAGCGAGATCCAGATCGCCGCCACCCGGAACCTCAAGTGGCACAACATCAAGCCGCAGGTCGATGAGATCGAATTCCCCGACGGCAAGCGCATCATCATGCTGTCCGAAGGCCGGCTGGTGAACCTGGGCAATGCCATGGGCCATCCCAGCTTTGTGATGAGCGCCAGCTTCACCAACCAGACCCTGGCCCAGATCGAACTGTTCACCAATCCGGGCAAGTATGAGAAGAAGGTCTATGTCCTTCCCAAGCACCTGGACGAAAAGGTCGCCCGGCTGCATCTGGGCAAGATCGGCGCCAAGCTCACCGAGCTGAACAAGAAGCAGGCCGATTATATTTCCATCCCGGTCCAGGGCCCGTACAAGCCCGACACCTATCGCTACTAGACCTGTCTCCAGACGGGTTCAGAGGGCGCGGCACCGGCCGCGCCCTTTTTGCTTTCCGGATAGCCTCGGCCAGCGGCAGGGTTGGCAATCGTTAACGTCCTGACGGTATTCACAATTTTATCCACACCCTATCCACAGGCCCCAAATATTGGGGTGTTAGCCGCCCGTGGTTTTTAGGAATTTATTAACCACAATCCCTAGGCGGAGTCGGGTCCCACCGCTATCTTGTTGATTCCAAAGTGATTCGCCCTCAGGGCGAAGGTTAACGGGGCTTGGCAGGCATGCGTCCCAGATCGGGACAGGTCAGCAAACGGGGGGTGACCGGGCGTAAGGCCCTGCTCGCGACGGTTCCGCTCGCCCTGCTGGCAAACGCCACGGCCCAGGCCGCCGAACCCCAGATGACCAGCGTCGCCTTCCAGAACGGCAATATGGTCGTGCTGTCGGCCCTGGCGTGCGGCGGCGTCGCGCTGGCGGTGGCCGCGGGCCTCTGGGCCCTGGCCGAACAGCGCAATGCCCGCCGACTGCGCCGCGCCCTGCGCATGGCGGGGGCCAGGAACAAGGCCGCCATGGGCGAGCGCGAGGCACTCTTGGGCGCGGGCCGCGAAGCGCTGGTGGTCTGGGGCCGCGACGGTTCGGGACCGCAGTCCTATAACGGCGGCGATGAGATGCTGCAGGCCTGCCTGAAGGGCGCCGATGCGCTGGCCCTGTCGGGCGCCATAGACGGCCTGTCGGATCGCGGCGCGCCCTTCTCGCTTGCGGTTCATGACACACATGGCCGCCTTCTGGTGGCGCGCGGCCGCGCCGTGGGCGGCATGGCAGCGATATGGCTGGAGGAACCGCAGACAGCCACGGTGGAATCCGGCGCCGACTACAAGGCCATTCTGGACGCACTGCCCATACCGGTCTGGTTGCGCGACAAGGGCCTGGCGCTCACCTGGGGCAATCATGCCTTCCTGAAAGGGGCCGGCGCGCGCGACCTGGAAAGCGCGCGGCGCGATCAACTGGCGCTGGACAAGGCCGAGCGGGATCTTGCCGCCCAGGCCCGCAGCCAGAACGCGCCCCAGGAATCCAAGCGCTTCTCTGTGGTGAATGGCCAGCGCCGCGCCCTGAGCTTCACCGAAATTCCCCTGGGCGATGCAGGGATCATCGGCACCGCCGTGGACGTGACGGATACGGCGGCGGCGGAAGCCCGACTGCAGCATCACGCCGACGCCCATGCCGATACGCTGGACCGTTTGCAAACCGCCGTTGCCATTTTCGGGGCGGACCAGAAGCTGATCTTCTTCAACAGGGCCTTTGTGAAATTATGGGGCCTGACGGAAAGCTATCTGGAGCGCCATCCCACCAATGGTGACATCCTCGATCGCCTGCGCGAGGGCCGCAAACTGCCGGAGCAGCGCGATTACCAGGCCTGGAAGCGTTCGCGCCTGGCGCTTTATCTGGAGGAAACGCGGGAAAATCCCGGCGAGGAGACCTGGCATCTGCCGGGCGGCCAGACCATTCGCGTCATCGCCCAGCCGCATCCCTTTGGCGGCCTGACCTTCCTTTACGAGGATGTCACGGCGCGGCTGACGCTGGAGAGCGACTATAACAAGCTGGTCAAGGTGCAGTCGGCAACCCTGGACACGCTCAGCGAAGGCGTCGCGGTGTTCGGGCCGGACGGCAAGCTCAAGCTCCACAATGCCGCCTTCGCCCGGATTTGGGAATTCGAATCCGAGGAACTGGCGGGGGAACCGCACCTTCGCACCATCGCGGCGCTGTCGCGCGACCGTTTCGGCGACAGCCATATCTGGGACCAGCTCATCCAGGTGATCGTGTCGGGATCGGGCGCGCGCGATCTGGGCGATGTGGAACGTTCCGACCGCTCGGTGCTGTCGCTTTCGACCTCGCCCCTGCCGGATGGCGCCACCCTGGTCACCTTCAATGACGTGACCGACCGTTTCCGCATCGAAAATGCGCTGCGTGACCGCAACGAAGGGCTGGAAGCGGCCGACCGCCTGAAGTCGGACTTCATCAAGCATGTGTCCTATGAGCTGCGCACGCCGCTCAACACCATTCTGGGTTTTTCCGAACATCTGGCCAGCGGCGTGCCCGGCCCGCTCAATCCGCAGCAGGGCGAATATGTCACCGCCATCGTGGCCGGGGCCAACACGCTCAAGAGCCTGGTCAACGACATTCTCGATCTGGCGCTGGTGGAATCCGGCGCGCTGCGGCTGGAGCTGGAGCGTATCGACCTGAACGAGCTGGTGCGCGATGTCGCCGCCCATGCCCGCGACTGGGCCGCCAAGATGGGACTGACCCTGGAGATGGAAGTTTCTCCCCAGGCCGGTGCGTTCCTGGCCGATGCCCGGCGGCTGCGCCAGGTGATGTTCAATCTTCTGTCCAACGCCTTCAAATACACGCCGCGCGGCGGCCGCGTGGTGCTTTCGGCCCGCATCGTGGGCGAGGATGTCCAGATCGCGGTGTCCGACAATGGCCCCGGCCTGCCGCCGGATGTGAAGGCCAGTGTGTTCGAGCGCTTCTCGGCCAAGAGCCGGTCGGGCGCGCGCGCAGGCGCCGGACTTGGCCTGGCGCTGGTCAACCGCTTCCTGGAGCTGCATGACGGCTGGGTCGAGATTGAAAGCCGCGACGGCGGCGGCACCCTGGTGCGCTGCCATCTGCCCCGGCGCATCCATGACGAGGATCCGCATCCGGAGCAGAGCACGGACCGCAAGACGGTCTATCTGTAAGTCGTCATCCTCGCTGAACCGGGCGCAAAGCGAGCAGGTGGGCACGCCGGGCAAGCGCACGGCGCAAAAGCCCGGTCCCGCTTACGCGTGCTGGGTCTTGGGAAGATGGAGCACGATGCCGTCCAGTTCGGCCTTCATGCGCAACTGGCAGGACAGCCGGCTGTTGGGGCGCACATCGGGCGCGAAATCCAGCATCGTTTCTTCCATGTCGCTCTTGGGCGGCAGCTTGTCCTCCCAGCCCGGCGCGGCATAGACCTGACAGGTGGCGCAGGCGCAGGCGCCGCCGCAATCGGCATCGATGCCGGGGACCAGGTGCTTGACCGCCCCTTCCATCAGGGACCAGCCTTCCGCGACTTCAACGGTATGCGCCTTGCCGTTGTCCTCGACATAGGTGACCTTGAACTTGGGCAAGGGCATCAGGCCATCTGCTTCATGGGAATGGATGTGTCGGCCAGCATCTCGGGCGCGATCGTCTTGCCTTCCGCCACCAGCTTCTTGCCGATCATATATTCCGGCGCGGCATTCACCGCCTCCACCGCCGCGACCACACCGTCGCGCAGATGGAAGACCGCGAATTTTCGCGATGACGGATCGCCGCGCCGCACCAGCGTATCGGTGGGGCGGGCAAGCCCCGCGATCTGCAGCTTCAGGTCATACTGGTCCGACCAGAACCAGGGCACCTCGCTGTAGGTTTTCGGCCGTCCCACGATGCTGTAGGCGGCATGCTTGGCCTGGTCGATGGCGTTCTGCACGCATTCCAGGCGCAGCTCCAGCCCCTCGCGGCCGGTATGGCGGGTGCAGTCACCGGCCGCCCAGATATGCGGATCGGCGGTGCGCGCGTTCCGATCCACCACAATGCCGTCGCTGCAGGCGAGCCCGGCGGCTTCCGCCAGTTCCTGGCAGGGAATGACGCCGATGCCCACCAGCACCAGGTCGCAAGGATAGCTTTTGCCCCCGGCGACAATGCCGGTGACATGATCGGCGCCCTCGATCGCTTCCACGCCGGTCTTGAGCATCAGCTTCACGCCGGCCTTTTCATGTTCGGCGGCATAGAAGGCCGACAGATCGGGCGAGACCGCCCGTGCCATCAGCCGGTCCATGGCTTCGAACACCGTGACATCCAGGCCGCGCTTGGCCCCAACCGCCGCGACTTCCAGGCCGATATAGCCCCCGCCCACGATGGCAATGCGCTTGCCGGCGGTGAATTCCGCCTGCAGCCCGTCCACATCCGCGATGGTCTTGAGATAATGCACGCCCGGAAGATTGGCGCCGGGGCAGCGGAGCCGGCGCACCCGCGCGCCCGTGGCAAGCAGAAGCTTGTCATAAGCCAGCTTGCGGCCATCGCTCAGTTCCACCTGCCGCTCGGCGCGATGGATCGCGCTGACGCCGGTGTTCAGGATGAGTTCGCAGCCGGCATCGGGATAATAGCTGTCCGCCTTCAGGAAGAGACGCGGCCGCTCGAAATTGCTCAGCAGATAGGCCTTGGACAGGGGCGGCCGCTGATAGGGCGGATAGGCCTCGTCGCCGATCATGGTGATGGGACCGTCAAAACCTTCGGCGCGCAAGCTCTGCACCGCCTGCGAGCCCGCCTGTCCGGCGCCGATGATCACGAGTTTTTCAGCCATTGTCCGCAGCTTTGATTGGAGACCGCAAGGCTTGCGCCGCACGTCATTTTTTCGCAAATCCGGCGCGGGGTTAGCATGGGAGCCGGACGGGTACAACAACCCTTTCCGATCCCCCAGATGAACGCTAAAAGCAGGCCGAATGGCCCAAATTGCAGAGACCTTCCGGGGTGAATTTCCCCTCCCCGACCTGGACGCGACCGCCCGCCTTGGGCGCGCGATCGCCAAGGGGCTTGCGCGTGGCGATGCCGTGGCGCTTTGGGGCGATCTGGGAGCGGGAAAGACGACGCTGGCCCGCGCCATCCTTGTGGGGCTTGGCGTAGAGGAAGACGTGCCCAGCCCGACCTTCACCATCGTGCAGAATTACGAGACCGATCCCCTTGTCGCCCATTATGATCTCTATCGGCTGAAAAGCGCGCGCGAGATGGTGGAGCTGGGTTTCGAGGACGCGCTGGACCAGGGCGCCGCGCTGGTGGAATGGCCGGAGCGCGCACCGGAAGCCCTGCCGCCGGAAACGCTGCATGTGCGGCTTGCGATGTGGGACAATCACCGGCTGGCGCGCGTCACAGGCCCCGCCCGCTGGGCCCAGATATTGGAAAGTGTTTCGCATGGCTGACATGTCGCGCCAGGAGCAGATGACGGATTTCCTTGCCCGCTCAGGCTGGGGCGCCGCCGCCGTCGCACCGCTGCCCGGCGATGCCTCCACCCGCCGCTATGCGCGCCTGAGCCTGAACGGCCGAACCGCCATGCTGATGGACCAGCCGCAGGGCGCCGAAGCGCCGGTCGCTGCCGCGGGCGCCGATGCCCAGACGCGGCAGGCGCTGGGATATAACGCGGTGGCGCGGCTGGCGGGCGCCGATTGTGCCCGATTTGCCGCGGCCTCGGCATGGCTGCGCCGCCACGGCCTTGCGGCGCCGGACATCTATGCCGCCGACTGCGCCGCCGGATTCCTGATTTTGGAGGATCTGGGAGACGCCCTCTTCGCGCAGGTCCTGGCCGATGGCGGCGACGAACGGAAACTGTATGAGGCCGCGGTGACCGTGCTGGCCAGGATCCATGCCGGCGAAGCGCCGGAATATCTGTCGGCCGACAAGCCGCTGTTCGAATATGACCTGGTGGCGCTGTCGGCCGAGACCGATCTTCTCACCGAATGGTTCATGCCGCTGGCCCTTGACCGCAAGGCGAGCGAGCAGGAAATCGCCGAGCATCGCGGGCTGTGGCGCACGGCACTGGAAGGTCTTGGCGGCCGCCGCGTCTTCGTGCATCGCGATTACCACGCGCAAAATCTTTTGTGGCTGCCCGAGCGCCAGGGCGTGGCGCGCGTCGGCCTGATCGATTTCCAGGACGCCGTGGCCGGCAGCCCGGCCTATGACCTGATTTCGCTGACCGAGGATGCGCGCCGCACCGTTTCGCCCGAACTGGGCGAAGCGGCCACCCGGCACTATCTGGCCGCGATGCAGGCCCAGGGCATCCCGCTGAACGAGACGGAATTCCGTCACGAGATGGCGGTGATGGCGGCCCAGCGCAACGCCAAGATTGTCGGCATTTTCGCCCGCCTGTACCGCCGTGACGGCAAGGCGCGCTATCTGGCCTTTCTTCCGCGGGTATGGGCCTATCTGGAACGGGACCTTGGCCATCCGGCGCTGCGCGACTTGCGGGCGTGGTATGATCGGACGATTCCCAAAGACAAGCGGTGCGTGGATATCCCGTGAGCAACATCAACTCCGCGATGATCATGGGCGCCGGGCTGGGGCTGCGCATGCGGCCCCTGACCGCCGACCGCCCCAAGCCGCTGGTCGCCGTGGGGGGGAAAAGCCTGATCGATCATTCCATCGACCGGCTGGTGGACGCCGGTGTCCGGCGCATCGTCGTCAACCTGCACTATCGGGCGCAGATGCTGCGGGCGCATCTGGCGCGGCGACGGGATGCCGAAATCCTTTTTTCGGACGAGAGCGACAAGCTGCTGGATACCGGCGGCGGCGTGGTCAAGGCCTTGCCCCTTCTGGGGGCGGAGCCTTTTTTTGTGCTCAATTCGGACTCCATCTGGGTCGAGCAGGGTTCCGCAGCCCTGCCCGGCATGATGTCCCAATGGGACGATGCGCGGATGGACGGCCTGTTGCTGCTCGCCGACATGCGTACCGCCATGGGTTATGACGGGGCGGGCGATTTTGCCCTGATGGGTGATGGCAGGATCGGGCGCGCGCGCGATCATGCCGATCTTGCGCCCCTCGCCTATCCAGGCGTCCAGATCGTCCATCCGCGCCTGTTCGCGGGCGCGCCGCAAGGGGCCTTCTCCACCAACCTGATGTGGGACCGCGCCATCGCGGCGGGGCGGCTGTTCGGCGCGCCGCTCAAGGGCGTGTGGATCCATGTCGGCACGCCAGAGGCGCGCGACCAGGCGGAAGCCTATCTCGGCGCGCCCTCGCTCAGTGTCTCCAGTTGAAATTCCCCGCCGTTTACAACATCCCGGCCAGCGCGAATTTCGGCGAGACCCTTGCCCGCGGCCTGATCGCCCGAACCGATAACGATCCCCTGGCGCTGTCCTCGGCGGTAATCTATCTGCCCACCCGCCGCGCCGCGCGCACCTTCGGCGATGCGTTTGCGCGGGTGTTGGGTGGGGCGGCACTGCTGCCCCAGTTCAAGACGCTTGGCGACAGCGACGAGGATGCGCTGTTCGATTCTGCCGAAGACGGACTGGGATTGCCGCCCGCCATCACGCCGCTGCGCCGCCAGTTGCTGCTCGCCCAACTGGTGCGACGGTGGGACCAGCGGGAGCGGGACGGCTCTCTCTCCTTCGCGCAATGCGCCGCACTGGCCGACAGCCTGGCCAGGGTGATGGACGAGGTGGAAACCCAGGGCTGCGACCTTGGTCAGTTGAAGGACCTGGCGCCGGAAAATCTGGCCGAACATTGGGACGGCGTCAGGCGCTTCCTCGACGTGATCCATGACACATGGCCCGGCATCCTGGCCGAGGAACAAGCGCTGAATCCCGCGCTGCGCCGCAATCTTTCGCTGCAAAGCCTGGCGGCGCGTTTCGAATCCGCTCCGCCGCAGGGCTGGGTGATCGCCGCGGGTTCAACCGGATCCATCCCCGCGACCGCGCAATTGATGCGGGTGATCGCGCGCCTGCCCAGGGGCGCGGTGGTTTTGCCCGGACTGGACAAGCGCCTGGACGAGAAAAGCTGGAACAGTCTCGACCCCGGCCACCCGCAATTCGGCCTGGGCCAGCTGTTGCGCATCATCGAAGCAGACCGCGAAGACGTGCGGGACTGGTTTGAGGCGCCCGCCAATCCGGCGCGCGAAACCTTGCTGGGCGAAACATTGCGTCCCGCGCCAACCACCGACGCCTGGCGGGCGCTAGCGGAAAAGGGCGGCGCGGAGATTGCGGAAGGTATCGCGGGGATCGGCCTGACCGTGGCGGCCGATCCGGCGCAGGAGGCGCTCGCCATCGCCCTGGCCTTGCGCGAGAGCCTGGAAACACCCGGAAGCAACGCCACCTTGGTGACGCCTGACCGCAACCTGGCGCGGCGCGTGGCCGCCGAGATGGCGCGCTGGAACATTGCCATCGATGACTCAGCGGGTCGGCCGCTGGCCCATACGGCAGCGGGCGGTTTCCTTTGCCTGCTTGCCGAAGCGGCGCATGCCCGCTTCGCCCCCGTGCCATTGCTGGCCCTGCTCAAGCATCCCTTCGCGCGGGCGCGGACCGATCACGCCACCTTCCGGGCGCGGGTCCGCGAGCTGGATCGCTGGTGCCTGCGCGGCCCCCGCCCCGATGCCGGACTGGAAGGCATCGGCCGGGCGATCGAGACATGCGGCCGGCAGAAATATCCGCCGCCTGCTGAGGCGCTGGCCGCACTGGGGCTTTGGTGGGACAGTGTCGCGGCCATCCTGGCGCCGCTCCAGGACTTGCATGCCCAGCCCGATGCGCCGCTGCCTGACCTGATCGCGGCGCATGTGAAAGCCGCAGAAGAGCTGGCCTGTGACGAACAGGAAAGCTGCGTCCTGTGGGCCAGCAGCGACGGCGAGCAGGCCGCAACGCTTTGTGCGGGGCTGCAGGCGGATTCGATAAATCTGCCGCCGGTCGAGCCCGGCTCCTTTCCGGCCCTGATCCGCCATCTGGCGATGAAAGTGCCGGTGCGTGCAGCCTTTGGCCGGCATCCGCGCCTTTCCATTCTGGGTCCGCTGGAAGCAAGGCTGCAGCATTTCGATCTCACCGTGCTGGGCGGATTGAACGAAGGCTCATGGCCGGGCGCGGCCGGCAGCGATCCATGGTTCTCGCGCCCCATGCGCGCCCGTCTTGGTCTTGAGCAGCCCGAACGCAGCATCGGTCTTGCGGCGCATGACTTCGCCATGCTCGTGGCGGGGCCCAGGGTGCTGCTGACCCGCAGCCTGAAGGCCGATGGCGCGCCGACCGTGGCGTCGCGCTGGCTGCAGCGACTGGAACAGCTCATCCGCGGGCTGGGACTGTCTGACGCGCTGGGACCGCCGACCGACTATGCCGCGCTGGCGGCGCGGCTGGTGGATGTGCCGCAGGGGCCAAGGCTGGAGCGGCCCGCGCCTCGCCCACCGGTGGCGGCGCGGCCGAAGAAATTGTCGGTCACCGAAATCGAAACCTGGCTGCGCGATCCCTATGCAATCTATGCCAGGCATGTTTTGCGGCTCCGGCCGCTGGACGGCCTGGACGAAGAGATCGGCCCCCTGGAACGCGGCACGATCCTGCACAGGGCGCTGGAACTGTTCATCCAGGACGGCGGCGGCGATGCACAGACGCTGATCGCCCTGGCCGACCGGCTTTTTGCCGAAGCCGGAACACCCGCAGCCGCCCTGGCGGTCTGGCGGCCCCGCTATATCGGCGCGGCCCGGGCCTTTGTCGATTTCGAGCGTGAGCGCCAGGGCCTGGTCACCCGGTCGCATCTGGAAAAAAGGGGAAAGCTGGAACTGGAAGGCTTCACCCTGACCGGCATCGCAGACCGTATCGACATTCTGGCTGACGGGCGCGCCGCCATCCTGGACTACAAGACCGGGAACGTGCCCAGCCCGAAACAGGTGCAGCAGCTCCTGTCGCCACAGCTTCCGCTGGAAGCCGCCATGCTCCAAGCCGATGGCTTCGGCATCGGCCGGTTCACCGCCGAAGCGCTGATCTATTTCAGCCTGGCGGGCGAAAAGGCGGCGCGCAAGCCGCGCGACATCGAAAGTCCCGTGACGCTGGCCGCGCAAGCGGTGGAACAGTTGCAGCGGCGCATCGCCTGGTTCGATCATGAGCAGACACCGTACCGGCCGCGGGTCAAACCCTATCGCACCGATATCGCGGGCGACTATGATCACCTGGCCCGCGTCAGGGAATGGTCGCCTTCAGGCTGGGGCGAAGAGCCATGATCCGCCCCGGCTTCTCGCGCGACGACTCTATGATTGCCTCCGACCCGGACATTTCCGCCTGGGTCGCGGCCAATGCGGGCGCCGGCAAGACCTACACCCTGGCCAACCGCGTGGCGCGGTTGCTTCTGGCCGACACCAAGCCGCAGAAAATCCTCTGCCTCACCTTCACCAAGGCTGCCGCTGCCGAGATGCAGGACCGGCTGTTCAGGCAATTGGGCGGCTGGGCCATGCTGCCCGACGAAGAGCTGCGGGACCAGATCGTCGGGATTGGCGGCGAGGCCCATACCGATCTGGCCAGGGCGCGCCAGCTGTTTGCCGGCGCGCTTGAGACACCGGGCGGGCTGAAGATCCTGACGCTGCATGCCTTCTGCCAGATATTGCTGTCGCGCTTTCCGCTGGAAGCCGGAATACCGCCGGCCTTCGAGGTGCTGGACGACCAGACGGCGCGGGAACTGATCGAGCAGTCGCGCCGGTGCATACTGGAGCGCGCCGGCAAGGGTGACGCGATGCTGGCGCCGGCCGTGTCCCGGCTGGTGACCGAAACCAGCGAGGCCACGCTCAACGGGCTGCTCGATGCGGCCGTGGGCGGCGACCGGCGCAAACTGGACCGCTATTTCGCCCGCATCACGGACCTTGCGGCAGCGATACGCCAGCAGCACGACCTGGCCGAGGGCGAGGACGAAGATAAAATCGCTGAAAATTTCTGTGCCGGCCTGGCGCATGAGATCGATCGGCTGCGCGCCGCGCAGAGCTGGCTGGCGAGCGGCGCCAAGACTGACGTCAAATATTCAGAGGCGCTGGCCAAGTTCCTGACTGGGACCGGCAATTTCGCGGCGCTGCGAGACCTTTTCATAGACAGCAAGGGGGAACCGAGGCCGAAGCTGGCGACAAAGAAGCTCTCGGACAGCAGGCCCGATCTGCTGGACTATCTGATCGCCTTGCAGGAGCGTTATTGCAGAGCCACGGAACGGCGCAAGATTGCGCGGGCGGCGGCGCTGACCGAAGCGGCCCTGGCCGTGATCGGGGCGATGCGCGACGACTATCGCCAGGCCAAGCGGCTGCGCGGGGTTCTGGATTATGACGACCTGATCCTGGAAACCCGCAACCTGCTGACCCGGCGCGGCGCGGCGCAATGGGTTCTCTACAAGCTGGACGAAGGCATCGATCATGTCCTGATCGACGAGGCGCAGGATACCAGCCCCGAACAATGGGAGATCGTGCGCAAACTGACCGAGGAATTCTTTGCCGGGCAGGATCGCCAGCGAGACCGGATCCGCACCATCTTTGCGGTGGGCGACGAGAAGCAGAGCATTTTCAGCTTCCAGGGCGCCGATCCGGCCCAGTTCGAAATCAATCGCCGCCATTTCTCCGAAGTGATCGCCGGGGCCGAGCAACATCTGCAGGAGGTGCCGCTGATTACCTCCCGCCGCTCGGCGCCCGAGATATTGAAGTTCGTGGATGCCGTATTCGAAAGCGAAGAGGCCCGCGCCGGCCTGACCGTGAGCGGCGGGGCCATCGAACATCGCGCCCATCGTGAAACGGCAAAGGGCGGCATCGAATTCTGGCCGGCGCTGGTACCCGATGCCGATGACGAGGTCGATTATTATGCGCCCGTCGATACGTTGCAGAAGCAAAGCCCGGCGGCTCGGCTGGCGGCCCAGGTGGCGGACCGCATCGCCGGCTGGCTGAACAGCGGCGCCCGCCTGCCCGATCGCGAACAGCCGATTGCGCCGCGCGACATCATGATCCTGTTGCCGCGGCGCGAACCGTTCGGCGGCGAGGTCATTCGACAATTGAAGCTGCGCCGCATTCCGGTGGCGGGTGCCGACCGCGTGCGGCTGACCGAACAGATCGCCGCCATGGACCTGATGGCGCTGGGACATTTTGTGCTGCAACGGGAAGACGATATGAACCTGGCGGCCCTGCTGCGGTCGCCCCTTTGCGGCATCAGCGAGGAAGAGCTGTTCGCGCTGGCCTATGGCCGCAAGGCCGACCTGTGGAGCGCGCTGGTCGCACGGCAGGCGGATTTCACGGACGCGTATGGCTTTTTGTCCGCCATGCTGCAACGGGCCGATTATGCGCCGCCCTTCGAATTCTATTCCCATGCCCTGACCGCGCTGGGCGGGCGCGAGAAGCTGCTGGCGCGGCTGGGCCAGGAATCGGCCGATGCGATCGAGGAATTTCTCTCGCTCACCCTGGCCCACGAACGCGTCCATTCGCCGTCCCTGGAGGGCTTTCTGGACTGGCTGCAGCGCGGCGAGATCGAGATCAAGCGCGACATGGAGCGCGGCCGCAACGAAGTGCGGGTGATGACGGTGCATGGCGCCAAGGGACTGGAGGCCGATATCGTGATCCTGCCCGATACCACCTCGCTTCCCGAACCGCCCAGCCAAAAAGGCCATTTGCTCTATCACGATGACGGTGTGCTGTTTCCGCTGTCCGACACCGATGCGCCGGAACTCGTCAAGGCGGCCAAGCGGGCGGCGGCGGAAGAGACATTGCGGGAGCATCGCCGCCTGTTCTATGTGGCGCTCACGCGCGCCCGCGACCGCCTCTATGTCTGCGGCTTCCAGAACAAGAAGGGTGTCAAACCGGGATCCTGGTACGAGCTGGCCCGCGCGGCCGCGGAGAAGCTGGGCATCAAGGTCACGCGCGGCGACGGGGAAATCACCACCATCGGCACGGTGGAGGAGGAAGCCGGCCCGCTGGAAAAGACCCCTTCGGAAAAGGCCGCCCTGCCCGGCTGGATCGCCGCGCCGGCGCCCGACGAGCCGGTTTCGCCGCGCCTGATCCGCCCGTCCGAGGCGGTCGGCATCGATCCGCCGGCCGTTTCACCGCGCGGCAACAACCGGTTCCGCCGCGGCCTTCTGGTGCACGATCTGTTGGCGCGCCTACCGCTGGTCGCACCGGACAGGCGTCGCGCGCTTGCCTTGCGCCATGTGCAGAGCAAGGGCGTCCAGGATGCCGAAGCGCTGGTGGCCGAAACCCTGGCGGTGTTGGATGACCCGGCATTCGCAGCCGCCTTCGCGCCCGGCAGCCAGGCTGAAGCGGGCCTGGTGGCGGAGCTGCCGGAACTTGGCGCCGGAGCCCGTGTCAACGGCCGCATCGACCGCCTGGCCGTGACCGACGACCAGGTTCTGATTCTGGACTTCAAGACCAACCGCCCCGCGCCCCGGACCGAGGCTGATGTTCCGCAGGTTTATCTGGCCCAGATGGCGCTCTATCGCGCCGCGGCAGGACGGATTTTTACGGGCAAGCGAATCGTTTGCGGTCTTGTTTTCACCGATGGCCCGCGGCTTTTACAGCTTTCGGACGGGGTTTTGGACGCGCAGATGGCCGGCATGGCTGCCCGTCTTGCGCAGCCATCTTGACCGCCCACCTTGACCGACAGGGGTCCGGTTCCTAGATAAGAGACCAGACAAAAGGATCAGCCCATGCCTCTGAAAGTGTCCGACGCCTCCTTCCAGGCCGATGTCCTGGACGCCAAGAAACCCGTGCTGGTGGATTTCTGGGCGGAGTGGTGCGGACCCTGCCGCATGATCGCGCCGGCGCTGGATGAACTGTCCGCTGAACTCGAAGGCAAGATCACCATCGCCAAGCTGAACATCGACGAGAATCCGCATGTGCCGACCAAATATGGCGTCCGCGGCATTCCCACCATGATGATCTTCCAGGATGGCCAGGTCGCCGCCACCAAGGTTGGCGCGCTGCCCAAATCCAAGATCAAGGAATGGATTGAAAGCTCGATCTGACTTCACTGCTCGTCATGGCCGGGCTTGCCCCGGCCAGCCATCGGATTGGATCGCCCGCATGATGCGGGCGATGACGTTTTTGGGATGGCGGTTCAGCCGTTCTCGGCCAGCACCTTGCCCGCCAGATAAAGCGAACCGCAGATCAGGATGCGCGGCGGCACATCGCTATCGTCCAGCCGCGACCAGGCCGTAACCTGCAGCATGGCATCGTCCAGGTCTTCGGCCGGCGCCGCATCCAGCCCGGCGCGCCGCGCCACATCATAAAGCGCCCCCGCACCCAAGCTGCCGGCCTCGCCGGGGATCGACACGGTCACCACATGCCGCGCAAGACCATTGAAGGCGCGCAGAAAACCCAGCGCGTCCTTGTTGGCGAGCATTCCGCAGACCAGATAGAGCGGCCGCTCCCCATGCTCCTCCATGTCGGCCATGGCGCGCGACACCGCTTCGGCGCCATGCACATTGTGGCCGCCGTCCAGCCAGATCTCGGCGCCTCTGGGCGCCGCTTCCACCAGCGGTCCCTTGTGCAGCCGTTGCAGCCGCGCCGGCCATTCCACTGATGACAGGCCTTTTTCGACCGCCGCATCCTGGCCCCAGCCGCGGCCCGCATGACGCAGGGCGGCGATGGCGACACCGGCATTCTCGATCTGGTGGCGGCCCGCCAGCCTGGGCAGCGGCAGGTCGAGCAGCCCCGATCCATCTTCATAGACCATGCGGCCATGTTCCTGGCGGCTGGCGAAATCCTGGCCGAATTCGAACAGCTCCACGCCCAGCTGATCGGCGCGGCGCAGGATCACGTCCCGCGCCACCGGGCTTTGCGGCCCCATGACCAGGGGCGCGCCCTTCTTGATGATGCCGGCCTTTTCGGCCGCGATGCCGGCCAGGTCGTCGCCCAGGAATTCCCTGTGATCCATGTCCACCGGCTGGATCACCGCCATGGCCGGATGCGGCACAACATTGGTCGCGTCATAGGTGCCGCCCAGCCCCACCTCCAGCACCACCGCATCGGCCTGGTGGCGGGAAAAGGCAAGAAACATGGCGGCGGAAGTGATCTCGAAAAACGTGATCTCGCGGCCGCGATTGACCTGTTCCACCTCTTCCAGAAGCGAGACCAGCGCCTCTTCCGAGATGAGCTTCCCGCCGATCCGGATGCGTTCATGAAAGCGCACCAGATGCGGCGAGGTATGGACATGCACCTTCAGGCCCTGCGCCTCCAGCATGGCGCGGGAAAAGGCGCAGGCGGAGCCCTTGCCGTTGGTGCCCGCGACATGGATCACCGGCGGCAGTTTCAGATGCGGATTGCCCAGATCGCCCAGCAGGCGCAGGACGCGGTCCAGCGCCAGGTCGATCTTCTTGGGATGCAGCGACAACAGCCGCGCCAGCACCACGTCGCTGCGGGTGGTGGCGGAAAGACCAGGCACTTCAGGAGGTGGCGGCCGCGCCGCCGGAACCGGCCCGTCGCGGCATGGACAGAACCTTGCTGCGGGGCTTTGCCTGTTTCATCAGGATATGAAGCACGCGCGACAGGGTGGCGCGCATCTCCTTGCGGTGCGTGACCATATCGAGCATGCCGTGTTCCAGAAGATATTCGGCGCGCTGGAACCCTTCCGGCAGTTTCTCGCGGATGGTCTGGGCAATGACGCGGGCGCCGGTAAAGCCGATCTGGGCCCCCGGCTCGGCGATCTGGATATCGCCCAGCATGGCGTATGAGGCGCTGACGCCGCCAAAGGTGGGATCGGTCAACACCACGATATAGGGAAGCCCAGCCTCTTTCAGCATATCGACGCAAACGGTGACGCGCGGCATCTGCATCAGGGAGAGAATGCCTTCCTGCATGCGCGCGCCGCCGGACGCCACGAACAGGATAAAGGGCCGCTTCTCCTTGGCGGCGGCAAGAAGCGAATCCACCAGCGCCTCGCCAACACCCATTCCCAGGCTGCCGCCCAGAAAATCGAAAGGCTGAACGCCGATCATGACAGGCAAGCCATCCAGCGTGCCGCGCGCCGCTGTGAAGGCTTCAGACCGGCCGGTCTTGGACCGCGCCGCTTTTATCTCATCGGAATATTTCTTCTCGCCCTTGAAACGCAGCGGATCGGCGGGGACGCTGGGCGGAGACGGCAATTCCGAGAAACTGCCGGGATCGAATGTATAGGCAAAGCGCTCGGCCGGGCCGATGCGCATGTGATGGCCGCAGGACGGACACACATTGAGGTTGGCCACCAGATCGCGGTGGAAGATCATTTCCCCGCAGGACGGGCATTTCTTCCAGAGGTTTTCCGGCGTGTCGCCGCCGCCCCGGTCCTTGTTGCCCATCAGGCCCTTGATGCGGGGCCGGACGATATTGGTGATCCAGTTCATGCCGTCACCTTATCATGGCGCGCGGCACGGGTCGAACCGGCCAGGCTGCGGGTCAGTTCCAGGACCTCGCCGATGACCTTGTCCCTGCCGGCCCCGAGATTTTCCGCCACTTTCGAGACGATGGCCGATCCCACGACCACGCCGTCGGCGACCCGCGCGATGGCCCCCGCCTGCTGGGGGGTGCGAATGCCGAAGCCCACGGTGCAGGGCAGATCGGTCACGGCCCTGATGCGCGCCAGAGCGGCGCGCACTTCATCTTCCGGAACCGACTTGGTGCCGGTGACGCCGGCGACTGAGACATAATAGAGATAGCCGCTGGCCTCGGAGGCCACGCGCTTCAGGCGCGCATCGTCGGTGGTCGGGGTGACAAAGCGGACCAGATCGACGCCCTGGGCCCTGGCGGGCAGGCGCAGAACTTCATCTTCCTCGATGGGCAGATCGACGACGATAAGGCCATCCACGCCGGCCGCCGCCACGTCCCGGGCAAAACGGGCCGTGCCATAGGCATGGATGGGATTGTAATAGCCCATCAGCACGATCGGCGTGGTCTTGCCCCCCTTGCGAAACTTCTCGACCATCTTCAGGACCTTGACCATGTTCGCGCCGGAATTAAGGGCGCGCACCGAGGAGGCCTGTACCGCCGGTCCGTCCGCCATGGGATCGGTAAAGGGCATGCCCAGTTCGATCACATCGGCGCCGCAGGACGGCAGCTTCTCCAGAATGGCGAAGCTGGTCTCCATGTCCGGATCGCCGGCGGTGATGAAGGGCACAAAGGCGGCCCGGCCTTCGCGTTTCAGGCGGGCGAATGTGTCGGACAATCTACTCATGCGGGCGGCTCACAATTTTTCTCCAAGAGCATGCGCGACCGAAAAGACATCCTTGTCGCCGCGCCCCGAAAGACAGATGGCGATAAGCTGATCCTTCTGCATCTGGCGTGCGATCTTCACGACATGGGCGATGGCATGGGCCGTTTCCAGCGCCGGAATGATGCCTTCCAGCTTGGAGAGCAGCATAAATGCGTCCAGCGCCTCCTGGTCGGTGACCGAGAAATACTTCACCCGGCCGATATCCTTCAGCCAGCTATGCTCCGGACCGACGCCCGGATAGTCCAGCCCCGCCGAGATCGAATGCGCCTCGACGATCTGGCCGTCATTGTCCTGCAGCAGATAGGACCGCGCGCCATGCAGAACGCCGGGCGTGCCCTTGGACAGGGTCGCGGCATGGCGCGGGGTATCGACGCCATCGCCAGCCGCCTCCACGCCATGAATGGCGACATCCACATCGTCCACGAAGGGATGGAACATGCCGATGGCGTTGGAGCCGCCGCCGACACAGGCGACCACCAGATCGGGCAGCCGCTTCTCGCGATCCAGCATCTGGGCGCGGGTTTCGCTGCCGATCACAGTCTGGAAATCGCGCACCATCGCCGGATAGGGATGCGGACCGGCTGCGGAGCCGATGATGTAGAAGGTGTCGTGGACATTGGCGACCCAGTCGCGCAGCGCCTCGTTCATCGCGTCCTTCAGGGTCCGGGAACCGGACGTGACAGCGCGCACCTCCGCGCCCAGAAGGCGCATGCGGAAGACATTGGGCTTCTGCCGCTCGATATCCACCTCGCCCATATAGATGGTGCAAGGCAGCCCAAACCGCGCCGCCACCGTCGCGGTGGCGACGCCATGCTGGCCAGCGCCGGTCTCGGCGATTATGCGGGTCTTACCCATGCGCTTGGCGAGCAGGATCTGGCCCAGGCAATTGTTGATCTTGTGCGCGCCGGTATGGTTGAGGTCTTCGCGCTTGAGGTAAATCTTCGGCCCGCCCAGATGCGCCGTCAGACGTTCGGCGAAATAGAGCGGACTTTCGCGGCCGACATAATGCGTCAACAGTCCGGACAGTTCGGCGTGGAACTGCGGGTCTTTCTTGGCCGCCTCATAGGCCTCCTCCAGGGCCAGCACCAGGGGCATCAGGGTTTCAGCGACAAACCGGCCGCCATAGGCGCCAAAATGGCCACCCGCATCGGGACCGCTGCGTAGGGAGTTCGGGATCTGGTTCATGCCTGTACCGGAGACTTCGAAGCGTTGATGAAAGACTGAATGCGCGCAGGGTCCTTGACGCCGGGTGCGCTTTCCACACCCGAGGATACATCGACAAACCGCGCGCCGGACAATTCGATGGCGCGGGCGACATTGTCGGGATCCAGGCCACCGGCCAGGAACCAGGGCTTCGCAAACTTGCGGCCCGCCAAAAGCTTCCAGTCAAAGGCGGCGCCGTGACCGCCGGGCCGTTCCGCCCCCCGGGGCGCCCTGGCGTCGAACAGAAACAGGTCGGCGATGCTTTCATATTCGGCCGCCGCCGCCAGATCGCCCGCCTCGGCCACCGGCAGGGCCTTGATGACCGGAAGCTCGAAACGTCCCCGGACATAGGCAAGGCGCCGGGCGCTCTCCTGGCCATGCAATTGCAGAAAATCCGGCGCCACGGCCTTCACAACGGCGGCGATTTGCTCGTCCGAGGGATCGGCCAGCAGGGTCACAATCTTCATCCGGCCCCGCATCTGCGCCGCCAATTGTTCCGCGCGGGCCAGATCGAGGTTGCGCGGCGATTTGGGATGAAAGACCAGCCCGCCAAAGGCGGCGCAGATGCGGGGCCGGATGAAGAT
>CAYFKU010000004.1:40762-58809 GCA_964343955.1 uncultured Rhizobium sp. | reverse complement strand
GGGCTGGGCTGTATGGGCCCAGCCTTGGCGGAAATCAAGCAAACCCCGGAACCGGCCGTAACGTCATGAAATACCTAGGCTTTCGGCAATTTCCCGCGCCGCCTGCGCCGGGTCCGGCGCCCCGGTGATCGGACGGCCGATCACCAATATGTCCGCGCCTGCACCCCGCGCCTGGGCCGGGCCCATCACCCGGCGCTGGTCGCCCAGAGCCGCGCCGGCGGGGCGTATGCCAGGGACCACAAGCATGAAGTCCGGTCCCAGCTCGGCGCGCAGGCGGGCGATCTCATGGGCCGAGCAGACCACCCCATCCAGACCCGCCTTTTGGGTCAGGGCCGCCAGCCGCAAGACCTGGTCGCCCACCGGGGGCGTCAGGCCGACCGACGGCAGATCCTCGTCGGACAGGCTGGTCAGCATGGTGACCGCGATCAGCCGGGTCGTTGGCGAGACGCTTTTCACCGCGTCCAGCGCTGCCTTCATCATGGCGAGCCCGCCCTGGGCATGGACATTCAGGATGGAAACACCCAGCCCCGCCGCGGCACGCGCGGCGCCGGCCACGGTGTTGGGAATGTCGTGATATTTGAGGTCGAGAAAGACCGGCATGCCCATGTCGAGGAACGGGCGTATCCCTTCCGGACCGTGCGCATTGAAGAATTCCAGCCCGAGCTTGAGGCCACCGACGGCACCGCTGACACGCTCCGCAAGCAGGCGGGCATATTGGGGATCGGTGGTATCGAGGGCGACGTAGACCGGATTCGTCTTCACGCGTCCGGGTTACCGCCGTTCAGCCGCTCGCGCAATTCCTTGCCCGTGCGGAAGAAGGGCGCGCGCTTCTGGCCAACCGCCACCGGCTCGCCGGTGCGGGGATTGCGGCCCATCCGGCTGGGCCGGACCTTGACGCTGAATGCGCCAAAGCCGCGCAGCTCAACGCGATGACCATCGGCCAGCGCCTTGCTGATGGAATCGAGCACGGTCGTCACAATGCGCTCGACATCGCGGTGATACATGTGTGGATAGCGGGCCGTCAGGCGCGCAACCAATTCAGATTTGATCATCCCCAAGCCCCTTAAGGGACATACCCCTGCGGTTAACCCGCTAAAGACAGGGTGAGCCTGTCAGCTAAGTCCTTGGCCGTCAACCGGAAGCATCTGAAAAATCAGACTTTTTTGCGCTGCGAATGGCGCATCGGGGGGATTTTGGTCCGTGGGCGGTGCATTTTGGCCGCTTTTCCGCCTTTTCCGGCCCGCTTGCGCGGCTGCGGCAGCCAATAGAAAGTCCCGCCCAAGGATAATCCGGGGAGACAGGGGTCATGAACATTCGTCATCTTTTCTTGGCTGCGGCCGTGATTCTGGCCGCGGGCGCTGCCGACGCACAGCCCGCCCGCCCGCGCGAAAACTGGATCGGCGCCTGGGGCTTTGCCGTGGTGCCTCCCCCGCCCGGCGTTGTCATGCCGATGGCGGCGCCCGCCATCGTGCCGCTGGCGCCGCTCCAGGCGGCCGCCACGCCGCCCACGCCCCTGGTGGAAAATCCCGGCAATGTGCCGGTCGTGGTGCTGACCAGCGATCCCTCCAACGTCACCATCCGCCAGCTCGCGCGCGTTTCCGCCGCGGGCAAGCGGATCAGGCTGCGCTTCACCAATGAAGGCGGCAGCGACGTGCTTTCCCTGGGTGCGGTGCATGTCGGCATCGCCAGTCCCGATGGCGCGGTCGTCTCGGGCAGCGACCGCATCGTGACCTTCAACGGCATGTCCTCGGTCGTGATTCCGGCCGGGGCACCTCTCCTCAGCGATCCCGTGGATCTGCCCGTGAAGGCGCTGGACCGGCTGCTGATCAGCAGCTTCCTGCCCGGCAGCGCCGCGCGCACCGGCCACAGCATGCTGCACTACATTTCCGAGGGCGGCGATCACACCGGGGCCGCCCAGATGCCGGCGCAGAAACTGGCGCGCCTTGCCGCGCTGGTGAGCGAAATCGATGTCGATGCGACGACCGCCACCAATGTCGTGGTGACGCTGGGCGACTCCATCACCGATGGCGCGACTTCGACCGCAAACGCCTTCCGTTCCTATCCTGACCGGCTGGCCGAACGGCTGGCGCCCGCCGGGAAATGGGCGGTGGTCAATGTCGGCATCGGCGGCAACCGCCTGCTCCGCTATGGCACCGCGCCCAATGCGCTCGCCCGGCTCGACCGCGACGTGCTGAGCGTTCCCGGCGTCAAGACCATCATCCTGCTGGAAGGCATCAACGACATCGGACAGAGCTTCAAGACCACCGGGGTGCCCGACCCGGTGTCCCTGGAGGCGCTGATCGCCGCCGACAAGCAGATCATCCAGCGCGCCCACGATCATGGCATCAAGGTGATCGGAGCAACCCTCACGCCCTATCAGGGCACCGGCTATGCCTCGCCCGCGGGCGAACAGGTGCGGACCGGCCTGAACAACTGGATCAAGACCAGCGGCGCATTCGACGGCGTGGTGGATTTCGCGGCCGCCACCGCGGATGCGGCCAATCCCCTGGCCTTCCGCCCCGACTATAACATCACCGACAAGCTGCATCCCAACGATGCCGGCTATCAGGCGATGGCGAACGCCATCGATCTGGGGCTGTTCAAGTAAGCGCCATGACGAACGATCCGGCCCTGGATGCGCATGAACATGCCGAGCATGCGGAACATGCCGCGCATAGTCGTGATCCGTTCGTCTCCAAGGTGTCGATCACGGTTGCGATCCTGGCGGTGATGGCGGCAACAGCCGGCTCGCTGGAGACGGTGGAAGGCGGGCGCGCCATCACCGAATCCAGCGAGGCGGTCCTGGCCCAGGACAAGGCCACCGACAGCTGGAACGAGTATCAGGCGGACAGTCTGAAGCGGCACATGTATGACATCGCGCTTGGTTCCGCGGGTCCGCGCACGGAAGAGTTCCGGGCCGACATCCGGAACGAACGCGAAAGCCAGAACCGGGCGCGCGAAAAGGCCGAGGAGGCGCAGAAAGAGCGCGACCTGAGGCTGGCCAGCAGCGCCCGCCACGAAAAGCGCCACCATTGGCTGACGGGCGCCGCCACCATGATCGAGATCGGCATCGCCCTGTCCACCGTTGCCATCATCACCAGTCGTAGGGCCTTCTGGTTCTCGGCGGTGGGGCTGGGCTGTGTCGGCGCGGCGCTGTTCGCGTTCGCCTATCTGGCGATATAGCCACGGCGCAGAGCTTGCGGTCGATCCATTTCGGAGCGCCTGTTCGGTGGTTTCGGCTTCCCCCGAATATTGCTCAAACCGGATATGCCGATGCATTTTGCGACAAAGTCGGCGGAAGCAAGAAGTCCGACACCGCCGAACGCCGCTGGTGCGGACCGGCTATAAAGATAACCAGGCCTTCGGCGGCGCAACATAAGCCCTGCGTCACCATGCGAGGCGGAAATTGCCGCGCATAACTTGCCCCTTTCGGGCGACGCACTTACCCTTGCCTGCATACAGGGGAAGAAGGACGTTCCAAGACATGATCAATCGCAGAGAGATGCTGGCCAGTGCGTCAGCTTTTGTCCTGGCGGGCAGCAGCATGGCGCGGGCCGGTGTTGATCCGGCGGCGCGACCGGGAGAGACCAACTGGCTGCACTATGCCAATGATGCGTCCAGCACGCGCTATTCGCCGCTGGACCAGATCGATGCGTCCAACTTCGACAAGCTGGAGCTGGCGTGGAAGTTTTCCACCAATGCCCTGGGCCCGCGCCTGGACGCCGATTACCAGTCCACGCCGCTGGTGGTGAACGGCCGCATCTATGTCACCGCCGGTTTCCGGCGCGACGTGGTGTGCCTGGATGCCGGCACCGGCGAACTGCTCTGGCTGCACACCTATGACGAAGGTGAGCGCATCGGCTCGCGCGGCGGGCCGGGCCTGGGCGTCGGCTACTGGACCGATGGCACCAATGAGCGGGTGGTCTATGTCACGCGCGGCTACAACATGTTCTCGCTGGACGCCAAGACCGGCCTGCCCGATCCGCACTTTGGCGAGAATGGCCGTGTGGACCTGCGCCAGAACAATGACCAGGTGATGGATCCCAACCGTGGCGTGATCGGCCTGCATGCGCCGCCCTTCGTGGTGCGCGACACCATCGTGGTGGGCGCGGCCCCCACGGCCTTTTCCAAGGGTTATGTGCGCGGCTTCGACATCAAGACGGGCCAGCGCAAATGGATCTTCCATACCATCCCGAACAAGGGCGAGTTCGGCTATGAGACCTGGACCACGCCGGGCCAGGCGGAAGCCGCGGGCAATATGGGCGTGTGGGCGCCGATGTCGGCCGATCCCGAACTAGGCTTGGTCTATGTCGGCGTGGAGTCGCCGCCGACCGATCTTCTGGGCGTCAGCCGCACCGGGCCACACCTGTTTGCGGAAAGCCTGGTGGCGCTGGACATCGAGACCGGTCAGCGCAAGTGGCATTACCAGATGATCCATCACGGCATCTGGGACCGCGACGTTTCCTGCGCCGGGGTGATCTGCGACATTCCGCACAACGGCAAGATCGTCAAGGCGATCGCCCAGCCGACCAAGCAGGGCTTTGTCTATGTGCTGGATCGCACCAACGGCAAACCGGTCTGGCCGATTCCGGAAAAGAAGGTGCCCAAGGGCAATGTGCCTGGCGAATGGTATTCGCCGACCCAGCCGTTCCCCAGCGCGCCCCCGCCCTTCTGCAAGCAGGGCATCACCGAGGCGGACCTGGTGGACTGGACGCCAGAAATCAAGGCACGTGCGCGCGAGATCGCAAGCCATTATGTGCTGGCGGATCTCTACACACCGCCGCCGCTGGTGAACGACAAGATCTTCGGGGCGCTGAACATGCCGGGCCTGCAGGGCGGCATCAATTGGCCGGGCGCGTCCTACGATCCCGAAACCCACATGCTCTATCTGTTCGCCAAGAACCAGATCGAAGTCACGGGCGTGGCGCAGGGTCCGGACGGCAAGGTGGTCCAGCGCAATGGCCCGCCCGCGGCCGGCAGCGCCGACGCCAATGGCGGCACCTTCGGCGGTGTCGCCAGCCTGAAGGGCGCGGTGGGACCGCAGCGCGGCTCGGTTGGAAAGGACGGCATGAACGATCCGATCGTGCCGGGCCTGATCTCCATCGAGGGCATTCCCCTGATGAAGCCGCCTTACGGCACCGTCACCGCCATTGATCTCAGCAAGGGCACCCTGGCCTGGCAGATCGTGCATGGCGAGACGCCGGATCACATCAGGAACCACCGGCTTTTGAAGGGTGTGAATATCCCGCGCACGGGCCAGACCGGCATTCTGGGGACCCTGACGACCAAATCGCTGATCATCATCGGCGATTGCGGATTGTTCACGGACAATCAGGGCCGCAAGGGCGCGCGGCTGCGCGCCTATGACAAGGCCACGGGCGAGGAAAAGGGCGCGGTGTTCATGGACAAGGTGCAGACCGGCGCCACCATGACCTATCTGCACCAGGGCAAGCAGTATCTGGTCTGCGCCCAGGGCGGATCCTATGGCGCCGATCTGGTTGCCTATTGCCTGCCGGGGGCGCCGCCGGGTGCGGCACCGGTGCGCGAGGAACGCTGACCGCCAGCAAGTACCAGCCATAAAAAAAGAGCCGGCGCCCATGGCGCCGGCTCTATTCGTTTGATCGATGCGGGTGCACGCAACGGCGCTTGCAGAGGGCGCGCGCAGCCCATGTCTGGTCCCGTCAGAAATGCGGCGCGGAAAGGAACCGACCGGTGAGGCTGGTGAAAAAATCCACCTGCTCATTCATGAAGTCAAAGTCTATCAGGCCGGTGGCGCCCTTGTCGTCGTCCCATAATTGCAGCAGATGCTCTCCATCCGCGAAAGCCGCGATCGAGGGATAGTCATTCTTGGTATAGGTTCCATCGCCATAGAGATTGCGCGGCGGCAGCGTCACCAGAAGCTTGGTGAAATTGCGCGTTCTGAGTTCGTCGAGGGAAATGGATTTCAGTATCTCGCTGTCGGTCATGCCCAGTATCCACATGTCCCGCTCGCCCGTGGCCCGATAGCTGGTCTTGTCCGGACTGACGACCCATTCCTTGCCGCCCAGATGCTCGATGGTGAAGATCATGGCGATCTGGTCCCCGATCTCCGGATGCAGCCGCTTGAGAAAGGCTTGCGGGTCGGTGTTCTCGGAGTTGTTCTTCATGTGGCAGGCGGAAAAGACAAAAAGCAGATCGCGATCGCGGCGCGCCGCCGGCACGGCCGCGAAATGCCTGGCAATGGCCAGCAGCGCGGCGCAGCCATTTTCCTCGATGGCGTTCTGGCCGTCAGTATGGGTCAAAAGACACACCGCGCCCTTGTATTTTCCATTGCCGGGCAATTTGGCGACCAGATAGTCCACCATCGCGCCATCGTCCCGCTTCGCCTCAAGCACCAGCCTGGCGGTCACAGGGCCCGCGGCCATGAGGGCGCGCAGCCTTGCGCCCTGCTCGCGGTCAAGACTGAGAGCCGGAAAACTGATTTCCCGCTGCTGGTGCGGCGTGAACTGGCGCGCCGCGGCCCCCGGCGGCAGATCCAGAATGACGATCGCCGCGGCCGCGCCCTGCGCCTTGGCCGTCGCCAGCAGGACGCTGATATTGTTGCCGGCACCGCTGGCGGGCCGCCCCACAAGGCTGAGGCTCGCGGGATCCAGGCCCGGCGGAAACGCCGTGATCAGCGGCCCGATATAATCCTTGGCGGACCGCCCAGCCGGGAACGTCTTGTCCACCAGCACGATCTTGCCGCTGACATCCTTGCCCGCATAGCTGTCGGGCGCGCCCAGGCCCATATCGACAAGGGCGGCGCTCACGCCATCGCGCGATGTTTCGCCGGCATAAGGGACATAGCTGGCCACCGGAATCGACGTCACCTTCCCTGCCCCGTCGGTGACAGACAGCGACCATCCGGTCGCTTCCCAATAGCGAAGCGGCACGGGATAGCGCGTCACCGGCACCTGCATGTCCGAGAGCCTGTCGGCCAGATAGGTGATCCATTTGCGATGCGCCTGCCCCCCCGTAATGCGCGGCCCCAGCGCGGCCATGGCATGGGTCCATTTCTCCGCATCGGACATGGGCGCGGCGACGGCCTGGCCCGTGCGCGAAACCGCCGGCGCCAGCGCCAGTGCGCCCAGCGTCATGGCGCGATGGATAAAACCGCGTCGTCCAACATATCCCCTGGCTGTCATGCGCTTCCCATCCCACCGGCGCTTGTATGCGCCATCGCGGTGGCATCATTGTCCTTTCCCCTGCGCGGTCAAGTTTTGAGAGGACTTTGCCGTGCTGCGTCCCTGCGATAGGGTCCGCGCGCTGCAACCGGGGACTGTTCATGACCATTCGCATCGCGCTGATCCTGGCCGCCCTGCTGACAGTCGCAATCCCCGCGACCGCCCAGATGTCCATGCCCGGCAATTTGTCCAACCCGTTCGGTCCGCCGCAACGGCAATGGGCGAAACTCGCCGACGGCAGAGCCTGGGGCACCACAGCCGGAATCGAGATCGGTCCCCATGGCGAGATCTGGGTGATCGACCGCTGCGGCGGCGGCAGTTGTGACGGCTCGGACATGGCGGCGGTGCATCAGATCGATCCCAGGACCGGACGCCCCATCCGCAGCATCGGCGCGGGTCTCTTCGCCATGCCGCATGGCCTGCATGTGGATCGGGACGGCAATGTCTGGGTGACCGATGCGGCCGTCGCCAAAAAGGGCGGCAAGCCAAAGGGCGAGCAGGTCATCAAGCTGTCCCCCCAGGGCAAGGTCCTGATGCGGCTGGGCAAGGCGGGTGTTTCCGGGGGTGGCCCCGACCTATTCCACAATCCCGGCGATGTCATCACCGCGCCCAATGGCGATATTTTCGTCGCCGACGGTCACGGCGCGGTGGCGCCGGACCTGCCGCCAGACACCATCACCCGCATCATCAAATTTTCGCCGGACGGCAAATTCATCAAGGCCTGGGGCAGCCTGGGCTCCGGCAAGAGCCAGTTTCGCAATCCGCATGCCCTGGCGTTTGACAGCAAGGGACGATTGCTGGTTGCCGACCGGGTCAATGGCCGCATCCAGGTCTTCGACCAGGATGGCAAATGGCTGACCGAATATCGCGGGTTCAACCATCCCAGCGGGCTGTTCCTGCTGCCGGACGATACGCTCTATGCCAGCGACTATAACAGCGAGGGCCAGAAGGGCATTTATATCGGTAGCGTCCGGACCGGAAAGCTGGCGGCCTTCGTGCCCGACGAGCAGGCGGGCGAAGGCGTCGCGCTGGGGCCCGATGGCGTGCTTTATGCCGCGACGCCCACCGGCATCACCCGTTTCCTGCCGAAAAAGCCTCTCAATCACTGAGGCGCCACGCGAGCCGGGCTGCGGTTTGCTGCGCCGCACCGGCACCGGCGCTCTTTGAGCAGCGCCGGCGCTGATATAGCCTTCCCGGACAACAGGCTCGCAGAACCGGGGAGAAAACCATGCTCAGCCGCCGTCATTTCATCATTTCCGGCACCGCCACCGCGGCGCTGGCCGCCACAAGCACCGCGGCCCTGGGCGGCCTCGATCCCGTCAATCCCGACATCAAGTTCGGCACCACCGGTTCGATCTTCGGCTCGTGGAACGAAGCCAGCGGCGGCATGAAGATGTCCACCGACATGCGCATGATGCTGGAGGATGTGAAGCATTACGGCCTTCAGGGCTTCGAGCCCTATTCCGGCCAGGTGGTGCAGTATCTGGGCAAGCCGCAAGAACTGAAGAAACTGGCGCAGGAAGTGGGCGTGGAAATCGCCTGCGTCGGCGACCTGCCTCGCAAGCCCGGCGCAAAGCCGTTCGGCGGCAGCAACAGCGCCTATCCCTGGCTGGGCGGCGAAGGCAAAAAGGAACTGATCGCCGAGATGGAAGCCGTGGCGCGCGATTTCCTGCAGCCATTGGGGATCGACCACTGGAAGAACAATATGGGCCCGCGCCCGCCCGGCGGCCCCAGCGACGATCAGCTCAAGGGCCTGTCCGAAGTCGCCAACGAGATCGGCATGCGGACCAAGAAATACGGCGTGCGCCTTTCGCTGCATCCGCATATGTGGGGCCCGATGGAGCGGGAGCATGACTTCCGCTTCGTGATGGCCCATACCGATCCGGCTTATGTCCATCTGATCATGGACACCGGCCACAATGTGCTGGGCGGCATGGATGTGGTGAAAATCACCGACGAATTCTTCCCCCGCATCACGGAATTCCACCTGAAGGACACATTCCCGCAATATCGCGGCAACAAGGCCGGCCCCACCCCGGAAGACCACAAGAAGAAGAGCGTCTATGCCTCGGTCGGCCAGGGCAAGGGCGTGGACTTCCCCGGCGTCTTCGCGGTGATGCGCAAGAAGAAGTTCAAGGGCTGGGCGGTGTTCGACATCGACGCGCCGCGCCCCGGCGACGGCACCGGCTCGGTCGATGACAATATCGCGGCAAGCGTGAACTATATGCGCACGGCGCTGGGCGTAAAGCTGCCCGCGGCGGCCGGCGCCAAGGGCCTGTTCAAGGCGGCGACCTGAAGTAAAGCGCACCTCCCCCGCACACGCGCCAGCGCGTTGCAAGCGGGGGAGGCGTGCGCCGCCATGCGCCGGCCAGGCCAACCGAGCGCCGTCAGGCGCGAAGGCCGCAAGATGAAACCTAAGGCGCCCGGTAAAACAGGCCGATGGTCAGGGCGATGCCGATCAGTACGGCAAACAGGCGCAGCAGCTTCTGGTTCACCCGCGTCACCATATGGCCGCCGACAAATCCGCCGATCACCGCGCCCACGCAGGCGATGCCCGCCTGCAGCCAATGGACATTGGGTGAAAAGACGAAAATGGCCACCGCGCTGGCGTTCATCACCCCGGCCAGCACATTCTTGGTGGCATTGGCGCTGCGGATATTGAGTCCCGCCGCGCTCAGGGCCGCCAGCATCAGAAAGCCGATGCCGCCGCCGAAATAGCCGCCATAGATCGAGATGCCGAATTGCGCGACGCCCGCGCCCGTCTTGCCCATGCTGGGCGGCCGGTCCGCCTTTTTCGGCACGAAGCTGCCATAGGCGAAGATGGCAGTGGCGAAAAGCACCAGCCAGGGCACCAGATGGCGGAAGATGGTCGAAGGCGTCACCAGCAGCAGGATGGCGCCCAGCACGCCGCCGGCCAGCGAGATCGCGAACAGCGCCCTGAAAGGCAGCCCGCCGGCGCCCGAGACATGGTTGCGCCCGGCCAGGCTGGAACTGATCTGGCCGGGGAACAGGGCCACGGTGGAGGTGATATTGGCCGCCAGCGCGCTCATGTCGGTCATCATCAGCGCCGGCAGCATCAGGAAGGTGCCCCCGCCTGCCAGCGCATTCTGGATGCCCGCCCAGATCGACACGGCGAACAGGATGACGAACTGCATAGACATGGCTCAGGCCATTGCCACGGCTTCAGCCGAAGGTAAAGGCAAAGGCCTGCACACCAGGGTCCACAAATTGGATGGTGAAGGTGTGGTCCTGGGCCGCTCCGGGCTTCAGGCGGAGCAATTGATAGAGGCGCTGCCCGGTAACGGTGCCCAGCCCGGCCGCATCGATATCCATGCCCCTGTTATCGCCCGGCGGCTGGCCGTCCAGGCTGACCCGGAAGCGCACCGGCCTGATCTTGCCGTCCGGACCGGGCTCTGCCGGTCCCAGCACCAGATGCACGTCGCGGGCATGGAAGCGGAAGGTCAGCTTTCCGCCCGCCGTCAGCAGGGTGGATTTCTCCTCTCCGATGATCCAGCGGCCGTCGAAGCCCCAGCGGTTCAGCGACAGGGGAAAGGGCGTCACATAGTTCGCGGGCTCGTCGGGTTGCACGGGTCCGGCGGCGAAGTTGGACCCGCGGCCATAGCCCAGATAGGTCTCCGGCGAGCGCGCCGCATCGTCGGCTCCCGCCGCGGCCTGCACGCCTTGCGCCCTGGGATCGACAAACCCGCCCGGCAGGTCCGTGGCGCCCGCCTCGCGCAACAATTGCCGGATGACCTTTTCCGAACGGTCGTATTCGCCCTCGCCGAAATGATGATGGCAGATGCGGCCCTGGCCATCGATGAAATAATGCGCCGGCCAATATTGATTGTTGAAGCCTTGCCAGATCGCGTAATTGTTATCCAGCGCGACCGGATAGGTGACGCCCAGGTCCCTGACCGCGCGGCGCACATTGTCTGGCACTTTCTCGAAGGCGAATTCCGGCGCATGCACGCCGATCACCACCAGCCCGTGATCCTTGTACTTCTGCGCCCAGGCCTGCACATAGGGCAGCGCGCGCAGGCAGTTGATGCAGGAATAGGTCCAGAAATCGACCAGCACGACCTTGCCGCGCAGTCCTTCGCGCGTGAGCGGCGGGGAATTCAGCCATAGCGTGGCGCCGTTCAGCGCCGGCATCCGCCCCTCCACCGGCAGATCACTGCCAGCGACCGCGATGCTTTCGGTCTTGCGGACCAGACCGGCCTTCTCCAGCAGGGATTGCTCGAGCCTGTTGGTCTGGCCAAGCGACAGCCGCGTCAACAGGCCGGTATCCAGACCCAGCGCGATTGCCCCGACGCCCACAAGAACCAGCAGGCCAAGCACCTGGCGAATGCGCGCGCCCGCGCCAAGCGAACGCTTCATGGCCGCAAAGAGTTTGCCGCCGACCAGAAGCGCGGCCGCCAGCGAGGTCGCCGCGCCAAGCGCATAGGCCAGCAGAAGCAGCGAGGTCGATGCGCTGGCGCCCCTGATGGCGGCGCCGGTCAGGATCAGGCCAAGGATGGGCCCGGCGCAGGGCGCCCATAACAGGCCGGTGGCCATGCCCAGGAGCAGCGACGAACCCGCGCCGCCATCGGCGCCGCGCGCATCGTTGGAAAGCCGGGAGCCCAGCGCCACAAGGGGACGGGTGAGACGATCGGCCAAGGACGGCAACAACAGGGTCAGGCCGAACAGGGCCAGCAGCGCCATGGCCAGGATGCGGCCCCATTGATTGGCATGCACGGCCCAGCTCCCGCCCACCGTGGCCAGTGTGGCGATCAGGGCAAAGGTGCCCGCCATGCCCATAAGCAGCGGCAGACCAGATCGCGCGAAGGGACGGTCGGAGCGGGCAAAGACGAAGGGCAGCACGGGCAGGATGCAGGGGCTGACAATGGTCAGCACCCCGCCGAGATAGGAGAGCAGATAGAGGATCATGAACGGTGCATCCTTCGGATGGTCTTAGCACATCTTCCGGATAGTTCGGCGGGCCGGGCGCGGCGGTTACACCGAACCGTTGCGGCGCAGCATCCGCCCCAGCACCAGCCCCGCGATAAAGCCGAGCACGGCGGCGATGAGGGCGAATTTCAGCACCAGGCCGATCACCTTCAGGACAATGAAGGCGAGCAGCGCCAGCCCCAGGCCAAGGAGGATTTCAAGCATTCGCATGACTGTCCTCCGGGGCATCGGTGATCCTGGCCCGCATCCGGGAATCGCTGGCGTCAATCTCGCCATCGCTTGCCCTGTCGTCCGGCCCCTGCCCGGTGCGGCCCTGCGCGCCCTCCTGGCGGGCGGTCTGGGCCGTGGGCGGCTTTTGTCGGCTGTTGCGGGGATCGCTCATCGCCAGTTGCAACGCATCAGGCCCCGGCTGGTGCCACCAGCCATGCGGCCTTTGCACAGCAAGAGCGCATGACCAAGCCTATAGTCGCCGTGGAGAGGCTTGTCATGACTTCCCATCTGAGCTGGCGCGACGGGCTTCTGGCCCTGGCGGTGGTCTTCGTCTGGGGCACCAATTTCGTGGTGATCCGGCTGGGGCTCGATGTGCTGCCGCCGCTTTTTTTCGCGGCCCTGCGCTTTTTCTTCGTGCTGATGCCGGCCTGTCTCTTCCTGCCAAGGCCGAAAATCCGCTGGGCGAATCTGGCCTTCTACGGACTGGCCATCGGCGTCGGCCAGTTCGGCCTCCTGTTCATCGCCATGAATGGACACATCCCGCCCGGACTGGCCTCGCTGGTGGTGCAGATGCAGGTCTTTTTCACCGTCGGGCTGGCCATGTGGCGAACCGGCGAAAGGATCAGGCCCCACCAGCTTGTCGCCTTCGCGCTCGCCCTGGCCGGCATGGGCGTCATCGCGGTCCATAACGGCCAGGGCACGACCCTGCTGGGGCTGGCCCTGGTGCTGACTGCCGCGTTGAGCTGGGGCCTGGGCAACCAGGCCGGGAAAGAGGCCGGTTCGGTCAACATGCTGGCCTATGTCGTCTGGGCCGCCTTGTTCGCGGTGCCGCCCTTGCTGCTCCTGTCGCTTTTGCTGGACGGCCCCCATGCCATCATGACCGGCCTGGCCCATGCCGGGCCGCTCACCTGGGCGGCGGTGCTGTGGCAATCGGCGGGCAACACCATGTTCGGCTATGCCTGCTGGGCCTGGCTGCTGTCGCGTTACCCCGCGGCGACCGTGGCGCCCCTGTCGCTGCTGGTGCCGGTTTTCGGCTTCGGCGCCAGCGCCGCCATTCTGGGCGAACCCATGCCTTTCTGGAAAATTCTGGCTACCTTGCTGATCATGGGGGGACTTGCACTGAACCTGTTGTGGCGGCCGCGCAAAGCCGCCAGCGGCGAGGCGGCATGACATCGTCGCATCTGTCGCCGCGCGACGCGGCGCTGGGCCTGTTGATCGTCTTTTTCTGGGGCACCAACTTCGTGGTGGTGCGCTGGGGATTGGGCATGCTGCCGCCACTTCTGATGGCGGCGATCCGTTTCGCCCTGGTGCTGTTCCCCGCCATCTTCTTCCTGAAAAAGCCGAACGTGTCCTGGGGCAGCCTGGCTCTTTACGGCATATGTGTCGGGACCGGCCAGTTCGGGCTGCTTTATATCGCCATGAACGGCTTCATCTCACCCGGCGTGGCCTCGGTGGTGATGCAGATGCAGGTCTTCTTCACCATGGCGGTCGCCGCCCAGCGCACCGGCGAGCGGCCCAGGACCCATCAGCTTCTGGGATTGGCCCCGGCGCTGGCGGGACTTGTCCTGATCCTGATGCACAATGGCGAAGACATCACGCCGACCGGCCTTGCCCTGGTGCTGGGGGGCGCGATGTGCTGGGCGGTGAGCAACCAGACCACCCGCGAGGCGGCGGGAGCGGCGGCCGCCAGGGGAACGCCGCTGAACCCGCTGGCCTATGTCGTCTGGGCCAGTCCCTTCGCCATGACGGGCCTTTTGGGGGCATCCCTGCTGCTGGAAGGCCCGGCGCATGACTATCAGGCGGTGTTCACCTCAAGCTGGACCATCTGGCCCACACTGATGTGGCAGAGCGCGGCCAACACCCTGTTCGGCTACACCGTCTGGGCCTGGCTGCTGTCGCGCTATCCGGCGAGCACCGTGGCGCCCATGTCCATGCTGGTGCCTGTGTTCGGCATCGGCGCGTCGGTGCTGGTGCTGAACGAGCCCCTGCCCTTCTGGAAGCTCGCCGCCTGCCTGCTGATCATGGCGGGGCTGGCTTTCAATCTGCTGTGGCAGCCGGCCCAGAAAAGATTGGAAGCCGCCCTGAGCGGCGAGCCGGACTAGATCAACCGTTCGACCGTGCCCCGTCCCACAGTTCGGTTGCCCTCACGAATGTAAAAACGCTGACCTGGACAGATTTCGCCGACGATCTCTGGACATAGTAGTGAGGCCTCTATCCTCGCCGTTTCACCGGGCCGAACCTCATCACGATCCAAAATCCGGTGAATAAAACAGCTCGTACTTCTTTCCGGATCACCGACATAAAACTGAGGACGATAGTTGGTTTGAAATGGAGTTTGGCGCCCCCTTCTTCGGTAGTCAGAAGGATTAGGCTTGCGATGAAGTGGGGCGCCTCTTTCTCCAACTACTTATGCGTCTTGAAGGCAATGAACCTGATCCGCTGGCCCGCCCCCACCTTCATCTGGTGCGGCGTGCCGGCCGGCACAAAGAAATAGTCCCCCGCCTTCATGGTCATGCTGGTCCCGCCCTTGATGGACGTGCCGCGCTGTTCGCCCGGCACCGTCACCTTGGCATCGACCGCGGTGCCGCCGGTGACGAAGGTCGCCTCGCCTTCCTGCACGAACAGATTGTCGTTCCAGTCGGCATGGATTTCGGCCTGGCCGTCCTTGTCGCGGATGGTGTTGATGATCTGGTAGCCGTCATGCTTGGACAGCATGACCTGGGAATAGAAGGCGCCCGGGGTCATGCCCTTTTTCATGATGGCTTCCAGCTCCTGGCCGGTGACATGGCGCACGGCCTTTTCGGAGGTGAGATTTTCCACCGCGGTGAAGGGCGTTTTCGCCGCCGGAGCGGGCGTCTGCGCGATGGCGGGAACAGCCGCCAGCAGGGCGGCGGCGATCAGAATCTTTCGCATGATGGCCTCAGGTCTTTTGCTTGAAGATCAGGTAGGTGAAGGTGTGTCCGGGCGTCGCCGTGAAGACATGAGGCATGCCGGGCGGGATCACCAGCCGGTCGCCGGGATGCAGGATCTGGAACTTGGCCCCCACCAGTTTGCCGCCGCGGATCTCGCCATTGCCGGAGTCGGTGCCGCCGTCCTGGGTGCCGCCATAGGTGATGCTGCCTTCGCCATCCAGGACATGGATGTAATCGTACCAGTGGTTGTGGGCCTCGGCATTGGTGTTGATCACCCGGGTCACATATTCGATGAAGTAATTCTCGTGATCGATGACGATCTTGGACTGGGGCTTGCCGTCGGCGCGATGGGTCAGGGCCTCGACCTCGGCCCGCGGCTGATAGAGAAATCCGTCCACCGGCATGGTGTGCGGCGCCGTGGCCGGCTGCGCGCCGGCGGTCATCGGCAAGGCCGCCAGCGCGGCCAGGATGGCAAATCGCTTGAATGTCATGGGTCCCCCCTTTTGGTTTTGTTGGGAGAAGCTTAGCGGCCTTCCCCGAAAAAGAAAAAGGCGCCGCCCCAAGCGGGACAGCGCCTTGATCTTGCCGTTGGCGGAAGCGGTTAGCGCTTCTTGGCCTTTTTCTTGGCCTTCTTCGCCGCCTTCTTGGCGGGCTTGGCCGCCTTTTTGGCGCTCTTCTTGGCCGACTTCTTGGCCGGCTTGGCGGCCTTCACCACCTTGACCTTCTTGGCCTTGCGCTTCTTCTTTTTGGCCGGGGCCGCGGGCGCGGCCGGCGTGCCGGTGAAAAGGCCCGCGACAGCCGCTTCCAGTTCGGCAGCGCGTTGGGCCAGCTTGCTCTTCTTCGCCATAACTCAACTCCCCATCGATAGGTGCGGCAAGCTAGTGCGATTCTCGCTGTAAACAAAAAGGGGCGCTGCTTTCGCAGCGCCCCTTTGCTGTTTCGAAGATGCGGTCTGAACCATCGCCGATCCGGGCCAGGCCCGGCTCAGCTTCGGCTCAACTGCATTACTCCTCCTCGCCCTTCTTCTTGGCGGGGGTCTTCTTCTTCAGGGCCGCGCCCAGGATGTCGCCCAGGCTGGCGCCGCTGTCGGACGAACCATACTGCTCGACGGCTTCCTTCTCCTCGGCCACTTCGCGGGCCTTGATCGAGAGGGAGACCTTGCGGGTGGCCTTGTCGATGCTGGTGACCAGGGCATCGACCTTTTCGCCCTTGCCGAAGCGCTCGGGACGCTGGTCGTTGCGGTCACGGGCCAGGTCGGCGCGGCGGATGAAGGAGCGGATGCCGCCTTCCAGTTCCACCTCGATGCCGCCGTCATTGACTTCGGTGACCGTGCCTGTGACGACCTGGTTCTTCTTCAGGGCGCCGCCGCCGGCGCCGGCCTTCTCGATCGGATCGCTGTCCAGCTGCTTGATGCCGAGGGAGACGCGCTCCTTCTCGACGTCAATGTCCAGCACCTTGGCCTTGACGGTCTGGCCCTTGGAATAGTCCTTGATGGCTTCCTCGCCGGGCTTGGCCCAGGACAGGTCGGACAGATGGACCATACCGTCGATCTCCGCATCCAGGCCGATGAACAGGCCGAATTCGGTGATGGACTTGATCTCGCCCTCGATCACGGTGCCCACCGGATGGTTGCTGGTGAAGGAGGACCAGGGATTTTCCTGGGTCTGCTTCAGGCCAAGGCTGATGCGGCGCTTGTTGGAATCCACTTCCAGCACGGCGACATCCACATCCGAGCCGGGGGTGACCAGCTTGGAGGGGGCGGTGTTCTTCTTGACCCAGGACATTTCGCTGACATGGACCAGGCCTTCCACGCCCGGCTCCAGCTCCACGAAGGCGCCATAGTCGGTGACATTGGTGACCTTGCCCTTGAACTGGACGCCCACCGGATATTTGGCGGCGACGCCTTCCCAGGGATCGGTCTGGAGCTGCTTCATGCCCAGGCTGATGCGCTGGGTTTCGTGGTTGATCTTGATGATCTGCACGGTGACGGTCTGGCCCACCGACAGGACTTCGGTCGGGTGGGAGACGCGGCGCCAGGCAATGTCCGTGACGTGCAACAGGCCGTCCACGCCGCCCAGATCCACGAAGGCGCCATAGTCGGTGATGTTCTTAACCACGCCTTCCACGATCTGCTTTTCGGCCAGCGAGGCGACCAGGCTGGTGCGCTCCTCGGCGCGGCGCTCTTCCAGAACGGCGCGGCGGGACACGACGATATTGCCCCGGCGGCGGTCCATCTTGAGGATCTGGAACAGCTGCGCCTGGTTCATCAGCGGGCCGACATCGCGCATCGGGCGGACATCGACCTGGCTGCCGGGCAGGAAGGCCACGGCGCCGTCGAGATCGACGGTGAAGCCGCCCTTGACGCGGCCGAAGATCACGCCGGTGACGCGGGTCTGGTCGTTGAAGACCTTCTCGAGCTTGATCCAGCTTTCCTCGCGGCGGGCCTTGTCACGGCTCAGAACGGCTTCGCCCAGGGCGTTCTCGACGCGCTCCAGGTAAACCTCGACCGTGTCGCCGACCTTGATGTCGGCCAGCACGCCCGGCATGGCGAATTCCTTGAGCGAGATGCGGCCTTCGGTCTTTAGTCCGACATCGACCATGGCGAAATCATTCTCGATCGAGACGATGGTGCCCTTGATGACGGAGCCTTCCTGCGGGCTCTGGGTCTCGAAGCTCTGCTCCAGCATGGCGGCGAAATCTTCGCGGCTGGGGGTGGCGATGGAGCTTTCAGTACGGTCCTTGGTAGCGGCGCGAGCCATTCAATCAGTCCTAACAG